>JBBDNW010000230.1:37481-58248 GCA_040877375.1 Pirellulales bacterium | reverse complement strand
CGACATGAACTTCCTGCAGGCCGACTCCGGGCAGCCGTTTCACTTCGATCCACGAATGTTCGAGAAGTGAACCGCTTCTCCCTTGCCACCCTCCCCGGCTAGCGTGCGCCCCGCTCCATCCGCGGCTCGCGGGCAAGCCGCCACAGTGGCCGCAGCCGGCCGAGCACTCGGGCGGTGGTGCCTGCGGGAACGACGTCGGATCAAAGCAGGCGGCCAGCAGGTCCTCGATCACCCCTTTCTCGAGCGCTCGCCGCGCGGCGAGCTGAAGTGCCTGGCGGCGGCACGTGGCGTGGGTCATGAAGCGGTTGCTGCGACCTTCGCCCGCTGCCCGGTCGATGCGGCAGGAGCCTCCTCGACGAGCTTCAACAGGCGGTCGATCATGCCGTCGGCGTCGATGCCTTCCGCCTGCGCTGTGAAGTTCGTATAGATCCGGTGCCGCAGGACCGCGCGGGTCACGGCCCGCACGTCGTCGGCGGTCGCCTGCGGATTGCCCCGGAGCAGCGCCCGGCTCTTCGCCCCCAAGGCCAGATACTGCCCGGCCCGCGGACCCGCTCCCCAGGCGAGATATTTCCGGGTGATCTCCGGCGATGTCTCCTTGTTGGGGTGCGTCGCGGAAACAAGACCGACGATGTATTCCAGCACGTGGTCGCTGATCGGCACCTGCCGCACGGCCTTGCGGAGTTCGAGCACATCGTCGCCGGTCAACACCGAGTCCGGCGTGAGCAGGGCCCCCGCCGTCGTGTTTTTGATGATCGTCTTGAGCTCGACGTCCGACGGATAATCGACGTAGAGATTGAACATGAAGCGGTCGAGCTGCGCCTCCGGCAGCGGATAGGTGCCCTCCTGCTCGATGGGGTTTTGTGTCGCCATCACCATGAAGGGTTCCTCGAGCTTGTAGGTCTTCTTGCCGACCGTGATGCTCTTTTCCTGCATCGCCTCGAGTAACGCCGCCTGCGTCTTGGGAGGTGTGCGGTTGATCTCGTCGGCCAACAGCAGGTTCGTGAACACCGGGCCCTGGACAAAAACAAAGTGCTTTCGGCCGGTCGAGTGATCCTCCTCGAGAATCTCCGTGCCGGTGATATCGCTGGGCATCATGTCGGGAGTGAACTGGATCCGCTTGAAATTCATCGAGAGTGTCTTGGCAAGGGTGCTCACCAAGAGCGTCTTGGCGAGGCCGGGCACCCCCACAAGCAGCACGTGGCCGCCGGCGCACATGGCGATGAACACCTGGTCGATCAGGTCTTCTTGGCCGACGATGACCTTGCGAAGTTCGCCGAGCACGCGGTTGCGGGCATTGCGGGCATGATCGATGGCGTGTTGGGCATTGGAAGCATTCATGGGAAGCGGTCCGGGGGGGTGAGTGTGGAACGTGTAAACGGGGAAACGAAAACTGGGAATCAGCGAACGACCACGTTGAATTGCAGTTCCAGCCAGGGCGGGTGATCGTGGGGGCCGGCCTGGGTGGCGGGCGTGACGGGTTCGAAGCGAATCGCCTCCGAGCCCTCCCGCCCGGGGTCCTTCCAGACAAAGCCGCCTGGATAGTCGCGGGAATGGCCGTCCACCAACCTGCCCGGATGCCGACCGGGCTGGAGCGCTGGCAACGGGCCGCTGAACAGGAAGGTCTGGCCCAGCTGCGGGTCGCACCGCACGCTGCCGCCGGGCTCGAGGGGCAGAGGGCGACCGTCGATATTCAGGGTGATCTTCTTCGCGATCGCCTGCGCCTTGCCAACAAAAAACCCGGCCCGCTCACGGTCGGAGATCGTGCCGTCGCCATCGGCATCCATGGTTTTGAGCTCCATGAGCGTCGCCCGTTCGGTGGGCAGCAGGCGATAGACGAGCCACGCCTTCCCATCCTCGGCGAACAGCCGCAGCTCCCGCTCGACGTGGTCGATGGGCGATTCGTGGCCGCGGCCGGGCGTCGGACATAAGGCCGAAACCAATGCCAAGGCGATGAGCGATGAAGAGCGTGGCGGTTTCATGGAACGGCAGTGGGTGTGGTAGCCGCCTTCGTCGCCTCGTCCAAGGCGGCCGGCAGTTGCCAGATATCGAGACCGGAATCGAGCAGGATGGTGATGAACGGGGATTGCCGGATGGCCGCCAGGTCCGCGGCATATTTGGCGGGGCGCGCGGCTCCGGCCGCCCGCACTGCGGCCTCGAGCACGGCGAAGTCGCCGGAACGCAAGCCGGTGGCGATCGGCGGCGAATCGAGCTTGATCTGGGCCAACGACCGCAACACCGCGACTTGCGTGGCCGGGGTCGCCGCGTCGAACCGCCGAACGACTTCCACCTCCGCGGCCTTCTCGCCCTGCCGCAACCGGGCGAGGTCGATGAAGAGCCGGGCCTGCTCGAGCGGCTCGGGAATCAAACGCTTGGCGGCCAATTCTGGAAAATACTTGGACGTGTCGGCGCTCAGCCGGCGCAGCGAATCCCGCGACTCGGTATCGGCGTAATTGCCCAAGGCCCAGATCGCCTGGGCGCGAACCGCCACCGGCGCCGTCACGTCCTCCGCGAGGCCGCCGAGAAACCGGGATGCACCGGGCAGATTCCGTTGACTCGCGACCCGGCAGAGCAGATCCGCCTCGAGCGGCTCGGCAGCACTCGCCAGCAGGTCGGCCATCACCCGAGCACTCCCCTCTCCGGGGATGCGATTGATCGCCAGGATCAACTTCATCCGCACGGCCGGGTTTTTCTCCCGCTTCAGCCAGCCGAGTAGGTGGCCGAGGGATTCCGAATCACCGACCGCACCGACGGCATCGATCAGTTGCGGGCTGGGATCGGGCTGCTCTGCGAGCAATGCCTTGATGGCCGGCAGATGGGAGGCATCGGGATGGACCGCGGCGGCGTCGAGGGCGGCCCCAAGAACTCCGCCGGTCGCTTTTTCGAGCGACTCTCGAATCATGAACTGCCGGTCGGGCCAGCGCGTGTTCGCAACCGCAAGGAGAATCGATCGCTGGACCTCGGCATCGGGGGAGCGACGAAACAGTTCCAGCATCGCCCCCGACACCTCCTTCGACTCCGGCCAGGCCTCGGCGGCTGCGGCAAGCTTGGCAAGTACCGACGATGACTGCTCGTCACGAACCCGCGCGAGCCACGCCGCCAGCATTTTCGACCGCTCCTCGGCCGGCAGCGTCGGGCTCCCCGGCTTGCCCGCGGCCGCGATGCGACCCAGCGACGTCGCCGCCGCCTGCCGCAGCTCCTCGTCGGGCGACGCGAGCATCTGGATCACCCAATCGCCCGCCACCACGACCCGGGCGTCGCCGACGAGCTTGAGCAAGGCCGCCGCTGTGGGCGGATCGGCGGCGACCGCCGGATTCTCGGCGAGGGCGGCGACCACCCCGCAAAACTCCTCAGCATGCTGACGTTCGTTTCCCGCTCGCAGCCACCAGCCGACGGCCGGAAACAGCAGCCGCAGCTTCGCAAGATCGGGGCTGGTAGCGGCGGCCTGCGACTTGAGCCAGTCGAGCGTCGGCAGAGGCGCGCCGCGCACGACAGCCTCGGGTAGCGATCGCGGCCAGGTCTTCCAGGCGAGGCCAGCTGCCAGCGGCTGCTGGGCAGCGGCCGCCGTCGGGGAGTAAAAGAGCTCGAACGCCGCAGGATCGTAGATCCGCAGGATTTCGGGATGCATCCGGCGGCACTTCGCCGCAGCCGCGATGACGTCGAAGAGCATCTCCGCTTGGGAGGGCGGCTTGCCCTCGTCGAGAAACCCGGCGGCAGCCAGGGCGGCGGCGATGCCGGATGTTCGCAGGGCATCGACCGTCGCCGCCGACGCGCCTCCCCCTTCCTGATCCGCCAGGAGCCGTCGGACCGCGGCGGCGGCGGCCGTCTCCTCCGCCGACCCGCATTCATACACCGGCCAGTCGGGCTGCGTCTTGTGGAACCAGTCCGGCTTCCGCTTGGGGCCGGAATGGTGATACCGCTCCGGGAGATCGCCGTCCTGCAAGACCGCCAGCAGGCTCACGCTCTGCCCCTCGAGGTTCCACGGGCCGGCAACCCGCTTGCCGTTCTCCTGCCGCCAGGTTTCCGCGGTTCTCGGAATCCCAAGCGGCCGCCACGGGATGCGGATCTCGGCTGTGTAGCCGGTGTCGATGTCGCTGGCATCGTTGACGGTGGACGGCTGCCCGTCGGCCTTTGGCTTGAGCTTCACCGCGTGGGCAACGGTGTGCGGCGGATCGTCCCGCAGCCATTCCCCGTCGTTGAAGATGATGCCGTACGGGGCCAGCGAGCCCTTGGCGACGGGCCACTCTGAGGCCGGCACGATGCAGAAGACGTCGTTGAACTGATTGAGCGCGTTGTGGTGGATTTCCCACATGAAATGCTCGTCGCCGAACGAGATGAAGAATTCCACCACGTCGACCTTGGCCTGGGGATCGAAGATCGACGCCCCGTCACGCTGGTTTCCTGTGGGGCCCTCGGCGCGGTCGTTTCCGCGGGCGACAAGATTCGTGTCGAAGGCCTCGTAGCCGATGCAGAGATAGTTGCCGTCCCAAGCGTACTTGGCGACCATTCTTTTCTCGTCCGACTTCTGTCCCGGCTTGCTCCCGAGGTAATCGACCTCGACCGGCTCAGCCTTCTGCCACACCGGTTCGTCGAGCACGCCGTCGACGACGATCGGCTCCGCAGTTTCCAGAATCCGCTCCGCGGCGGGCAGCCGCCCGGCGCCGCAGACGACGAGGCCCAGCAGAATGAAAATCGTCTGGTGGTTCATCGTTTGAGCTCCGGTTCCACCCAGTTGGCGGCATCGAATTTGTTGCCGTCGTTGGCATCCGTCACGACCAGCCGCAGCCGATTGACTCCGGTCACGTCCAGATCGAGGCCCCGCGGCCCGTCAAGCCCCGACATCAGCGGCGATGCCCAGAGCTTTTTTCCGTCGCCATACACCTCGAACGTCACCGATCCGCGGCCCTCGGTCACGGCGTCCACGCCGACCTTGCACGTGAATCGCCTAAACTGACCGTTGAGCGGAATCTCCGTCAGGCTGCGGGCGAAGGTGCCGATGCCGTTGGTGAAGGCTTCCCGATCAATCGTTAGCAGCCCGCCGACGATGTTGCGGGCATACCGTGGCGTGCCGGCATTCTGATCGGCGTGCACCGCCCCCACGGCCGAGAGCGGGAAGTTGTCGCCACGCCATTCAAGCGCGGTCCAGGTGGCGGTGTTCGCCGGCGTGGAGTAGCGAATCGCGACCTCGGCCTCCGGCCTGCCGCCGAGCGCCGGGGAGTCGATGACGAAGATCGATTCACGCAAGCCCCCCGACAGTTCCTTCTCCGAGCGGCGCAAGTCCCACGTGCCGACCGGACTGCCGTTGACGACGACCTCTGCCGCCTGGCCGGTGTCATCGAGCAGGAACTGCTTTTTCAAGACGAGCCCGCTCCCCGCGGGCACCGCGACGGCGAATTGTTCGGAGTCGCCCGGCTTGAACACCACGCCGGGAACCTCCCGCGGCTCTCCCGTCACGGTGCGGCCTGCGATCGTCTGCGGCTGGCCGCCCGCCTGCCGGTACTTCTGGCGGCCCCCCTGGTCCGGCCGGAAGGCGGCGAGCACCTGCTGCGGCCAGGTCGACTCCACGGCGTCACGCACCCGCAACAGCGCAAGTGCTGTCGCCAGCGGCTCGGCGCCGGCCCCGACGGCGAAGCGGCACGGGACCTTCCCGATCGAATACCAGCCGTCCTGTTCGGGTACTGGGGCGCCGAACAGATCACGGGCCTCCGTGACCGTCGCGCCGGTTCCCGCGAACGAGAGCTGCCCCGCGTCATCGTTACGCCAGACGATGACGTGCGCCACATTGCCGCCGCCGCCTTGCAGCACCGCCCGTGTGCGGCCGGGGATGACATCGGCCACCTCGAACCGCTCGGCGACCGGGGCTTCGGCCAGCCATTGTCGCACCTGCGCCAAGCCCCAATAAGCAGGCTTGAACTGATACGCCGCCGGCATCTCCACCAGCGGGGGAACGACCAGCGTGCGTCGATAGGCGAGGCCGAGCCCGAGCCGCGTGAAGTCTTCGTTCCGCAACTCGATCACGGAGCGAATGTCGGGCGCGTCCAAAAGCAGCGCCGCCCGGGCGAGATACGCGGCCTGATCGAAGGCGTCGAGACCAGCGACATCCTTTTCGACCGCCCAATCGAGATCAGTGAAAAGGATCGACCGCAGCTGCTTCGTGCCCGGGGGATTGAGCACTGCCCGCAGGTCGCGGGCGTAGGCGACCACACCCGAGTCTTCCGGCGAAAGCCGGCCCACGTCGAGACGGACGTTCGCGCCGGTGAGGTACTCCAAGCCGCCGGCCTTCCCCAATTCGTGCAGGTAAGGAATGGCTGTCTCGCGGCCGAGCCCACCGAGATAGAGGGGCTTGTCGGTGGCGTACGTACGCCGCCATTTGTCGGTCACTCGTAGGAACGGCAGCAGCTTGTCCGGCGGGAAGGCCAGCGGGCCGCTGCTGTCGGGCCCATCCCAGAGCATCCAGCCACTGACGGCAGCGGCCGATCCCCGCATCACTTCGTGGACGAGGTTGTCCCAATCGTCCAGCCGCTCCGGCAGCATGAAGGTACTCACCGCATGCCCCCGATCGCGCAAGGGACGGACGAACGTGCCTGCCTTGACCTGCTCCAATCCGCCTTGGGCCGCCCAGAAGGCGGAGTAGCCGAGCAGGAGGAAGGGCTCGCCGCCCCCGGCGGTCACTCGGCTGGCCCGCATCTTGATGGTGTCTACCTGCAGGTTTCCGGGATGGTGTTCGATCCAGTCCCAGTCCTCGTCCACGACTTTGAACGTCGCCCCCACGGGCTTGCGCAGCTGCCCTTCGTCGGCGATCAGCCCGATCCACTCCGGCCCCAGCACGGCGGCGGGATCGGCGGCGAGGATATCCTCCTCGACCGTGGCCAGCGGCTCGGATCCGCCGGCGTCGCGGACCTCCACCCTGAGGCGATAAAACCCCGGCGGAAAATCCTTCGCGATCTGGATCGCTTCACGGCCGCCCGCGGCAAGGTCGATCTCCCGGTCGATGCCGGCGATGCGATCGCCGCGCCAGTCGAACAGGCCTCCGCTGACAGCGACCCTGCGGGTCTGCTCGAGGCCGAGATTCGAGAGCATCACGGTCAGTGGCGATCCCGGCGGCAGCACGTTCGATTCGCTCGATCGGTCGAGGACCAGCGCGACGCGTTGCTCTGGCGGAAGCTGCGTGCGGATGGCGAGATCGTCGATGAAGACCCGGCCGGAGTCGGTCGTCGCGGTGCGGGCATCCACGGCGAAGTGGACGCCGAGCGGGTAATTCGGTGTGAAGGGAAGTGGCTTCGCACTGCCGGACCAGCCCGGAGCCGGCGGAGGCAGCGTGAAGCGGACCTCGCGCCAGCCCTTCCAGTCCACGCGGACGGCGTTTTGGAATTCGCCCTCGGTGCGCGGGAGGAACCAGTTGTTGGGCGGTCCATTCGTGATGCCCGTGCGATCGCCGAAGAGCGGATACACCAACACACCTGATTCGTCGCCGTACACCCAGACGGAGAGATCGATCGGCACGCCCGACAGCGGCGGATCGATCGATACCAATCGCTGCGCGAGCCCGGGCTTGCTCCACTGGATGGCCAGCGAGCGGCCGCCGCCGTGCGCCTGCTCGGCCGACGTGCGGGCCGCGGGCGCGCCATCGGGCGGACCCTTGTCGATGTCTTTCGGGCCGAGATAGCCGCGATCCGCCTCGAAATCGGCGACGACCATCTGGCTATCGGCCCGAGTGAGCACGATTTCCCGCGTGGTGGTGACCGAGCCGTCGGCCTGATCAAACGCAGTGACCTGGAGGGTAAACGGCGCGAGCCTGCCGGCCGCCGCCGGGGCGAGGCCGGCGAGCGCAAGCGGGATCGACTTCGCCTCGCCGATCGCCAGATCCAGATCGGCCTGTCCGCTCCCGATCGCCTGCCCGGCGCGATCGAGCAGAGTCCACTGCGCTCTCGTCTTACGAGGGGCGACGAGCGACGAGTTTTGAATGGTGGCCGTGGCATTCGCGTTCGGCTGCCAACCGTGGGTGGGATCGTCGGAGGCGATGTGCACGGCGAGTGAGTCGGCCAGCGGCAACTGCGTGGAGACGAGGATCGGGCCAATCTGGACCGATCCTTTTTTGTTTGGCTCGGCCGCTTCGATCCTCAGGGCGGTGAGCTCGATCGGGAAATCGATCTCCAGGGTGGATCCTCGCGGCGTGTTCGCTCCGAGGCCGCGGCCGGGAAGCAACACCTCGAAATAACGCCAGTCGGTGAAGTCGAGCGTCGCGATTTCGCGTTCGCCCTCCCGCGTTCGATTCGGTCCGCCCCCCATCGCGTTGCCGCCGTCGGTGAAATCGAGAAACAGGGCGAACAATCGCGAGGCGCTGCCGTCGCCCTTCACCCAGAAGCCGGCGCGGTAGGCGTTGCCGGGCAGGTGGCGCCGAGCGCTGTGATAGACGACCGCGTCGCCGGCGTACTCAATCTGGAGCGCGTGCGCCCCCGGCGGCTTGCCGTTCTCCGGCTGCACGGCGACCCGGGCGATCCGCGCCTCGGTCTGTACCAGGGGACTGGCCCGCTGCGCCTCGCCGTGGGTCCAGCCAAACCAGCCGCCGAGGTTGCCGCGGGGCGCTATCGGGCTGCCGGCGGTGAACCAGCGGACGGCCGCGTCGCCCATGTCGTCGAAGAGGTAGCGGCTGTTTCCCATCACCAGTCGGACATCGATGCGGGCGGTAAGGTCGGGCAATTCCGGGGACATGACGTCCCCGGTAATCCTGAAGGGGGGCAGGAAGGCCGCGAGATTCTCGGGGGCGAGATCCCAGCGAAACTCCTGCTGTTCATTGGCGGCGAGTTGGCCCGTGAACTCCCGTGTGGCCACCGTGTTGTCGTTGCGATCGGTCACCTGGACCCGCGCCCGCACACGGGCCGGCGCCTTGGTGAAGTTGCGGGCATCGAGGAAGAGCTCCATCGGAACACCAAACTCGCGCACGTCCGCACCAATCCATCCCACCGCCACCTGCGCGTTCGGCGGGGCCGCGGCGGGAGAGAGCCGCAGCTCATCCAGGCCGATGGTTCCCGACAGTTTCGGCTCCTGGGCGGCGGCGTGAACCCGAATCCACTTGAGCCAGCTCACGCTGCCAGCCGCGGCGGCGGGCACGTTGAACTCGACCTCCCTCCAGCCGTCGAAATCGAGCTTCATCCTCGGCAGATTGACGTCGCGCTGGACCGCGAGAGTCTGGCGGCCGTCCGGCGTCGTCTGCAGCCTGCCCTCGCGGAGGGCCAGTTCCAGCTCGTTGCCGGAGGCGTCTCCCTTGACCCACAGCTTGAGTGTTCCCGGGCCGGCGAAGGTCCGCCGATCGTCGCCGCAGTCGAGCGCGGCGACGCGGGCTTTCGGGTCGATCGCGTAGTGCAGCCGCGCCCCGGCCAGGCCGACCTTCGGATCGGCCGCGTCGGTCTCGGTGCGGATGCCGTTGCCTGCCGGGAGCACCGCCGTGAAGTTCTCGACAAGCTGATGCGGCTGCGCGACCGCGGAGCCGGCCATGGCGACTAGCAAGAGCGACGCCCGGACGAGCCACGAGAGGAGCATGCGGTTTGAGCAATTCATTTGGGAGATTCGGCGGCGGTTGGTGGGACTTCCGGAACCAGGATGACGACCTTGTTTTCGACCTCCATGTACGTGCGGGGCGGCCAGCGGTCATCCGTCCAGGCATACCCGATGTTCAGGAACACTTGGTCGCGCCACTTGGCGACGCTGAGCACCTTCTGGTCGAGCTTCGGCCCCTCAAACCGCGGGTCGGTCAGGCCGTCGGCCTGGGTCACGACCCGCAGCCCAGTCTCAGTGGGCACGAGCAGCTGGGTCTGCGTGGCCATCGGCTGGCCGCTGACGCCCGCGGCGAGATCCTGTTTCCACTGGATCGCTCCATCCGGCCTGACAAATGCGATGGTGCCGCTGTCGTTGGCGAAGGCGATGCCGCTCGGGGTCACCACGGGACACGTCGAGACGCGGCCGCCGAGGGGCAGTTGCCAGAGTTCGCGACCGGAGGCGAGATCGAAGGCCCGCAGAACGCCACTCTCGTCCCCGAGGTAGACGCGGCCGTCGTGGATGGCCGGCGTCGCGCGGGTGAGGGGGGCGATCGGAGCCTTCCAGCCGAGACGGCCGCTTTCGGCATCGAGCGCGTAGAGGAAGCCATCCCACGACGGGAAGACCACCCTGCCGGAGGCGATGGCCGGCGTCCCGCGGATCTTGTCGCCGGTGGCGAACTCCCAGATCAGAATCCCGCTGTCGACGTCCACTTTATAGAGCTTGCCGTCGTCGGAGCCGAAGAACACGTCGTCCCCCTGCGGCACGGGCGAAGAGTAGACGCGGCCGGCCGTCGGGAACGACCAGAGGGGCGTGCCGTTGTCGGCGATCGCATGCAGTTTGTAGTCAGCCGATCCCACGAGCAGCCGGCCCGCATACCGGGCGGGCGTGGTCGTCGGCGTGACGGAGGCAAGCAGCCATTGCGGCCCGGGCTCGAGCTGCCGGGGGCTGCCCGGGTTGGCCTTCGGATCCGGCTTCGGCGCCTTCACGGAACGTACCGCCCCGGCGGGATCGCTGACGCTGAAGACGCCATCCACCACGGTGACGCCCGACGCGAACGGCGGGAATCGCTGTGGCCGGAAGTCAGACGGGCTGATCCATTTTCCGGTCACGTCCGTCGGCAATGCAGCAGGCACGTGCGCCACAGTTCCCATCAGCATCGGCACGGCATCCGGATCGTCCGGCGGCAGCTTTTTCGATCCGCCGCCGTCGAGCGGCCCATAGAGCTCGATTTCGGTGAGCGAATCGGTGTGCGCCTCGTAGTAGCTCGGGATGATCTTGAGGGCGTCGGTGAAGATCGGCTGCGGGAAATGCACGACGATAAACCGGCGGGCGTTGCGGCGCACGAGCGCAACGGCCCGGGGAATCTTCGTCTCGAGGTCGTTCGCAAGCACGCTGATCATCGGATAGACCTTGCCCGGCGTGGCGTTGTTCAAATAGAGCACGAGGTGCGAGACGTAGCTTGGCTTCGTGAGCGTGACGGCGAACGCCATTGGATCGGGGGCGTTCGTCCAACTGCTGCCGACGTCGTCGATCCGGCCGTTGTGGAGAAACGCCTGCTCCTGGGTGTAGATCATCGCGGTCGAGGTGATGCCCTGGGCAAAGGCGGAGACGTTGTTGCGGCTCATCAGCCGTTGCCGCAGCGCCGGCGGAATCTTTTCAAACTGCACGCGAATGTCCTCGACGAACGTGGGCTCAACAGCGCTGAGTTCATCGTTGGCGAGCAGGTTGGCCGATGGAAACCGCACCGCCCGCAGGCTGGCCGAATCGACGGCCACCCTACCGCCGACCGCCTCGAATCCCACGTCGAGCGACCGGGTGTCCTGCGCCGTCTTGATCGCCACGCGGCCGAACGTCCAGTCGCCCACCCGCCCCCGGAACTGCGAGACGGTGAAGGTCTGCCGGTCGCCGTCGAGCAGGGCTCCGGCGACCAGTTGGCCGCGGGAATCGTCAAGCCGGTACCAGAATTCGAGCAGGTAGGTCGCCGCGGGAATCACCCGTGCCGTCAGCCGCTGCGTGACCAACTGGGCGGGATCAAGCTGGAGCGCGGCCTTGCCCTCCCGGGCGGGCCCGCCGACCGCGACGGCACCTGGAACGGATTGCCAGCCCTCGGCGGATTCAAACGGACCGTTTTGCAACTGCTCCACTCCCATTCGCAGGACGTCCCGGTAGTCTTCGGGGCCGTCCCTGCCGTCGGGATAGAAACCCGCGGAACTGTCAGCATCCCGATACCGAGCCGCAGCGATGGCGGCGGGATAGTTTTCGCCCGTGAGGTCGTGGTGGTCGCGAACCCGCGTCTGCCAGACCGCCTTGCCGGACGCATCGACGACTGCCACGGTTCCGTTCTTCGCCCCGGCGACAAGCCCGTCGCCGAACGGCTGGAGCAGCGCGGCGAAGGGCATCTGGAAATCCCACAGCGCCTTGCCGGTGGCCAGATCGATGCAGCGGACCAGGCCGTCGCGATCGCATCGATAGAATCGGCCTTGATCCGCGGTCAGACTGTCGCGGGTCGGAAGCCAGATGTGGTCTGCGGCGAGCCGCCAGAGAAGTTTTCCAGAGGAGTCGCGGCGCTCGACCGCGGTAGGCGATGCGATCAGCCGCCCGCCATCCACAAGCGGTGTTCCTACGTTCGGCAGATAGGGCCCGAGCGTGTTGTCGTCCCGCAGTTCCGCCGCCATTCCCTGGTACAGCACGCGGGGACGGGGGGCGGTCTTCGGCCAGTCGACGCTCCAGTTTCCGGGGGCCGTCTCGTTGCCGGGATCCTCCTCGTTGACCGACAGCGTCGCCCCCGTTTTCGCATCCAAGACCCTCACCACATGGGCCCAGAGATTCTCCTTGGTTCCGGGCACCTTGCCCGGGGTCGATCCGATGATCGCTTCCTCGCTCGCGGCGATCCGCGTGCCGTCGGGACTAAATGCAAAATGTCCGACGCGGAGGTTGTCTCCAAACTTTGCGGCATCGCTGTTTTGATCGGCCTCCTTGGGATAGGCCGCGATCGCCTCCGCCCGGTCGAGAAACCACATCTTGTTGCCGTCGAAATCGACTGCCATCAGGCCCGTCAATCCTCGAATCAGAATCTGCCGCAGCGGCTCGTTCACCTCGATCTGCAGCGTCGTGTTTTGCGCGGCCTCGAGATTCGGCAGACCGTAGCTCTCGTGAAACCTGGGCCGCTCAGTGGCGTCGAATCGCTTGATAACCGAACCATTCGATCCATCGAGCACGAAGAAGTAGAACCCGCGGCCCGTCGCGGCGGCGACCCTCCTGCCGCCGTCGATCCAGCGGGCGAAGTAGACGTGATACTCCGGCAGAAACTGCTTCCAGAGCAGCGTGCCCTCCCGCGAAAAGCAGAACAGATTGTCGCCGTAGCCCATCGTGCCCACGAGGATCCGTCCGCTCGCGGGATCGACGTCGACGACCCGGATCCAGTCCTCGCCGGAGACCGCGTCGCGCAGCGGGGAAGGCGTTGCGGGGCGGGCAGGCGCGGAGACCAGTTGAACAGCGGGGGAAAACGCCGCTCGGGCCAGTTCCTGGGGCGGGGTCTTTTCCGTGACGTCTGGCAGCGCCGCCACGCCTGCGGCCAGGCCGGCCTCGTCGTTGGCGAGGATGCTGACGGTGTCGAACCGGTTCGACAGGCCGCGGCGAGTCCAATGGATCACCGCCCGGCCCGGCCCTGGGAAATTCGCCGACATCACCTCCGGAAAGACATCGCGGCGGGCGAGCGCCTCGATCAGTCGATTCTCGTACCGCCTGCCGAGCAGGATCACCGGCGCGTCAACGAGCACACCCGGATCGACCAAGTCCCCATGCCACAGCCGGCCGCCGTCGAGAACGGGGATTTCTCCCCACTCGTTGACGACCCGCACCACGTCTGTCACGGCAGCGATCCGCGCCGCCCGGCCCTTGGTCTTGAGCGCTGCCACGAGCGCCTCCGCGTGCGGACGAACCCACAACTGCTCGGCGTCAATGGCGATGACGATCTCCGGATCCCCGGCAGCGGGTTTCTCCGCGACAAAGCCGCGGACCTTCTCCGGCTCGTCGATCCACACCCGGCGGCTATCGAGCCGGCCCGCCACGGCCGACTGCTGCGCGGCGGCGACCTCGACCGCGGCCTCCGCCACGGTGCCGCCGATCAACTCGCGGACCCGCAGCGTCCAGGCTCCCGCCGCCGCGTTCACCGGCACCCGCCAGGCGTTTTCGTAGAGCGGCCTGGCCGCGCGGAAAACGTGCAGGTGGGTCTTTCCCTCGGGATCGGTGATCGTGATCTCGATCGGGAAGACGGCGTCGATCGGCTGCCCGTCGGGGCCGGCCACGCCCGCCCGGATGTTCAGATCCGTTCCGGCGGCAAGCCGGGCGTCGGACCGCAGCATGACCTTCTCGATCGGCGCGGGCAGAAACGCATACACCGCGCCCGGCAGGTGCCGCAGGTCCGCCTCGAGCGTCATCCACTTGTCGCTGGTTTTGACAGTCACCGGCTTCATGGCGAGCACGTCGTAGACGTTGCCGGGGCGGGCCGGAAACTCGAGCGTCGCAACGTCCGGAGCCTGATAGAGCGTCAGGGGCGACCCGGTGAATCCGGTCGGTGAAAAATTCGAGACGACGAGGTATTCCCCGCGGCCGCCCTTGAGCCAATCAGGGCCGACAATCCGATCGTGAATCGCCGCCGGGGGGATTTTCTTGGAGAGGACGTCGCGGACGACTTTTGTCGTCTTCTCCGAGCCTTCCCAGACCTCGCGAGTCTCAAAATCGACGTACCGCGGAAACGCCCCGCCGAGCTTGTCGTCGTATTCGTCGAGCTCGGAATTTAGCCGCACGATCCCCTCGATCGGCAGCTTGCTCGACTTCTCGACGATCACGGTCTTGCCCGCGGCGACCAGTTTCCGCAGTGCCTGGAGGATCGGCGGAGACGCCTCCTCCTCGTAGGCGTAGCCCGGCGCGAAGATGACGTCGTATTCCGCTCCCTTCCCGGCGAGCAATTGGCCGTCGTAGAGAAAGTCGGCGGGAAATCCCGCCCGCAGGCAGGCGACCCAGAGGCCTTCCGCCGTGCATTCGAGCTTGTTCGGCTTCCGGGAGGCGAGGTGGGCCGACTCGCGGGAATAATAGACCGCCACCCGGCGGTAGCCGCGGTCGAGGCTGGCCAGGAAATCCCCGTAGGGCGTCAGCATTCTCTCCGCGAGGTTCCGCATGGTGTCGCGGTTGTCGTCGGGCGACGGGGCGGCGGGATCGAAGGCGATATTGAAGTAGCTGAGGCCTTGGATGTTTTGGGAGAGTCCCAGGAAGGCCTGCCGTACGAGGTGCGACCCGAAGATGCCGCTCGCACCGAAGTCGTGGATCTGCGTCCAGACCGGGATGCCGTCCCGCACCCGTAACACGTCGGCCATCAGCGGGGCGAACACCGGCCGATCCCCCTGACCGCCATCCTTATACATCACCGTCGTTGCCACGTCGAGTGAGTCAAAGACGTCGGTGGCGATGCCGTTGGCCGCAAGGTTGAAGCCGTTGTTTCCCCCGGCGCGCATGAGCGTCCAGTTCTGCGTCTTGGGCGCGACGTCCTTCACCGCCGCTGCCATCCGATCCGAGAACAGCTTCCAGTCGCTGTCCCTGTGCGCGGGCCAGGTGCGGAATTTCACGAGATCCTCGAATTGCCGCTGGCCGGCCGGCCGGCCCGTGAAGCGATCGAGCGCCTTGATGGCGTCGGCGCTCGTGACGCCGGGGTGGCGGTCGCGGTACCGCATTTCCTGCGCCCTGAAAAACGCCGCCACCACGGATCTCGGGGCGTCGTTGTCACTCGACTCGTAGACCTCGTCATAGAGGCAGACTCCCTTGAACGCGGGGCTGAATCGCATCGAGGCCGTTTCCAGGCTGATGTAGCGTTCGCAGGCGTCGAGAATCATCGGATCCCGCGGCAGCATGCAGTCGTGGTGCGTGAAGATGTTTTCGTAAAACCGGAGGTTCTGCCGGACGGCGGCATTGAGAAACCGATCGCGTCCGCTGGGCTGATAGAAGCTCTCCGCCGGCCCGAGCGCGGGTCGTTCCCGCACCAGCTGCTCGAGCTCCTGCCCATGCCGGTGGATGCGGCTCATGTCGTAGTTCATCCCCATGAAGGCGTTGAACCCCATGCCCACGATCTCGGCGGCGAGCCTGTCCGCCCCTTGACCGGTGGTGACGACCGATGAGTAGCTGTAGGGACTGCTCGGGTTCGCCCCCAAGCTGTTGTATTTGCCGTTGAGCAGGTTTGTGAAATGCGTCTGCGGCTCCGGCTCGACGATCTCGAGGGGGAGCGGCGTGGCGATCCTCGAATCGCTGCCGTCGCCGATCTTGGCCTCCGCGCGATACCTGCCCGCTGCGAGGGAGAGCGTTTGGGACCCGTCGAGGTACACGATGAAGGTCTGCCGCGCGTCGATCGCCGGAATCTTGTCGCGGAGCAACGGCAGCCGCCGGCCGGCCTCGTCCACGCAGTCGAGTTCGAGCGAGTCGCCGGCTGGCAACGGCTCCCCCGCGAGCACGCTGAGACCGATCCAGAATGATTCGCCGCGAAAAAACGCCGTGCGGCCGCGCTGAGTGAACAGGCCGATGCCGACGGGCTCGGGACGGGTGATCGTGATCCACTGGTCCGCGAACAGGGGATCTCCCGTCGGCCGCGCGACACCGAGCCGCAGCGAATACACGCCGCTCGGCACGTCGGGAAGGCCCAGCTGGACCACGCCGTCCGCGGCCAGCGTGACGGCGAGATCCTGCCAACCGTCCACGGCGTCGCGGTCGTCGTCCGCGCCGTACCGCTTGATCCGGGCGACGACGGCGGCGGTCTGCAGCGGGTTTTCGAGTGCCGTTTTCTCTGCCTCTTTCGCCGCAGCCTCCGCCGTGGCGGTCGCCTCCTTCGCCCGCGCTTCGGCGGCGGCAACGGCCGCCTTCGCCCGGTCGACTCCCCCCGGCTCCGGCGCTGCCTTTTCGGCCGTAGCGACAGCCGCCTTGGCGGCCTGGAGATCCTGAGCCGCGCGGGCGGCGGCGGCTTGGGCACGACTGGTGCGGCCGTTCGCGGCGGCGGCCGGAGAGCCGTCGATGGCCCTCACCCGCGCGGTGAGCGTCCCGCCGGGTGCGGCGTGCCGCTCAGCCAGCTCCGTGGCGAGCAGCTGCTGGACCCCCGTCGAGCGATCGACGACGGCGATCGTGAAAGCCTTGAACGGGAAGCCGGTGGTGGTCACGTCGAGCGCCGGGCCGGGCTTCGCGATCGAGATTTCGAACGGTTTCTGCCGCGGATAGAGGGCGAGCCGCTGGGGCTGTCGCTGCTGGTCAGGACGCCACGTCAGTTTTGCCACGCCGGCGACAACGAGCGACGCATTCGCACCGCCACTGACTGGATACTCGTAGACGGGGATATCGATGATGTTTCCCTTTACCTCGAGACCGGGGATCCCCGCGGACGGTTTCACGCCGTCGACGCCGAGTTGAAAGGCCAGCCCCAGCGGATGCACGAGGTATCCGCCGCCGGCGGTGTTGGCCGGCAGCCAGAGCGTGAGCGGCGCGAACTTGTCGAACACCGGCAAAAGCTCGCGGGGCTTCTCGGCCTCGGCCTCGCTCGCGTCGCGAAGCGTGAGGTTCGGTAGCGGCGTCGTGCGCATGGTGATCGGCACCTCCTCCGCCGGATTGCCGATGTATGCGGCCAGGGTGACCGGATAGCACTTGATCCGCACGACGCCGCCGTCGACGAGCAGATCGGGACTCTGGGTCGTGATCACGCCATCTTTGCCGACGGTGAAGACGTGGTTGCCGGGCCAGATCGTATGATCTCCCGGCGGGAGGTCCACCTTCGCGATGGGCAGGCGGTCGATGTATCGGCCCTCGTAGTAGCGCTCGAAGATTGGCTTGCCGTCGAGCAGCACGTTCCGCGCCCAGCCGGTGTAGTCGATGCCGATCTTCTTCATCTCCACACCGCTCGGCGTGGAGATCGGATTGAGGACCGGCCGCTCCTGTTCCAGTTTGTCCACCGTGACGGCCGGGTCATCGAACCGGACGAGCTGCAGTTCCACCCCGGCCGCCGACAACGGCCCGAGCCCGAAAACCAGTGCCAGCACGCCGAAAGATTGACTGCTGTTTTTCATGTCCGTGTGTCTATTCGTGTCAATGTGTATAGATGAAGAGGATGAAGTTGGTGGCCCACTGATACATGATTTCCCGCTGGCGATTGTCACCGCCGTGGCCGATGCCCTCGCCGATCGGATTGGAGGCGCTCGGAGGGGAGCTGATTTCCCAGCCGCAGCCGTCGTCATTGGGGCTGAAGAACACCGCCGGACGGTTCGCCAGCGTGAAGTACTGCCAGCTCCGGTTTTCGAAATCGGCCTCGCCGGGCCACGGCGTGGGGTAGATCATCTTGAAGGCATCCGCGACGGCGGGGTCGTCCTTAAGAAGCAAGCGGGGCTCGCTGCCGGGAATCATCTTGCTCACCTCGGGCCGCACGCACTCCGTGAATGGACTGCCACGGAGGTAGCAGTCGTCGAGGATCAGCGTGCCGCCGCGCTCGAGCCAGCGCTTGAGATTTTCCGTCTCCTTCTCGTTGAACCCCCAGCGAGTGTGCGCGGTCAGGTAGGCCACCGGATGCTCAAACAGTTCGTCCGTCGCGACGTCGAGTCCCGGCTTGCCGCTATGCGTCGGCAGGTCGGTCCGCTTGTTGACCTGGTACAGCATGTAGGGGAGCGCGGTCGGGTCGGTATTCCAATCCACTCCGGGCATGGCGGGTTTGATGCCGCGGACGCTGATCTTGTTGCGCGCGTCCTTATCGTCGTCGGCGCCGAGGACGGCGGCCTCCTCCGCGCTGACCTCCGTCGAATTCAGCCGGCTCGCCCGGTCCGCCCAGCTCTGCGCGGTCGCGACCTGTGGAATGAGCACGAGGATGACACAGGGAAGGAGCCTCATCGGGATTCTCCACTCAGGAGGTTGAAGTAGTCGGCCATGGCGTCGCTGCCGCCGCCGGGGGAGGTTTCGGGATCGGTCCGCACCTTCAGCGGCTGCTTCTCGGGGGGCTGGCCGGCCTCGGTGCGAACCGTCTTCGAAGCCTCGATCAATAGGTCGGTGGCCCGCTTTACCTTTTGTAATCCGCCCAGGAGTGTTGCGCCGCCGAAGCCAAATTGCTGTTCGACAAATCCGGAAAGATCGGGGCGGACGACCACGATCTCCACCGGCAGCGACCGGCCGGCGCCCGGGCCGGTTTCGGTGTTGTTGTCCCGGGCCGTGAGCGCGAGCGTGATGCGATCGCCGGGCTCGAGCGGCGGATCAAGGGCCTTGAACATCTCGGCGAAGCGGCCCTTCACCAGGTCGCGGGCGGGCTCGATGCGCCGGGGCGCGGCGCCCTCCCGAGGCGCTCGCCCGAGCAGCGGATCGATCGTGTCGATCGTGTACGCGAGGTTCACCTCGGCCACGGCGAAGTCGTCTTCGGCCGTCCAGTCGATCGCGAAGCTGGCCGCTTCGTCCTCGAGCATCGTGAGCCGGCGATTCTTGATCGCCAGCTTCACGGTCGGCGGCTGATCCTGTTCCACGGCGATCTCGAACCCGAGAGGCTGGGCCATCTCGAAGCCGGCCCCGAGAATGCCGGTGAGGTGGATCGTCGCGCGTTCAGGCTTCGACACCGTGAAACCGAAATGGGCGAAGCGGCCGCTGACGGGGAGCGTCTGCCTGGAGCCATCGGCCCATTCCACGTAACACAGCTCCGGATGGAGGGCGGTAGTCGCAGCGAAGCTCACCAGCGCCGTGGTTCCGGCCAAGCCGCCAATCCGCGGTAGGCGGCCGGTGAGCGTGCGGGGAGGCTGGCCGGTGTACGCGGGCGGTGAGAGTTCGAAGTTGATCGCGCTGATCTCCGGCAGATCGTCCACGAGCACGCGGTGGAGCTTCGTGCGCCGGCCGCCGTAGTCGAACTCGTAGCTGAAGGATTCGACGGTCGGATCGACCGTGAACGCGGCCCTGCCGTTGGCCAACGGCAGGGTCATCTCCTGCCTCTCCTCGGTCTCGAGATCCGTGCGCACAAGCACGATCTCTCGGCGCCGCGCGGCTGCCGCCTCGACGATGATTTCTACCGGCCTTCCACGCACAACGGCGACGTCCCCCGGCCGCACCCGCAATTCGACCGGGAACAACGTGTCGAGCACGACGGCATAGGCGTCGCGCAGGCGGTCGACGCGGTCCCAGATGGCGCCGCAGGCGAAGGTCGCCACGAGCAGGATCACCGCCACGACCGCAGCCGCCTGGAGCAGCAACCGCTTCGTGCGGCGGAGATCGAGGAGCGACCGCACATCAAACTCCGCCAGCCGGGCGGTGGTGCGTTCGAGCAGGATCTCGACGAACTCCGGCGAGTGGGGCAGCGGCCGCCCGCCGGATTGAGCCAGTTCCGCGCCGAGCTGCAGGGAGCCGATGAGCTGGTTGTCGAGCGCGCCGTGTAGCGACTCGATGACGACCGCCTCCCGCTCCGCACGCACCCAATGGAGCAGCGGCCGGACGATCCAGATGACGGCGGCGACCAGTCCGGCGACGGTCGTCGCCAGGAACGAGATCAGAAGCGGCCACGCCGGCAGCCGAAATGCCCAGTCGATCAAAAACCATGCGAGCAGTCCGCCGGGAAGCGCGAGCACCGCGAGCGCGACCCCATGTAGCGCCGACCAGCGCTTGCGGAACCGGCCGAAGCGAACCACCGCGCGGCGGAGCGAGTCGAGTTGTGGGGAACAGCTGCCCATCAGACCATGCCCCTCCGTTTTCGCAGCCAGCAATCGAGGCAGATCAGCCCGATCAGAATCGCCATCGTGAGCGGCAGGTTCCAGACCGCGACGACCACGCTCTCACCCACAAAACGCGGCGCGAGATCGATCGCCTGCACGAGTGCCGCCGCCTCCTTCGCAGTGGAGGCCTTGCCGCCGGTGGCCGCGGCGAATTCGGTCATGGCGGCGAGATTCGCCCGGGGCTCGTCAAGCTCCTCGAGCCCGGCGCCGGCGGTGATCGTCTCCGTGGCGGTCTTGTCCTTGTAGGTGACCTCCACCTTCCAGAGCCCCGCCTCGTCGAGGGCAACCTCGTATTCGTAGAGTCCCGGCGTGTCACGCCCGTCGCGGGTGAGGTACTGGGTGACCTGCCCGCCCGGACTCGCGACCCTGATCCGCAGGTCGGCATTGCGGACGGGCTGATAGACCGCATCGACCAGCCGAGTGGAGAGCCTGACGGTCGTGCCGACCGCCGCCGCGGCCTGCCGACGCATGACCTGCGG
>JBBDNW010000230.1:19674-37381 GCA_040877375.1 Pirellulales bacterium | reverse complement strand
CCGCCGACGCGGTTGTTGCCGTCGAGCATGGGCAGATCGAACCACGCCTCACGATTGGCGGTCGGGTCGGCCTCAAGCTGCATGATGGGATGGCTCAGGCCCGCGACGGTCGGGGTGATGCGGAACGTTTTTTCCACCTGCGGGTCGTCGGTCGCTTCGATCTGGAACGGCACAAGTCGGGCGAGGGCGGAATCCTGGTACTGGCCGGCCGCGTAGACGTTTCGCCCGCCGAGCGTGACGAGCCCGCCCCCGCGCCGGCTGACGAATTCGGCAAGCCATTGCATCTTGGTCTCCGCCGTGTCGCCCCCCTCGCGGAAATACGACCGCGGAATGTCGCCGAGGATGATGACGTCGTATTTGTAGAGATCTGCCTCCGCGCTCGGCAGGCCGTCGCCGGCGTTTTTGTGGTGCATCTGGCCCTGCGCGTACCAGCCTCCCTTTGGCAGCATGGTCAGGAAGGCGACCTCGACCACCGGATCCCTGGAGATCCACTGCCCGAGAATCTTTCGTTCATCCCGGGGGATGTCGAGATAGAGCACGCGGATCCTGGAATCGATCACGCTGACACGATGCTCAGCCACCTGCAGGCCATCGCTCACCGAGTCGCGCACGCCGTCCACCACCACCCGGTAGGTCTTTTCCCCCGCGCGGTCGGGCTTGATAACGAACGACACGTCGACAGGTTCGCCGCCGAGCCGCAGGTTTTCGCGGACGGCGACCGGATCAGGCATGCCATCCTCCAAAAGCCGCACCGTGACGTTCTGCTCTGAGAGTCCGGTAGACGTGACCGTGGCCCCGAGCCGCATTTCGTCGCCCAGGCGGACATAGGGCGGCCCGCCGGCGATTCTCACCCGGGCCAGTTTGGGTGAGTTTTCGGAGCCGAATACAACCGGGAACACCGGCACGGTCCGGGCGGCGAGGAGTGGGGCCAGCAATTCGCCCCGGTCTCCGGCTGTGTCGTTGCCGTCGGTGAGCGCGATGATCGCGCGGAGGTCGTTTTCCTGTCCCGCCGCAGCCGCGATCGACTCGATCAGGCGGGTGGGACGGCCGGGAGTCGCGTCGGGATCGGCCGGCCGCAGTTTCCAATCGAAGTCGTACCGCACCACGTCGGCCTGGGAGCCGAGCGACGCGAGCGAATCACTCGCGAACCTCCGGGCCGCGGCGAGGCGGGTTGCGCCGTCGACGTCGGCAAGCCCCATGCTCGCGGAAGTGTCGGTGAGGACCGCGACCGTCGGCCGCAGGCTGCGTTCGACGTCGAGCCGCAGCTCGACCTGGCAGAGCATGAGCAGGATCAGCGCGAACCCGGCGAGCCGGAGGAGGGCGAGCGTCGACCGCATCAGCCACGGCATGACCGCCTGCCGCGAGAAATTGACCGCCGCCAGGGCCACGCCGACCGCGGCGAGCAGCACGATCGCCCACGGCGGCAACGGCGAGACGGCACGCCACGACCACTCGCCGACGCGTGCGATCGAACCAGCGCGGTCGATACCGAGAAGCCAATAGATCGGCGTCATGCCTGCCCCTCCGCGGCGCGGAGCCGCTCTCGACGGGCGCTCAAGAGGAAGCCGCTGACAGCCTCGAGCACGTAGGCGGCGGCGAGCGCCCACACCAGAAGCCTCCAGAATTCACTGCCTCTGGGCGTCAGCGTGGCGGTGTCGGCGGGGGCGATGACGTCGACCGGGCCGCCGAGCCATTCAGCCAGTGGTCCAGATTCAACCCGGGTCATGTCGCTCTCGCGGGGATCGAGGTGGACGGTGAGATTGCGGGTGTGCCCTGCCGCGGCGCCCGCCGCGCGGGGCTTGTGGAGCTGGTAGTTCCCCGCCGGCAACGGCGGGATCAAAACTGTCTGCCGCTCCGTGACCGGCAACCGCAACGGATCGCCTTCTGGGCGGGTCAGTTCCAGTTCCGTGGCGAACGCGAATCCGGGCTCGGAAACATCGAGCACAGCGGGCTGAACGGCGACGAGACTGTCGGGCGGCAGGACGCGCAGGTGGCCGGTGAGGTGATCGACCAGCCGCCACATGAGTTCGGGAAACAGCCGCGTGCGCGCCAGATCACCGCGCTCGAGCTCGAAACCGAATGCAAGCAGCATAACGCGGCCCCGGCCGAGCGGCATCTCGACGGCGAGCGGCTGTCCATCCGGCGACGCGAGCACGACCTTGGCCGCCTCGTTGACCGCGGGCAGATCCCGGACCTTTGTAAAATGAATCGAGGAAAGATCCCCCTGCAGCGGATCCCGGTAGGGGGCCAGCCAGGGATGGTGGGAGCGCGGCAGCGTTAGGGAGAGGGCGGGAGACAGCTCCCGGTCGTTGCCGAGCTGCGCGGGAGAAAGCCCCGGGTTTCGCGGATCAGCGCCGTAGAAGTTGCGGTTGAATTGGAGCGGGCTTGCGCCACCGGAGCAGACGATCAGCAGTGACCGGCCGTCACGGACGAACGTGCGGATATCCTCCATGGCCTGGGCGGGCAGGCTGGAGACGTCGTAGAGCACGATGAGCGCGAACTTGCTGAGGGTCTGGCTGACGATCGCGTCCGGCGGGACGACGGTGGTGTCGATGCCGGTTCCGGATGCCCGCCCCGATTCGCGGCCCGGATTGAGCACAAACCGCAGAATCGTCGCGCCATCGACGGTGGAGGCCTCGGGGGCTTCGGTCTCCGTCGCGGCCTGGCCGAGGCTGGCCAGCGCCCCATCGACGCCCGCGGTTTGGCCAGCGCCGTTGACGATCAGCACGCGGCGGCTTTCCGAGACGTTCAACGGCACGCTCGACACGTCGTCCGCAACGAGCGAGTCTGGTTCCTTGATCCGCACGTCCGCCACGGTGCGGACGGCGCGGTTCACCGGGGTGGTGAGATCGACGATCGCTTCCGCTCCCGGCTCGAGCGTTACCTGGGCGACGTTCGGATCGGGCTGGTTGCCGACCGCAAGCTGGACCTTGGCGGTTTGTTCCTCGCTGCCGGTGTTCCGCACCGTCGCGAGCACGTGGGCATCGTCACCCACCTTGACCCGGCCGCCACGAACCCGGGTTTCGGTAATGGCGACGTTATCGGCGGCGGCGTCCGCGAGGTCCACGAAGACCACGTCGAGTTTGTCGCCCAGGTCGGATCGGACGCGAACGAGACTTTCGAGGTCTTTCTGGTTGCGGGTCGAGAAGGCGGTCGCCCGCAGGTCGGTGAGCACGACGATTTGCGACTTCACTTCCCGCCGGCCCCGGAGCAGGTTCGCCGCGGCGCCGATGGCGTGGATCAAACCCTCGCCCGCCCCGTCGGTCGCCCGGAGCGTGTCGGAGCCCTCGGTCGCCAAGCTCGCCAGGGCGGCCTCGTGCCCGGGTTCGAGTGCCGACGTCACCCGGGTGCGGTCCCCGGCGACAACGACCGCGGCTTGGCCCGGCGGCTGGATTTCGCGCAGCAGTTCCCGGGCCTGGGCAACGGCCAATTCGAGCATGGGGATCCGAGCTTCCCCGGTGGGATTTTTAACGGTCTGGTTCATGCTCGCCGAGGCATCGAGCACGACCACGAGATTTCGCGGGGCCGCAGCGGAGCCAGCCCCGGAAAACAACCGGGCCATGGCCAACACCAGCAGCGAGAGCACCGCCAGCCGCAGGAAGAGTTGCAGCGGATCGATCAGTTTCATCGCGAACACGTTGGTCCGCTCATCCCGCGCCAGCAGCCGCAGCGTCGGGAAGTCGCGGATCGGAAACTTGTGCTTCGCAATCAGATGCAGGGCGATCGGGACGCTCATCCCGATCAGCCCGGCCAGCATGGTTGGAAAGAGGAAATTCATTGCGGAGACATTCACTGCGGGGAAGGACGACGGGAATCAGCGGGACCGCTGCCGGCGGAAGAGGAGGTAGTCGCGCAGCACCGTCTCGATCGGCTCGGAGGTGTCGATAAACCGGTAGTCGGCCCCCGCCGAGGCGCAGCCGGATTTGATCGCTTCGCGGAAGCCTGCAAGGCGTTCCAGATACTTTTTGCGGAGCCGCAGCGGATCGGTCATGAGCTGGCCGGTGGTTTCCAGGTCGCGGAAGCTGGTGAGGGACTGGAAGGGAAACGTCACCTCGTCGGCGTCGAGCAGATGGAAGACGACGACATCGTGCCGCCGGGCCATGAGATGGCGAATGCCGTCGACCACCGACTCGACCGCGCTGTGGCAATCGCTGATCAGCACGATCACGCCGCGGCGATTGAGCCGCTGGGCGATCCTCTTGAGCGTGGGGCCGAGATCGCTCTCCCCCTGGCAGGAAAGTTGCTCGAGCCTCGACAGGATCGCGAAGAGATGCCGCTTGCCCTGCTTGGGAGGAAGAAACTCCCGCATCTCGGTGTCGAACGTGACGAGCCCGGGGGAATCCTGCTGGTGCGTGGCGAGGTGGCTCAAGGCCGCGGCGAGATACGAGCCGTATTCGAGCTTGGAGAGCCGGCTCTTGTCCTGCGGGACGTAGCCCATGCTGCCGCTGGTGTCAAGGAGGCAGACGACGTTCATGTTCGATTCCATCTCGAACCGTTTGACGTAGTACCGCTCCGTGCGGGCGAGCATCTTCCAGTCGATCGTTCGCAATTCGTCGCCGCGGGTGTACTCACGGTGATCGACGAACTCCACGCTGTAGCCGTAGTCGGGCGAGCGGTGGCGGGAGGCATACATGCCCTCCACGAGGAGCCGCGCCTTGAGCTCGATCCCGGCGATGGACCGCAGAAGGTTCGTATCCAGAAATCGAACGGGCGGGGGGGGGCTCATAGGGCGAGAATTCTTCCTAGCTCAAGCGGCCACGCCCCGTCGACGGTGAGGGGGGTGACGGAGGCGAGGGGGCGGCAGAATAGTCGCATAGCGCAGAAGTTCCGGTTCGGATCGGATTTCACTCCGCTACTAGTTAGCCGAACAGGCCGCGATCCCGCTCCCGTCGCAGCTTTGCCCCGCGATTTACTCCTCTTCGAGGTCGAAGTCGTCTTCCAGCTCGCCGCCGAGCTTCTTTTCCATGTCGAGATCGGGCTGCCCCTTGCGGCCGGCGGTCGCCGAAAACCGCACCGTGCCCCAGAGATCCGGGTGGAGCTGCGATTCGATCGCCTCATCCGCGAGGATCGCGGTTTGACGGTTGGCCCAGTACCGTCGCTCGATCACCTCACTGCCGTCGGGGCCGCTCACGAGGATGCCCCAGTCGAACTTGTAGGGCGCGTCCGGCACGATCTCGAGCCCCAGCGACTTTAGCGGAATGATGGCCTCAGCGCAGTAGCCATTCTCGTCGCCCCGCGCCGCCATCCGCACCTCTGCCAACTTCGCCACGCGGTCAAAGCTCGAGCGGGCCACGCCCGTCACCGACTCCCACGCCTCCTCGGGCTTCGCGCCCGACGTGTTCGGCTGGTAGACCACCGCCGTCGGCTCCTTCCCGGCGAGAGTCATGAGCAGGCGGGTGTCGCCCACCATCGGCGAGGTTCGTTTTGCGTCGGCCTTCGGATCGACGCCGATCTGCAGGTCCACCGCCGCGCCGGTCTTGAAGAGCCGATGCCAGTCATTGCCGGTATTCGCGAGCGGCCCGGCCCCGCGGACGGTGAAGCACACGTAGAGATTCGCGTCGTCGTAGGCCATCGCGAGCGACGCATCGCGGCCCTCGAGCGCCGCGCTTGTGAAGTCCCAGTCGTCGGGCTTGCCATCGAGCGTGATCTGCCCCTTCCGCCGGCGACACTCAATGATCTTCGCCGATTCGTACAGCCGCCGCGACTGCATGCGGCGATCCCACTCCATGGCTGCGTCGACGTCTTGCTGCGACACCGTCAGCGAGCCGCCCAGCCGCTTGAACTTCTCAAACCCCTGCACCTCCACCACGCTGACGCAGTTGTGGCCGGCCACGGCGTAGAACTTGCCGTCTTCCCGGGTCTTGCAGAAAAAGCCGCTGAAATGTTCCTGGCTGAGAGTCACGTCGGTGAGATCCAGTCCGCGTTCGTGTTCCATCATGCTCCACGGCTTCTTGCCCGGGCCGAGCAGGTCCTGGAAGATCCGCCCCGCCAAGAGACCGTCGGCCGTCCAGACATGCCAGGTGCCGCAGTTGGTGTTGGTCACAAAAAACTCGCCGAGGTCGCCCGCGGTGGCCGTCTCGTGGCCCACGACGTCGAACTGCGCCACCGCCTGCCCCGGATACCACGGGGTCTTGGCGCTGGCGATCGCGTGTACTCCCCAGCCTTCCACCGGATGCGTCCACACGGCCTTGCCGGCGGCATCGACGGCGGCCATGCACGTGTTGTCGCCGACCACGAAGAACCGGCCGTCGTTCATCCGCACCACCCGGGAGTCGAACGGCTTTTGCTTCCGCTCGTAGACCGGAGCACCGTTGTCAAGTATTTCCTTGACCTCGTAGCGAAACTGAGGCGAGTCGTTGCCGAGCGTCTCGTCGAATCGGCCGACGCCCGCCGCGCGCTTGTCTGGCAAGTCGAAAAACTCCACCTCGTCGGGCTGCGGGCCGCCGTCGCCGCTGCGGTCGCTCCACATGAACTCAACGTCGCCGAGGGCCTTCGTGCCGAGCTTCTCCAGGATCGCCGGCGTCCGCAGCATGGGGAAGCTGCCAGCCGCCCCGAGCGCCGCCACGCACTTGAGGTGGTCCTTTTCACGGAGATAAACGACCCCCGCCGGCTGCCCCATGAACATCGGTCGCGTCACGAGATAGAGGCGATCTTTGAGCTGGATGGACTGTTCCCCGGCTGGTGCATTGCCCTGCCAGAGCACGTTCTTGAGGGCCGTTGCCCCGGTCTTCCAATCCAAGGCGAACTCGAGCCCCTGGTAGTAAAGCCGCGACTTGTCGGAGGGGTCGAGGCAGCCCCCGCCGCCGTAGGCGGTGTTGCCAAGTAGGTCCTTCTTGAACATCCCGTCCACGCCCCAGATGCTCACCCGCTTCGGCGCCGAGTCGCACTCCACCACCCAGAGCTGGTCCTTGGCGTCGACGGCCAGATCGACGGCCACATCGGGGCTGCTCGTAAACCGCGTGGGATCGTACGGCCCCATGATGCGACCACCCGGCGTGCCGATGGTGCGCAGCGGCTTCCCTGCGGTGTCGAAGACGCGGATGACCCGCTGGTCGTCCGCGCTGTCAAACACGAAGAGATCGCCGGCCTTGTCGAACGTGATGGCCGTCGGCCGCTGGACGTCCAGCTGCAGCGGCACGTGCCTGCCCCCTTCCACGTCCACCTTCACCACCTTCCCGGCGGAGATGCCGTAGAGCGAACCGTCCGGCGCAAAGGCGAGATCACTCCCGTTGGGGAAGGAAATCTCCCGCTCCAGCTTCTTCGTGGCCAGGTCGTAGACCTCGATCCGCTGGGTGGCGAGGATGTCCACCGGCGGCTCCCCGCCCAAGGCCTTGAGCACCGCCACGCCATAGATCCGGCAGCGGGTCGGGGCGAGGGCCATGCCGCCACGGTCCCGCCGCACGCCCACGACGCCGGCGCGGTCACCTTCTTTCCACATCCACTGCTCGGTCACCCGCAGCCGGATCGCCCGTGTCTTCACCTCGCGGCCGAAGTCGACGTAGCCGTCCATGTAGCGGGCCGCGCTATTGTGGTTCTGGTCCGGATGGTAGTAGTACCGCAGCGTCTGCTCGAAGGTCTTCAGTTTCTCCCAGCCCGCGTCGGCCTTCAGATCGGGGGAGCCTTCGCCCGTCCAGGCGTCGATCTCGGTGAAGCGGCCGTCGATCTCTTTGATCGCGAGCCCCCGGACGGGCTGCGCGGACGGCCATTCCATCATGTAGAGGCCGGGGTTTTCGGTAGTGAGTGGTTTCTCTCGGTTTGCCTCCCACTCCCCCTGCGGCGTGACGGTACCGGAGTTGACCGTCACCGTGCAGATCGGGAAGAGGTTTTCAAACCGCCGGCGCAGGATCTTCATGCCCTCGAGCTGGGCAAGCCATGCCGCTTTGCCGGTGTTGGCGGCGCTGCCTCCGCCCACCAGCAGCGAGTCGTCCGATGCCGTGGTGCCCTCGTCACCGAGCAGGACCTCGTCCAGTTCGTCCAGCCCCATGTCGAAGCTCAGGCGGATGGCACGGGTCAACGTCTTCTCAGGCGCTGGCACGACGGTCCACCCTTTGCCCGTGCCGGCATAGACCCGCGCCCAGTCCGCCTCTTTGTTCGGATTCGGCGGATAGACGGCGCCGGGCTTCAAGACGCTGATGATCATCTGCAGGTCCTTGGTCTCCGGCAGTGGAAAGGCGAAACTGCCGATCGAGACCTCGTTCTCCAGCGCGATCACGATGTGCTGACGGGCCGCCGGCTGCTTGGCGGTCTCGAGGTACGTCAGGCCGTTGCATCCCGGGGGTGTGCCGGTCAGCCTCAGGAGCCGCAGAAAGTCGGCGCGGCGGTCGGGATCGTCGTCTTTATTCGTCTTCGGCGGCTTGGGATACTTCGGCTCGCAGTGGTCCTGGTCCACGACCGACGCGGCAAAGGCGTTGTCGAGCCAATTCTCCCCCGCGTTCACCGCCACGAAGAGCTTGCCGTCGCGGACCGCCAGGCCGCTGGCGCCCCGCTGCCGGCTGGCCGTGGCGTGAAGCTCGAAGGGCGTGTCGAGCTTTTTCTCCGGAAGCGTGAACCGCCAGACGTAATCGAGCTGCCCCTGTAACGCATAGTGGCCCTGCGACTGGGGCATGGCATAGAGGTCTTTGCCGTCACTGGCCAGGAAGGTCGGCCCGGTCCAGGCGATGACGTTGCCGTGCCCCCAATACTTCCGCCCCTCCAGGTCGCACTCGATCAGGGCCGAGCCGCCCTCCGTCACCGGAGCACCCAGGAAGACCCGGTCGTCACCCGCCGCGCAGACCGCCCGCGGCGGCGAGTGGTTTGCCATCCAGCCGCCGGCACCACTATCCCCGTTCGGCCACGGCGAGTTCTCCTTCGTCACCATCTCCACATTCGGATAGGGCGTCAGCTCGTAGTTGAGCTCGAGCCCGGGATGCGAGATCGCCTTCCAGGTGTAGCTGCCCGGGGCGACATGGGCTCCCGACTCGTCCTTCAGGTCCCAGGCCACCGTCTGCTCGCCCGCTGCCATCTCCAGCCGCGCTGGAAAATTCCGCGTTCGCAGGCCGTCCGCGGTATCGACGGCCAGCGACACGATCCCCTGCTCGGGCAGGTTGAGCTTGATCGCCAGCGGCGGAGCTTCCCCCGGCGCCTGGAACTTTGGCACGGGAGCGTCTTGGAGGTCGGTGAAGACTTGCAGCCCGGCGATCGAGCCGCAGCGGTCGGTTTTGTACGCCGTCTTGGTCGCTTCCGCCACAAACCGCAGCCCCCGCGTCGTGATCGGCGGAAACGTGAGCAGGGCGGCGTTGCCATCGGCCCGTGGCTCCTGCCTGATCCGCGTCCAGTCTTGCGGGCCGGCCACCGCCGGGTTGATGCCCGCCGTGCCCTTGTAGGCATACACCTTGAACTTCACGAAGTTCGCATCCAGGAGAATGCCGGTGATCGCCTGCGGCTCATCCCATGACACCACGAACCAGGTCGGGTCGATGTCTGAAACCGGTGGCCGCGGCACGCGGTCGGTCTTGTCGGGGCCATGGCTCTGCCAGTTGCTGTTGCCAGCGATGATGTTCGAGGCCTTGAAGAAAGTCGGCGGGCCAAACATATGGTACTCGGTAAACTCCGCCTCCCCGTTGGCCACGCCTGCGGGCACGATGTTGTGCAGCCGCGGCTTCATGATCCGCAGGCACGTGAAGCGATACCAGTCGTGTCGCGTGTTCTCGACCGTGCAGAGAAACGCCTGCGATTCCCCGCCCGCCGTCGCCAGCCGCCAGCCGGACTGGTTTGGTGGGAATGTCACGTTGATCCAGTCATCCGCCTTGGCGGGATCGGCGGGCAAGGCTGTCCCAGGCTTCAGATACGCGAGGCGGCCCTCCTTTTCGAAAAGCAGACTGCCGAACTTCACCGGCCGCTTGAGCACCACGAGATACTGGATGACTTTTGCTTCCTGCTGCTTGGTGTAGTGGATGGCCGCCCATGGATTCCCGGCTGCCACGCCCAACGTGGCGAGAATGCCGTTCTTGAAGTCGCCCTGGGCCTCCTCGCCGTCGACCCATGCCTTGCAGGCCGCGACGTCGATGTCTGTCGCCTTCAGTCCCACCGTCAGGTTCGGCCCCGTGGACGGGGGTGCCGGCGCCGCCATGGCCGCCGGCAGCGTCCACAGAAACACGAGCAGCGAGACCAGACATCTCATCTCGTTTTCAAAGCAACCAGTTGGTAGTTTCATATCCATAACTTTCCACATATCGTTTTGCTGAAACCACTGATTTGCCACCCGTCGCCCCGCGGCTTGAAATCCCAACACGTACGAGCCCGGGATCTCGCATGATAGAGCCGGGGCGGACTTCGTTCCATTCTCCGCTCCCAGAGCGAACCATCATGGCAGACTTCCCCCCGGCCTGGATCAACCCGCCGCGACTCGGGCGGCGCGGGATGTTTCATTCGCTCGGCGCGGCGGCGGCGGGATTCACGCTCACCAATCACGCGGTGGCGGCGGACGACGCGGCCGGCGGGCAGGTCGCCGACCGCTCGTCGAGCATCCGCATCACTGGCTTGAAGACCTACTGGGTCGGCCCGCTGGTATTCGTGAAAATCGAGACGAATCATGGGATCGCCGGCTGGGGCGAGGTGAAGGGCACCGACCCGCGGGTCGGCAAGGTGTGCGTCGAATCGCTATTCGAACTGGTCGACGGCGAGAACCCGACCCGGATCGAGCACCTCTGGCAGAGGATGTTTCGCGCGCACCGCGACATCCGGGGCGGCGCGATCCTGATCCACGCCATGGCCGCGATCGACGTCGCGCTCTGGGACATCGCCGGCAAACTCTGGAACACGCCCGTCTACCGGCTCTTGGGCGGGCCGACCCGCAACCGGATCCGTGTCTACCACACGCCGCTGGCCTACAAAGTGGGCCCCGGCGGCCCCCGCGAGCATTCCAGCACCCCGGATGTCATCGACGGCTACGTGAATGCGATCAAGGCGGCCCGCGAGAAGGTGGGCCCCAAGGGCGCAGTGATGTTCGACGCCCATTCAGCCCTGCCGCCGGCTACGCTGATCCAGGTGGCGGCCGCGATCAAGCCCTACGATGTGCTCTTCATCGAGGAGCCCGGCGTGCCGGGGAACATCGAAATCTTCAAGCGGCTGCGGGAGAAGATCGACGTCCCCTTGGCCACCGGCGAGCGGGACCGCACCATTTACGAGGTGATTCCCTACCTGCACGAGCGGTGCATCGACATCCTGCAGCCTGATTGCAGCCACACCGGCGGGATCAGCCAGATGCGGAAGATCGCAACGCTGGCTGAAGCCTATTACGTGCCGCTTGCGCCGCACTGCACTGGCAGCTTTCTCGGCATCGCCGCCAGCCTGCACGTGACCGCGTCGATCCCGCTGTTTTTGATCCACGAGTTCTATCCGGAGAACGCCGCCTTGAATCCGCCGGGCATCCTGCGGATGGAGTATGCCTACGACGCCGAGGGCACTATCGGGCTGCCGTCGGGACCGGGCCTCGGGGTAGAAGTGGACGAGGCGCTCCTCGCGAAGGAGGCGAGCAAGCCGCAGACCTTCAAGTGGCCCGGGCAAACCCTCAAAGATGGCTCGGTCGCCGACTATTGAACAGGCATTAGTACTTGGGAAAGATGGCCGGGGCTGGGAAAAGTTCATCTCCATGGCCATCTGTGTATTCCTCCCGCGGTGCCGCGTCACCACCCCCGGATTCATTCTCTGGAAGTGGTGCCGTTGAAGGGGGCAGGTCACTACGGCCGGCATGTGATCTCGCCCGAAACGCCGGCTGCAGTTTCAATTCGAACACCGCGTCGTCTACGATTCCCGTCGGCCGATTGCTCCAGGCTCCCTGGGCGTGCCCGCTTCGGTGATGGTGCGGAACTGCAGGCAGTCCCCCGCAAATCCATAATCGCCGCGCGGACTACCCGGATTGTTGAGCGGCGTCTCGTCGAGCCAGCGCGCCAGGATGTAGACGTTCCTGTCGTCGTACATCGCATGACATCAGATGCCCAACTTCTCGCGAAGATTCTCGACGTCACCACAGACCAGCACTCCGCCCGAGAGATCCCAGTCATCGAACTTGCCGTCGACGACCACCTTCCCCGGCGCGGGCAAAACCTGCATGCCTAGATTCTCGGTCTCCGTCGCGAGCACCGTCGCGACCATCAGTCCCATGGCCAGCAGAACTGCTCCGAACATTGCTGTTTTGGCTGAAGGGATTCGACTCATACCGCTATTCTCCTGTCATACGTGAGCGATAACCGAAAGTTGTGTTCGCGATCAGCAGCTCGCAACCTGGGGCTTTCCATCAGAACCGACTTTATCGCGAGTCCGCTGCATTGCGTGGTTCGGCACCTTGAAAAACGACTTGGCGACGTCGCGCGGGCGACAACGGCCGGGGCCCCGGCAAACAACACACTCGAGGCTTACTGCGACGGGTCCTGCGATTCGGCGGCAGGCGGCACTTCCCAGCCGACAGGCTGGGTCCAAGCCTGCTGCTTCTGGCCCTTCCACACCGGATCGGCCGGCGGTTGGCTCGAGGTCACGACTGCCCGCACGTAGAGTTCGCGGCCAGTGAGGCAATACTCCGCCTCGACTCCCTCCACCGTGGCAAGCACCTCGCCGATCCGGTCGGAGTACCGGTGGCGATGGCGATCCCGCTCCGTAGCCGCGGCGTCGGAGTCTGCCGCCGGCTCCAGCGGCTCGCCCCGCGTGTCCACGCCGGCGAGGCTGCCGATGAATTGCACCGTGTAGGTCGCGTCTGCCGCGGGTAGGACCGCGACCCGCAGCACTCGGTGGTCGGCGTCGTAGGTCACCGCGTCGCAGCCGACGAGGGCCGCTAGAGCCAGTCCCACGATCCCGGGCCAGACGCGGCTCATTTCCGTTGCCTCTCAGTAAACAGGGTGCGTTCGACGAGCCGAACGACTGCCTTCAGCCAATCGCAGCCAAAGGATCCTCAGCTCCGCAGATCATCATCGCGATTCTGCTACAAAGCTTGGTTCTGCCTGCCCTTCAAGGGATCGGCTACGAGAGTGTCACGAGCTCCGTCAGCCTTCAAGCATTGGCCCCCTGACCCCAACGCCCTGCTCGACCGAGTGGGGGATGGGGAGCACCGTTGTGATCCGCGGAGGCCGGCCAGTCGCCGAGTGCCGCCCAGTCGCTCCGGCCCATTCGGCCCCACGGCCATTCGGTCTGGCCGCCGGCAGTTTTACCGTTCCAGACGACTTCGACAGCCCGCTTCCCGCCGACATCCTGCGGGAGTTTGAGGGGCGATGAAGTTGTTGCTCGACACCCATGTGTTCCTTTGGTGTGTCACCGCTGACCCGAAACTCCCGGCGCCGTTCCGAGTGGCGATCCAGGATTTGGCTAACGAGGTCTACCTGAGCGCTGCCTCGTTCTGGGAGGCGGTCATAAAGCACGGCCTGGGCAAGCTCCCTCTCCCCAGCGAACCCGCTGACTACTTGCCTCAACAGCGGGCTGCCCACGGGATATCCGCGCTGCCGGTGGATGAGGGGGCGATGCCGCACCTGGCTGCCCTCGCCCCACGCCACCGCGACCCGTTCGATCGATTGTTGGTCGCTCAGGCGATGCAACACGGCCTCACGGTCGTGACCGTCGATCTCGACATAGCCGAGTACCCTGTACCACTGCTTCCAACTATGTGGCGGATCGCGCTTTATTCCTCGGCCAAACGACCAAGTTGAGCAGCTCGCAGCCAACAACCTCACCATACCGCAGGACGCTATCGCGAGTCTGCTGCAAGGCTTTGTTCTGGCTACCCTGGCCTTGCTGCCACTGCATCTGGCCGTCGGGGAGGAAGCCGAACAACTTGCCTGTCGCCCACAGCATCCTCCCGCTGAGCCTCACTCACGATGTCATGCAGCCGATATCCGAAGCGGGCTGCCTGCTGGTCGCGAATGGCTCGCACTTCGGCAACAACTGGATCAGATTCCATCGTCAATCTCCAGTAGCTCTTGAGGGGTGCAAATCACCGGTGGCTCATACCCCATCCTACGACAGATGGACTCGATCTTCGGCCTGAGGGCGGGGTTCGCGATATGCCTGCAATTCCAGGTCAAGAGATACTCAATACCGTTTGTTGCCGCGACCGAAATATGGAGCGCGTCTGTGGCAGCTTTCGGCGGCAGCGGGCCATCAGCGAGCAACGCTGCGGCAAGAGCCTCTGCGTCGCGGCTCACTTCCAGGAGGGGGACATCAGAAAGAACACGAAGGCGATCCGCTGCGGCTGCTGCGTCACCGGCAGCACACTCTGCTACCACGAATCGTGAGACGTAGACGGAAAAACGGCGACGATGTTCGACCCACCATTCGTGAGTGGTCTGCTGGTTGGCGGCGATACGGAGAACACCGCTCGGCTGCATCGCGAGGTAGCCGATGATGGTCGTCTCGACGTACACGGTCGGGTTCATCGTTCCCCGAGTCTATCCTCTTGCCAGAACGATTGCGATCAGTGGTTCACGACCATTGGATTATCCACGCCGCTGGGCTTCATCGCGAGTCCGCTGCATCGCGTGGTTCGCCACGCTCGGCCGCTGCCTATTCGCCAAGCCGATACGGATCGGTCTGCTCAGAGCCGATCTAAGAAATGTCTTGGCGATGCGGCAGGGCGGGGGCAGCCCGTCGGGCTGGCAATGACATTGTTGACGTTCATCTGCGTCGTACGGGACCGATTTTCTTCAAGCTCGAATTGACGCCGCGCGATCCTAGCCTTTGTCTCGATATCTTGGCACAGGCGATAAACCTTTAGTGCCTGATCGGTTAACAAGCGATGAATGACGCACGTGCGGCCATCTGAGCAAACGGCTGACAGGGCACTGGAAAAAAACCCTCGCTTTATCTTCACGTTCTTCATATCGACGTAGTTGACGTCGAACATATCGATCTTGTTGAAGAATCGCTTCAACAGCATCAAGCGATACGACAAGAGAACAATGTCAGTGAAGATCGAGAACGGAAATTTCCGCTGCACAGCGAGCGCCACAGGCTGCTCATACTCCATCAAATACGGCTGCACGATCGCGAACTTGTCGGCGTCACTTGAGACGGCTGCGCTTATGCGCTGGCGATCTTTTGAGAACTCCTCGCCATGGGTTGGCTGCTGATCTATTGTTGCGTCGATAACTCGAGTCTGCCGCTGAGGGAGCGCTGCCGCCTCCTTAGGCACTTTCTGACTTACGGTCGCTGTAGGCTTGGATTGGGGAGATGCGAACTTCAGCCCTTTCACCTTGCCTGCCGAGTACCACGGTCCACTTTGGTTTTGGGCAACTTCCGTATTCGCGTCGATCTTGCCCTCGGCGGCGAGTTTCACCGGTCGCTGATCGTCGAGGGGGCCAAAAACCTGCCCATTGCCGCGCACACACCGCGCCGATGGCATGGAAAGCGTCTCCAGACAGTGAGTAAGACGCCAACCCATCTAAGCGTAGGAGTAGGGGGCTGTCCAGTCGCGAGAAGGGTCGTTGTCAGGCAGTGGCAGTTCCAACGGCCCTGCTCCACTTGGCGAACTCGAGCGCATCTGCCTTTGGTGTAGCGGCGAGATGGCACCTTGGAGGCGGTAGGCAAGGGGGTCGGCGAACGCTCGAGGAGCGCCTGAGCCGCCCAGGAGGCCGTCGGCCGGGCTCCTGATCAGCGGGCCGCCACGATTCAGCACATGCGCATAGATCATCGTCGTACCGACGTCGTTGTGGCCCAGGAGTTCCTGAACGGTGCGGATGTCGTAGCCAGACTCCAGGAGGTGTGTGGCGAAGGAATGGCGTAGCGTATGGCAGGTTGCCCGCTTGACGATGCCGGCGTCGCGGGCCGCCGTGGTCACCGCCCGCTGGACCGTACTCTCGTGGACATGGTGCCGGTAGTGCCTGCCGTCGGCGCGATCTCGGTAATCCCGCGCAGCAGGAAACACCCCCTGCCAACCCCACGCAGTCTCCAGGGCCGGGTATTTTCGGGCCAGGGCCGTCGGTAGCCGCACGCGGCCGCCACCACGCGCGACCCCGCGGGCATGCTCGGCCTGCCAGGCTTGTAACGCAGCGGTGAGGCTCGGCACCGGGCATTGTGGAAGCACGCTGACGCGATCCTTGTTGCCCTTGGCCTCCCGAATCACGATCTGCCGCCGCCCAAAATCGAGATCCTTGACGCGGAGCCGCAGTGCCTCAATGAGCCGAAGGCCTGCGCCGTAGAGGAGCGTCGCAACCGTCGCAGGCTGGCCGGTCAGGCCGGCAAGCAACCGCGAAACCTCCTCATGGCTCAAGACAGATGGGAGTCGTTGCGGCTTGCGGGCTCTCACCACGCCAGCGAGCCGATCGAGCGGCGCATGCAACACCGAGTCGTAGAGGAAAAGCAGGGCGGCAAGTGCCTGGTTCTGCGTGGACGCCGCCACGTTTCGATCAACCGCCAGGCTCGTCAGAAACGCATTGACCGCCGGCTCCCGCAGGTTCAGGGGATGCTGCTTGTCGTGGAACAGGATGAACCGTCGGATCCACGACACCTAGGCCTGATCCGTGCTGCGGGCCAGATGGACGGCTCGGGCCGCCATGCGGACGCGGTCGAGAAGTCTGGGCCGCGATGCTGCAGAATCACAGGTGGCATCTCTTCCGCATGATGAACTCACGGCCGGCCCCTCAGAATGGTATACAAAAACACACCTCAAGGTAACTGTCCATGAGGTACCGCACAAACCGCCCGGCACGGGAGACCGGGGGGCATGCGCGCCGACCACCCCAATCCGCTCCCCACCACCCACGCGCCTGCCACCCGCATTCCCATCGCTTGCGCTCCGGGCTTCTTGGTTCACCTACCGACAGGAAGCCCCAAGCGCGAGCGCGGGAAATACGCCCTCCACGCCAATCCGCTCCCCGCCACCCGAGCCCGCCCCCGTCAGCTGCGCTTCCGCGTCAGCATAAACTCGTTGCCTTCCGGGTCGACGCACATCGCCAAGTGCGGCGGCTCGCCGTTTTCCGGCTCGGGCTCCCGCGTGAGCGACCCGCCCGCCGCCACCACCTCGCGGGCGGCGGCAATCACGTCGGGCACCTGGAAGCTGAGGCCCGTCCACGTTCGCTTCCCCTCGCCCCCGGAGTGGATGCCGATCACGGAGCCTTTGATCTCGACTTCCGCGATCGCGGTGTTGTGCTTGAGCACGATGCCGCCGCAGAGGTCGCGGTAAAACCCGATGGCCCGATCCATGTCGGCGGCCCAGATCACATACTTCACGCGTTCGATGTTCATGCCTAGAGTATAAGTCTGCTTCGGCCGGCCAACAGGCCGGTTGACCGGCGGCGTATGATTTCTGCGTTCATCTCGTTGCCCCGTTCGTCCTTCGGCATGTCCGCCGCTTGCGCCATCGACGTGAAGCGGGGCTCGACCGTGGCCTTAACGCCGCTGCTGGTGATCGCGGAGAGCGTTGAGGTGAAGGCCCTGGCCACGCTCGTGGTCAACCGACTTCGCGGCATCCTCGAATGCGTAGCGGTGAAGGCGGCGGGCGACGAGCGACTACGACCGCGAGAAACTCGAGGAAAGTCGGGTAGCCACGGCTTCGACGCGGCGCGGGGCAGCCGTACGGCTTAAGCCGTGGCGCTTCCTGCCGGGAGGCGCTCCGCCGGTGAACCCATCCGGCACCGCATCGATGCCACCCGCATACCCCGCGCTCGCCGTTCCGAAGAAGCCGCTCAAGCTGAGCACGTTTGGCTATGGGAGATTATCCAGATCGATCAGATCCTTCGGGGGGGCCGCC
>JBBDNW010000230.1:0-19664 GCA_040877375.1 Pirellulales bacterium | reverse complement strand
CCCGCTTCATGCGCTTCAGCCATTCGAGCGACGCGAAGCGGATGCCGCGAACATCGATGGCCGACTCCAGAATCGTTGCCACGGGAACGCCTAGGTAGCCAGGCACGTAGTCGAACAGATCGACGAAGCCGACCGACGTGCAGAGCATCATGAGATTCTGCGAGCGGATGAATGACGCCGACACGGGGTGCGTCTGCTCGATGCCGGTGGCCGGGTCGATCTCGCTGCCAATGTACCGCGCCTCGATTTCCTCGAGAGCCCGCAGCAGGCCTGCTTCGGTAGCAGGTGTGCGAATCCAGAGCATGTCGGTGTCTTCCGTGGCGCGGACGTATCCATGCACGTTCACGGCATGTCCGCCGATCACGACGAACGGCACCGCGTGTCGCGACATGACATCGAAGAGGTGCAAGTCAGGCGACATGATGCCCACGATCATGAACAACGGCGATTGCCCGCGCCTTATAATTTCGCCGCAGAAAGTGGGCGAGGCCCTCAGGGTTTGCCTCGAGCATGGCCCATGATCCGGCGATCAGTTCCTGCATCGCCTGGAGCCGCTCCTCGGGCGACCTCACGAGCGAGGCCGCGGCAGCATGCCGATCCCGCGCGGAGAGGTGCGGTGTGCCCGGTGAGGAATCTGTCGATGTCATAGGCTGGAGTTTACCATTCGAAACACGCTCTGGCCCGTCGGCGATGAGGTGAGCACGTAAACCTCGCCCGCCTCGTCCTGTCGGTAGCCAAAGATTGGTAGGCCATTCCAGGGCACCGATGCTTTCACGATCTCGCGCGGATTCGCGTGCGGTCGCAGCGAACGGGACGAGGTGGCGGACGTATTCCACGAGCTTGCGATTGGGGCTTGCTGGCGGCAGGTGCCCTCAAAAAGCCCTGAGCGCAAGCGACGGGTATGCGGGTGACGAGCGTGAACACGGGGCGGCCCTTACCGCTGACGCCACGCTACGGAGCCCAACGGCGTGAGCCGTGGGGACTGGATCAGAGCCCGACCTTCTTCCACGCCGCTTTCACGGCCTTCTTCGTGGCGGCATCGAAGCGGTCGCCGGCGATCTGGGCCGTGATCGCGGCGAGCTCCTTGAACTGGCTCGTCCGCGAGAGTTGCAGCATCGCCTCGTACCAGATCGTGCCGGCCGTGCCCCAGGCATGACCACCGAGCGCCTTCGCAAACAGGGCAAAGGCCCGGTTTGGAACGCCAGAGTTGATGTGCACGCCGCCCGAGTCGGCCGGGCCGGTGTAGATGTCGTCCATGTGGGCGGGCTGCGGATCGGTGCCGAGATACGGATCGTCCACATACGCCGTGCCCGGATGCTCCATGTCGCGGATTCCCCGTCGCGTCGGTGCCGGCACGAGGATCTCCGTACCGATCAGCCAGCTTGCCGCGTCGGCCGTCTCCCGCCGCCGCCACTGCCGCACGAGGATCCCGAACACGTCCGCGAAATGCTCGTTGAGCGCCCCCGACTGCCCGCGATAAAGAAGGTTGCTCGTAAACGACTGCACGCCGTGGGTGAGCTCGTGGGCCACCACGTCGAGCGACCGCGTGAAGCACCGAAAGACCTCGCCATCGCCATCTCCATAGGCCATCTGCGCGCCGTCCCAGAAGGCGTTGTTCATCGGCTGAAAGCGGTCGCTTCCGTCGGCCTCGCCCACATGCACGCTCGAGATCAACGCCATGCCGGCATCGTCAAGCGAGTTGCGGCCAAAGCGCTCAAGGTAGAAATCATACGTGTCGCCCGAATAGTCGTAGGCTTCGTTCACGCACGGATCGGCCGACTTCGCATCTCCCTCGCTCCGCACGAGCTTGCCGGGGAGCACGTCTCTCTTTTTCGCGTCGTAGATGAAGCGGTGTCTTTTGCCGGTGGGCGACGCCTGCACCATCATCGCCGGCATCTGCTGCACGAACGCCCGCACCGCCCGCACGGCACTGCCCTGTACGAGATCGACGAGCGCCCGCTCGCGGATCCTCGGATCTGCCGACCGGGCCAGGTGCTCGACCATGTAGGGTGGGACGATGCACTGGATGGGATGGCGACAGGCGATGTGTGGCACGGTGGGCCCCCTTGCGAAGGTGCGCAGACTAGCGGCGACCTCCCCGATCGCTCCGCGGATGCTCATTCGATCGGTCGTGCACGCCGATGTGCTTGAGGGGTTTCCGCCCTTTCGGTGGCCCCCCACATGGAGACGCACCATGTCCGGCAAAGTCATCATGTCCGCAGCGCTCATCACCGGGATCGGCGGCTGGCTTGCCGCTGTGATCCTCCCGGCTGCGGCCCAGGGCCATGAGTTTGGCAAGGTGCTCCGCGGGTTGGCCGCGCCCGTCAAGGCCGCCCACCGCCAGCCCCCCGCCACGCCCTCCGATCCCTGCGTCGAAGACCTCGCGGCCCGAATCGACTGGCTCGAGCACCACCTCGACTGCTACGGCTCGATCGTCGCCAAGCAGCCCGACGTCTGGGGCCAGAGCCGACTCACGCGACACCGTGTTGAATACGAGGAGCAGATGCGGCGGCAGCTCGGCCTGTTCACCGAACGCACCAGTGCCGCCATCCGCACGAGCGACCAGGCCTTCCTCGGCATGGCGTTGGCCGTGCAGTCAGCCTCGGGTCGCCGTCGGACTACACAGGAGGTGGCGGTGCCCGACGCGGTCGGCTCCGCGAGCGTGATCAACTCGATCCAGGGCCTGATCCCCACGACGAACGAGGCGGCGGGGCGTGCCGACCCGATCGTGATCGCCCGCACGGCCCCCTTCGGCTTCCCGCAAAACCCCGTCGGCTACCGGTTTGATGAGGAGCCGCTCGCGCTCGAGCCGACGCTTCACCTCGACCAGCTTTCGCGGTATCTCAACCACGTCAACGAACTCCGTCGTGTCAACGAGGGGGACGACACCGCCGACTCACCCGGCTATGCGCTCAATCTCGTCCGCATCCCTGTCTCGGTACTCCCCGGCGGCCGCACGCAAAAAGGGCACGGCGCCGAGATCACGGTGATCGCGGAGCCCTGCCTCGGCGACGACCTGCTGCCCACGACGTTCAAGAACCTCGTGATCAATGATCTGGTCGACATGATCGCCCCGGCCCTCACATGGTGCGTCAACGACCGTGACTGCCGCGCCTGGGCCACCACGATCACCGCCGCGTCAGCCGGCTCCCCCACAGCTATGCCATCTCATCCCGCGCCGCGTCAGGGCGTGATGGCGGCGATGCAATCGCTGAAAGCCAAGCTCCCCACGATCGCCCCTTCGACCGCACCGAGCGTGAAGACCCGCCGCGCCCGCCTGCCGATTCCCTTCTCGCAACTCGCCGACGTGAGCGGCATCGAGCAGATCGCGGTCCTGATCCGCGACACCCACACGGCGCTGGCCAACCATCCGGCCACGACGCCGTGCGTCGGCTATCTCGACGTCCGCGGCTATCTCGCCGAGGAGCTCGAGGCCGCCTGGGACTTCCTCGCCCTCGACAGCCGGACGCACGTCTGGCAGGAACTCCCCGCCTGGAACCTCACGGCCCTTGTCCGCGGCCGCCACGCCCGCGACATCGCCGCCGCCCGCTGCCGGTTTTTCTCGAGCGTCGGCACCGGTGAAGAACCATCCATCGAACTCATCAGCCCCGGGAGTACGAACGGCACCGCCGCGGCCGACCCCGCCGGAGTCTGCTGCGAGGGTGACCAGCCGGCCACCCCCATCTGCCGCACCACCACCGCCGTGCTCGCCTGGGGCATCCTCGTGGAGTCGACGCTCCTGAACGAGCGGCTCGCCGACGACATTCGCGAGTCTGCCACCGCCCGCGGGCATGGCACGCCGCTCGGCGACTCCACCGGCCCGTTCTACGGCCCCGATCCGGCCCCCGAGGCCCGCGCCGCCTTCAATGACTATGTCCGCTGCCGCTGGCCGATCCGTGTGTTCGCCCTCGATCCGGTGAGTGGGGAGCAAAACGTTGACGACTCCTTCTCGCGCCGCCGCGAACTCCAGATCGTGATGGCGATGGCCTCGGCATCCGGGCGGCTCAACATGCAGGCCATGCAGCGATACACCCGCCGGCTCGAGCTCGACATCGCGAGCGTGGCGCTCAACAAGACGTCCGTCGGCTTCTCGCACGGCTCCGATACGTTTGGCTGGCGGTTCTATCCGCGAGTGCAGTCGCCCCCGACCCGCGGCACGCTCGCCACGTTCGGCGAGACCGTCCGCGGCGGCCCCACCACCGACGGTGACCTCATGCAGCGGCAGCTGGAGCCAGGCCAGCGGGAGTGCACCGCGATCATCGTGATGCCGTCGTTTGTTCCCTGGGTCACGCTCGATGTGCGCACCAACTGGTTTTCGCTGGCGCATCCGAAGGCGACCGATCCGGGCATGCAGCAGACGCTCGTGCTCTCGCGGTCGGTGAAGGCGATGCAGTCGAGTGCCGCGGCCTGCTCCCGCTGCGGCCATTTTTACCGCGACGGCGAACTCCCACGGATGCTCCGCCGCGTGGACCAGCTGGAACGCGAACTCCCGCTCCAGACGTTGCAGGCTCAGATCCCGTATGAAAACACCGCCGGCGGCTTCGAACTCTTCAACTCGGGCGTGACCGATCTCGCCCCCGAACTCATGGGCTGGTACGGCGCCCCGGGCATTGATCCCGCCGGCACGACGTCGCTGTTTCTCGTGGGCAAGGGCTTCAGCGTGCACGACACGTCGATCATCGCCGGCGGCAAGCCCGCGCGGTTCACGCTCCTCTCCCGCGAGGTGCTCCGGGTCGACATCCCGGTGGGCGTGGCCACGCTCATTCAGGCCCCCTGCTCCATCGACACAGCGGCTCTCGCCCGTCGCCCCGGCCTGATGCTCGCTTCCGCGACCGAACCGCTCCCCGCACCGGGCACCCCCGCGCCGCCGGCGATCGTCGCAGACGGCTGTGGTGCCTGCGGCCCTGGAGCAAGCGACCTGTGCCTCATCGACTGTAACCGCCGTGAGGTCGTCGACGTGCACCTCGCCACACCCTACGGCGTGACCAGCCATCTGCTCGTGCCGGTCACCCGGCGGACCGACGCGGGCAACTGCTCCCTCGCCTTCGAGTCCTCGTGTGCGATCGGCCTTTCGTTTACCACCACGAAGACGGCGGGCAAGAAGGTCGAGTCGGCGAAGGTAGACGAGTTTTTCACGGCGTCGTGCGACGCGATCGAGATCGTCGTGCCGACCTCGTTCATCCCACCGACAAAGTCTTCGCTGCGACTTTTGCTTCGCGACGCATCGAGCGGAGCTACGGCCGCTACGTTTTCCTTCGACGATCCCTTCTTCGACGCCCGCAACTCCCGCTACGTGATCGCCGGCGGCGACCTTCGCAACTTTATCGGCGACACCTCGCGGCCCGCGACCGACAAGACGCTCCGCGGCGCGGTGAAGCCCTACCTCGACAGCCTCCTCGCTCGAGGCAGCCTCGCCGAGGATGGCGACTCGGTGCCGTTCACGCTCACCGCCGCGATCGTGGCCAACCAGCAAGAGGTGCCGATCGGCGGCTCGCTCGACGTGCAGGCCACCCGCCGCGGCAAGACGGTGGTCGAGCCGGCACCGGCCCCAGGAAGCCCAACGCCGTAACCCGTGGGGACGGCGGGAAAATCACCGTTTGCGTTTGGGGCTTGCCCTCAAAAAGCCCGGAGCGCGAGCGATGGGTATCCGGGTGACACCATGACGGTGGTGGGGAGCGGGTTGGCGTGGCTCGCGTATTCCCCGCGCTCGCGCTTGGGGCTTCCTGACAAGCGGCCGTACTGCTCGCGCGGCTACGCTTGCTGGATCTACGACACCACGTTGTGCGGGTGGCCGGCCACGAAGGCGGCGAGGTTGCCGGCGGCCACGTCGATCAGCCGGCGACGGGCATTTCGCGTGGCCCAGGCAATGTGCGGCGTGATGACGCAGTTTTGCGCGGTCAGAAGCGGATTCGAGGCGGGCGGCGGCTCCACCGTGAGCACGTCGATGCCCGCCCCCGCGATCCGCCCCGCGTCGAGCGCGGCCGCGAGGTCGGCCTCGTTCACCAGCGCGCCCCGCGCGGTGTTGATCAGAAACGCGGTCGGCTTCATGCTCGCAAGCCGCTTCGCGTCGACCATGCCGTTGGTCTCGGCCGTCAGCGGGCAGTGCAGGCTGACCACGTCGCTCTCGCGAAACAGCGTGTCGAGATCGACGCACTCCGGATCGCCCCCCGCCTGACGCCGGTGATGGATCACCCGCATCCCAAACGCCCGGCCCACGGCGGCCACTGCCCGGCCGATCCGGCCATACCCCACGACCCCGAGCGTGAGCCCCGCAAGCTCAACGAGGTCGCCGTCCCAGTAGCAGAAGTCGGGGCACGAAGCCCAGCGGCCCGCATGCACCGTGGCGCTATGATGGCCAACGTGGTTGGTGAGTTCAAGCAGCAGCGCGAACGTGGCCTGTACGACATTTGGCGTGCTGTATTCCGGCACGTTTGAGACCACGACGCCCCGCTCACGGGCCGCTACAACGTCGACGACGTTGTAGCCCGTCGCCAGCACGCCGATATAGGTGAGCTTCGGCAGCGCCGCGATCTCCGCCGCGCCGAGGAACGTCTTGTTGGTGAGGATGGCGTCAGCTTTAACCGCCCGGCCCACCACGTCGGCGGGGGCGGTGCGGTCAAACACGGTGAGTGTGCCCTGCCGCTCCACAGCATCCCAAGAAAGATCGCCCGGATTGGTCGTGAGACCGTCGAGAATGATGATGTGCATGGCCGGTACGATAGCAGGTAGAATGAGGCCAGGAAGCAGCCCTGAGGAACTATCATGATCCCGTCTTTCCGATCCTCTTCCTGGGCGTTGGCATTCGGCTCGGCAGCGTGCATAACGCTGGGCCTCGCCGGGCCGGCCGTGATCGCCCGCGGCGCGGAGGCCGCGTCGAGCGATGCCGCTAAGACGGCCTACGCCTCAGCAGCCGCCCTGCAAAACCGTGAGGCCTGGGATTTGGCCAGCGAAGAATGGCAGTCGCTCATCGCGACCCATCCGCAAGACCCGCTCGCAGCCAAGGGCCGCTATTACCTCGCCATCTGCCAGATCAAAAGCGGCCTCTGGCCTGCGGCATCAAAGACCCTCGAAGCCGTGATCGCCAGCAAGGCCGACGCCGCCACCATCGCTTCGGCCCGCTGGGAACTTGGCCGCGGAATGTTTCAGGCCGCACAGGCCAAGCCCACGCCCGAGGCTCACGCCGCCGCGGCCAAGGCCTTGCAGGAGTATCTCGTCGAGAATGCCACAGCGCCTCAGGCTGCCGAAGCGGCGCACCTGCTCGGCGAAGCACTCTGGCAGGCGGGCCGCCGCGACGAGGCCGTTGTCGCCTGGAAGGCGTTTGTTCGCGACCGGGCCGAGTCGCCCCGACTGCCCGACGTGCTCTACGCCCTTGGCATCGGCCAGGCCGAGACGGGTGATCGCGACGGTGCCGCGGCCACGCTCGCGCGGTTTGCAAAAGACTTTCCGCAGCACGCGCTCGCCGCCGACGTGGTGCTCTGGCGTGCCGACCTTGCGGTGAAAGCGGGCAAGCCCGATGAGGCCCGACCGCTGCTCGCCCAGGCCCTTGCCAGTGGCGGCCCCGCGGCCCTCCGCGTGGCCCACAAGCTCGCGCTTGTCGAGCTCGACGCCAAGCGACCCGAGCAGGCCCTCGACGTGGCGACCAAGGCGCTCGCCGCCGCGAAGAGCCAGCCCGATGCCGACGCGAAGGCCGTCGCGTCGCTCCAACTCGACCGGGCCGACGCGCTCTGGGAACTGCCCGGCCGCCGCCGGGAAGCCACCGCGGCCTACGCGACGATCGCCGACGACCCCGCCTCGCCCAACGCCACGTCGGCCATCTCGATGACGGCGCTGGGTCTGCTCCAAGACGGCAAACCCGCCGAGGCACTCGGCCGTGCCGATGCGTTTCTCGCGAAGTACGGCTCGACCGCAGCCGCCGAGACGGTCGCCGACGTGAAGGCGATCCGGGCCGAGTCGCTCCTCAGCCTCGGGAAGCATGCCGATGCCGCTAAGGCCTACCACGACCTCGTCGCCGCCAACCCAAAGCTGACGCAGCGTTCGGCGTGGCTGCTTCGCGAAGCGGCCGCCCTCGCCGCCGATAGAAAATGGGCGGAGGTGCATGCGCTGCTCGCCGCGGCCACGCCCGCACTCACAGGCGACCAGCAGGCCGAGGCGCTGCTCCTCGACGCGACGGCCCTGGTGGAACTCAAGCAGCCGAAGCCCGCCACTCTCGCGCTTGCCGCGCTCGGAAAGAGCCATGCCGCATGGCCCCGCCGTGACGAGGCTCTGCTCCTCGAGGTGCGAGCGCTGCGCGAGGCGGGCGACGCGTCGGCAGCACTTGCCACCGCTGAGAAGCTCGTGAAGGAATTTCCCCAGGCAAAGGGGGCCGACGTCGCCTGGTATCGGCTCGGCCAGCTCCGGCAGGACGCGGGCCGCCCCGACGAGGCGATCACCGCTTTCGCGAAGTCGCGTGAGAATAATCCCAAGGGCAACCGCGCTCCGTGGGCGCTGCTCGCCACCGGCTGGTGCCACGAGGCAAAGGGGCGGCTGCCTGAGGCGGTCAAGGCATGGACCGAGTGCGTCACCGCTTATCCCGACTCCTCCGCCGCGACCGCCGCGCTGCTCGCCCGCGCCGACGTGCGGCAGCGGTCGGGCGATTTCGCGGGCGGACTCGCCGACGCCGAGCGGCTTCTGCAAGCGTCTGCCGACAAGACGATGAGCCTCGACGAGGCTGCGGCCGGCGAGGCCCGGCTGCTCCAGGGGCTCTGCCTCGCCGGCGAGAAGAAATATGCCCAGGCCGCGACGGCCTACCAGAAACTCCTCCAGGAGTGGCCGTCATTCACAGCCGCCGACCGGGTGCTCTTCGAACTCGGCGTCATTCAATCGCTCGCTGGCAAGCCTGCCGACGCATCCACCACCTTCGCCGAGCTCGTGAAGCGGTTTCCGAAGAGCGGCTACGCCGCCGACGCCTGGATGGAGGTCGGCGAGGCCCGCTGGACCGCGAGCGAGTGGGCGGCGGCCGCCCAGGCCTACGAGGCCACGATCGTTGCAGCTGGGACCACCCCGGAACGGGCCCTGCTCATGGAGCAAGCCCGCCACAAACTCGGCTGGACGTTCGTGATGCGCAACGACCACGCCCGGGCGGCCGAGGCCTTCTCCGCGCAACTCGTCGCCGCCCCCAAGGGCACGCTCGCCGCCGATGCGCAGGCGATGCTCGGCGAGTCGCTGCTGGCGCTCGGCAAGCCTGCCGAGGCAGCGAAGGCGTTTGCCGCGGCGGTCGCCTCCGCCGACACGCTCTCGTCGGCCGACATGCGGGCCGCCGCCTTCATCCGCGCCGCGGAGGCCGCCGCCCGCGAGCGGAAGTGGGACGAGAGCCTCGCGCTCGCGGAGCGGTTACTCAAGGCGGAGCCCGCCTCGCCCCGCGCCGCCGAGGGCCGCTACGCCGCCGCGTGGGCCAAGCAGAATCTCGGCCGGCTCGACGAGGCCCTCGCGGGCTACCGCACACTCGCCGACAGTGGCCGGACCGAACTCGCCGCCCGTGCGCGACTGATGGAGGGGGAGGTGCTCTTCGAACAGGGCCACCACAAAGACGCTGTCAAATCCTTCTTCAAGGTTGCCTACGGCTTCGGTGAGCAGCAGGCGCCGCCGGCCTATCACCCCTGGCAGGCGCAGTCGACCTTCGAGGCGGCCCGCTGTTTCGAGGTGCTCGGGAAGCCCGACCAGGCCCGCACGCTCTACACCGAACTCGTCGAACGCTATCCGCAGTCGGAGCACGTGGCCGCAGCGCGAAAACGGCTCGACGTCCTCGGCCCCGCAGCCCCATCCCCGTGAGGTTTTCCATGCCCGGCCTCGACCGCGTGCAGACACTCTGGCAACTGTTTCTCGCCGGCGGCTTCCTGATGTGGCCGATCGCGGCGATGTCGCTGATCGTGGCGACGTTTGGCATCGAGCGGCTCATGGCGCTGCGCCGCGGACGATTCGTGCCGCCGGGTTTTCGCGACGGCATCGCAGCCCTCACGAAGGGCGGTGGCTTCGATCCCCGCGCGGCCTGGAAACTCTGCGGACAGTTTCCGTCGGCCGCGGCCAGCGTCGTCAAGGCAATGCTCAAGAAGATCGGCCGGCCCGTGCCGGAGATCGAGCAGGCGGCCGAGATCACGAAAGACCGCGAAGCGTCGCGGCTGTACGCCAACATTCGTCCCATCGGCCTCGCCGTCTCAGTCACGCCTCTCCTCGGACTGCTCGGCACCGTGCAGGGTATGATCCTCGCCTTCTACACCACGGCCAACCTCGACGCCGGCGCCAACCGCGCCGCCGAACTCGCCCAGGGCATCTACGTGGCGCTGATCACGACGTTTGCGGGGCTCTGCGTAGCGATTCCCGCCGCAATGATCGCCCACTACCTCGAGGGGCGGATCCTCGGCGGCTTCCGCGCTGTCGACGACGTGGTCGACAGCGTGCTGCCCGCTCTCGAGCGGTACGAGGGCAAGGGCCGCGTAAACCCGGGGGTGGCTGCTGCCCCGCCGGCCGACCGGCCGCCACCTCCCGTGCCTCCTGGCCAGCCCAAGCCTGCGGGAGCGGCCCGGCCATGAGCGTCAAGATCGACAAGGGGCGGCTTGGCGGCGGCCTGGAACTCACGCCGATGATCGACGTGGTCTTCCTGCTGATGATCTTCTTCCTCGTCGCCAGCAAACTCGACGAGGCCGACCGCTCGATCGACGTGGTGCTGCCGCAGGCGAGCGCTGCCAAGCCGCTCACGAGCCAGCCCCGCGAGTTCGTGATCAATATCGACCGTGCAGGCAACTACTTTGCCGGCGCGAAGCCCGTAGGACTCGACGAACTCGGGCAACTCCTGCGGCAGACCGCTGCCGATAACCCCGAGCGACAGACCGTGATCGTGCGGGCCGACGAGGAGACGGCGCACAAGTTTGTCGTGGGGGCGATGGATGCCTGCGTGAAGGCCGGCATCGACGATTACCAAGTGCAGTCGGCCGGACAGGACTAGGGCCATCTCGGCCCGGAGAACACACGTGAGCGATGACGGCGATCAACTGGCGACGCGGGGAACGGAGCGGCGGAGCGTGTATCGCCGCCGGCTCGCAGCCGCGGCCGTCGCCAGCGTCGCGCTTCACATGATCCTCGCCCGCGGACTGGCGGTGTCGCATCTGGGATCACCCCTGCCGACACCAGCCGATGCCGCGGGCAAAGAGCCGCTCGTGCCCAAGCGGAAGCCGGCCGATTTCACGCTTCAGGTGTCGCCGTCGCAGCAGCGGCCGGCGCACGAGCGGCCGCTCGACCTGGCCGCGTCGACCCCGGGGAAGCGACTGGCGGACCGCAAGCCTGAAAAGCCGCGGCGTGATGATCCCGCACCACACCCGCCGGAGGCGGCTGAGCCAGCGGAAACGCCCCGGGTCGCGGTCGCGGAGTTGCCCACGAACCGGCCTACGAACACGGAGAACGAGGCCGTCGCTCCGGCGCGACAGGCGACCGCCGAAGCGAGCAATGCCGCGGCACCCGCCGCCGACACCGCGGCAGTCGACGCCGCCCGGTCTGCCGCACCGGCAGCGGCACTCCAGGCCGCCACCCTCGCCGCCCGCTCCGAGCCCCCGGCGGCGCCGGTGGCCTCCCGATGGCGGCCACGCGAGGTCGAGTTGCTCGAACGACTCGCCTCGCGGCCCGTGGCGCCGTCGCGGATGAATCGGGCCCCGGCCGATGACATTCCAGACACACCAGACACACCGGTCGCCACCCGACGGCCTACCACCGACACCCGATCACCAACAGCAACCGCCGACACCATCGCGGCCCCTGCCGTTGCGGAGGCCCGTGCCGCGGCTTCCGTGCCAGCCGCAATCGCCGCGTCGCGGCGTACGACTGCTTCCCGCAGCGCTGCGGCATCCGCGGGGAGCGCCGCTCCCGAGACCGTCGAGCAACCTCTCCGCGCGACCACGTCGCTCGCCGCCCCGGCCCGCACGACGCGCTCGGGCGGTGAGGCCGTCGTTGCAGCCGCGCGGCCAAGCGTGTCGACCTCCGCAGCGACCGCGGCCGTGTCGACCGCTGGTGTCGCCGTGGCCCCGGCCGCGGCGATAAGTTCAGCAGGGCCGTCCGCGTCGCCCGTCGCCACCGCCTCACGCGCGGGCCGACCGACTGTGGGTTTGCCGGATCGGGCCGCAGCGGCCGCGGCGCGGAGCGGTTCGGCTGCGGCTGATGCGACGACGCCTGCGGGGGACAGTGCCACCGCGGCGGCTGCTGCCGGCAGTGGCTGGGTGGCGTCACGATCATCGCCGATGAATGGTGGACGTGGCCGCGCACGAGGGGATGACAGTGCGACTGCCACGTCGCCCGGCCGGACGTCGGCGACCGCATCGGCGGGCGGCAGTGGCCAGGCCGACACGACTCTAACTCGTGGGAGCGCCACTGATAGCGGCGTTGTGGGCGGCGGCCGTGACGGCGGGGGCGGCAGCGACGCCGGACTTTCCGCGGCGCGGCCCGGCCCCGCGGCGATAGGACGGTTGGGCGGCGCCGCTCGCGGTGCCGGTGGAGCTGCCGGCCAAAGCGCGCTCGGGTCATCACGCTCCGGTGGCGTGGGAAGCGGAGCGGGCGACGATGGTGAGGATGAAGGGCTCTCGGTGAGCATGGCCGATACCGGCAGCGTCGTCTCCGGAGCGGGCCGCCGGCGCGGCGCCAGCGACGATCCCGGCCTGCCCCAGCGGATCGCCGCAGCGGCGCTCCCCGCGGAGGGCCGCGTCCGCGACGTCGCCGAGGCCTTTGCACAGCGAACCGCCGGAGCCTCTGGAGCCGCCCGCACCGAAAAGGTTGCCGACCGCGAGGTGGCGCAGCGGGCCAAGGTGGTCGTCGACCGTGGCCTCGAGTTTCTGGCGCGATCGCAGCAGGCCGATGGGCGGTGGCGGCTCGGAGTGTTTTCCGGCGCGACCCCCGCCGACGTGCCCAAACTTGAATCCGACACCGCCGCCACGGGTCTTGCACTGCTGAGTTTTATGGGCGCAGGGCACGATCACTTCGACGGCCGCTACCGCGACACCGTCCGCCGCGGCCTTGAGTTTCTGCTCGCGATCCAGAAGCCCGACGGCGATCTCTTCCTCCCAGCCGACGACCTCTCCAACAGCTGCGCCTGGCTCTATAGCCATGGCATCGCGTCGATCGCGATCTGCGAGGCAGTGGGCATGACGGGCGACCCGCTCGTGAAGCCTGCGGCCGAGCAGGCGTGCCGGTTCATCGCGACGAGCCAGCATCCGCAACTCGGCGGCTGGCGGTATACGCCGCGGAGCGACGCCGACCTCTCCGTGAGTGGCTGGATGCTCGTGGCGGTGCGGGCGGGCGACTTGGCGGGCGTGAAGACTGATCCTGCCACGCTGCCGGGAGTCCGTCGGCTACTTGAAGCCGCAGCCGCGCGTGATGACGCCACCCGCTATGCCTACAACCCGCGAAAGCAGGACCAACGCCGCTCGCGGCTCTCGACGGCGTGCATGACGGCGGTGGGCGGGCTGATGCGTCTGCACACGGGCGATCGATCGGGTGATCCGCGAGTGGCCGCTGCGGCCCGCGTGCTCGCCGCGATCGAACCCTCCTATGGAAGCGCGGCAGAGAAGGCCCGTGATTCCTATCTCTGGTACTACGCCTCGCAGGTGCTCGTGCACACCGGCGGCGCGGAATGGAACCGCTGGTATGGCCAACTCGTCGAGGTGCTCGCGGACAACCAGGAGTTGTCGGGCCCGAAGGCGGGCAGCTGGGATCCCCTGCTGCCGGTGCCCGACCGGTGGGGCGAATACGGCGGCAGGGTCTACGTGACCACGCTGCACCTGCTCGCCCTCGAAGTGCCCGACCGTCACCTGCCGACGTCGTCCGCACCGGCGCCCTGACGCCCGTCGACTCAATCCGCTCCGGCTTTGGGCGCCGCGGCCGCATCACGGAGGCTGCGGGGCTCAGCGGCCGGCTTCATCCGCCACTTTCGATACGGCAACTCTGCAGACTCCTTCTCGATGGCCCTGCCAATCAACAGCCGGTCGACCGTCGTAAGGTCGATCTTCCCTGGCCCGAGCGCCGGGCTTGTGCCATGGATCGTCGACTCCTCGACACTGTCCATGATCAGGGTCATTCGTTGTTGAGCGAGCCGCTCGACGACGCCCTGCACAAGGAGGCCACTGGGGTTTACGACATCGTCGTCGGCATCGGCCTGCTCGCCGTCGTCCTGTTCCGGATGCAGCCAGATCACGCGGGCCACTGCCGACCGAGGCAGTTTCTTTATCTCACCGCGAACCTCGACCACCAGCGACTGGCCATCGAGCGATTCGAGCCGCCCACGCAGGTAGTCGCCGTCGTGCAGGCGGATGATGTGGGTGGGGGGCCCTTCGCGTTGCGATCTCGGCAGGGTGAGCAACCGGTCGAGGCGGGCCTTATCGAGCGTGCGGGGGACCGCAGACGGGTCGATCTCCACTGCCTGAATAAGCTTCACCGGCACGACCACCGGCTCGCCGGTGCCGCCGTCGGAGAAGGGTGTTCGCAGTCGCATCGTTTTCCCGTCGATGGCCACCACCTCGCACGGCACCACGTCTCCACTCCGCATGATCACGGCCGACGGATAGGTCGCAGCCTCCTCCGGCTGGGCCACGACAGGCTTCGCGAGCCGGGCGTGCGCCGCTAGCGCCTGCTCCAGCACGTCGGTGCCCGCGACGTAGATCATGCCGCGAGCCAGATCGATCTCGCGGGGCTCGTCGCCTGCGGCCGTGACCTTGAGCACGATGGGCGAGCCCACGCGCCCCCGCAAGAGGTTCATCACCGTCAGGACATCGAGCCCCTTGGTAGGCACGAAGCCCGCTTCCGCACGCGGCTTGATCGCCAGGAGACGATCGCCGGGCATCAGCCGGCCATCCTGCGCGGCCGCGCCATCTTCGCTGAGCATCGTGACGACGAAAAAGCCCTGCGCGTCTTGGTTGACCATGCCGCCGATACCGCCCACCTCAACCTCGGCGGCTCCGATCGCATCCCGAATCAGCCGCGGCACGTATTGGATCGTCACGTCGGCCGACTCGGCGGAGGCCGCCAACGGGCTCGCCGTCGCACTGCCCTGTGGCAGCCACGCCAAACCCGCCGACCACGGGCCGCCATCGACCACGCACCCGCGGAGCACCACGCCGTCGGCCGTGAGCGACCCGACCCGGCCCGGCAGTTCCGCGGCCAATTCTGCCGCCGCGATGGCCGGCTTCGTCCCGAGCGCTGTCAGCGCTACGACATCCGTCAGCGGCACGACGAGCGGCTCGTCGATTCCATCCACCCCGAGCAAGAGGGCACTCTCCTCGACAGCGACGAGTCGCCCGGCGAGGGTGCCGCCGCTCGCCCGCACCAGCCGAACCGTCGCAGGCTCTACTGGCTGAGCTCCCTCATCCTCGACGGTGCCGACCGGCTTCGCCAGCCGGATCTCCTCGACATCGGCGATTTTCAGCCGCGATCGCCCGGCGGAGGACGTCAGCACCAGCTCGCCTGCCGCCTTGTCGAACGATTCGATGTCGGTCTCAATGACGCGACCGTCCCGCGCCACCACTGCGGTGGACGACCGCTCTTCAATCATGGGCTCCGGCGTCGTCCACGGCCTGACCCGCAGGCTCTCGAGGCACACGTCGCCGCTGCCGACGGTGATGCGAAACAGGCTCGAAGCCTCACTCGCGGCCTCTGGCGGCACGGTCACGTCGGTGACCGGGCCTGCCTTCCCCTCGACACTTGTGAATGCCGCGAGCCGGCCCTTCGCCTGATCGACGAAAATCACGATGCGGGCAGTCTTGGCGGCGGCGTCTGTGAAGGCCAGCGGCTCGACGGCCGCCCGCATCGGCTCCTGCCGAAACACCGCCGCCGCCGTCGCGCCGTCGCGGAGCTGCAGACACTCGACCCAGAACCGGTCGTTCACCGTCTTCGACGCCGCCCCGACGGCGATGCGAAACTCTGGCTTGCTGCGCCATGAAAGCACGACTTCATAAGAGGCCCGGCCCGGCGCCCCGACGTCGCGTGACGCCGTCGCCGAACGCGTGGCGAGGATTCCGCCGGCTTCAGCCCGCCACGCGTTGGCCGGCGTATGGTTCCAGCCCGCCAGACTCCCTGGCCCGACATAGCTGCCCGCGATCGTCCCGCCGAGGCGAGAGATGCCTTCGATGATCGAGCGCCGCACTGCGACCGGCTGGGCATCGACCGCACCGGCCGGACGCACGACCACCCGGTCGGCGTCGATCGTCTCGATCGCGCCGTCCACCATGTCGCCCCCTCGCAGGTGAAAGCGAAACGGGGCTTCGACCTTGGCCCACGGCCCGGGAAACCGCACGCCGAGGATCGCGTCGAGATCAAACTCAAACGGCTGCGCGAAAACCGGCGACTTCCAGCGGAGCGTCTCGCGGCTACCCGTGCCGGTCGCCGCTGCGGGCACGAGCGTGCCGGGGAGCGTGCCACCGCCCGGCAGATCGAGCACGCCAGACGACGGCTCTCCGGCTCGGGCCGTGCTGAGCCGTGTCATTCCGAGCAGTGCGCCGAGCAGGACGCCGAAAAAGGCCGCTCGAAGAACGACCGACTCGCAACGGCGCGAACGCATGGCGAACGGGGGCATGCAGCATCTCGCAGATGAGCGGCGAACCTCGCCGTGATCATAACCGAAACAGGTTCCGAAAACCTTTTTCGAGACGCCGGTTGCAGTGTTTTTGCGGCTCGCGGATACTCTTCGCTTCCCTGGAGAGGAGCGGTCCTTGAGCCCATCCCATCATGATCATCGCCACTACCCGTGGTGGCTGATCATGTGCCTGTGCGGTGTCGATTATTTCAGCACGCTCGGCTATCAGCCGTCGATCGCGTTTGAGGGGGCCGGCACGCTCGCTCCGCTGGCAACGCTCGTGCTCGTGCTGGTGACGCTCTTCGGGGCCCTGCCCATCTACCGGCACGTCGCGGGTGAGACGCCCGACGGCGTGGGCTCGATCGGCATGATCGAGCGGATGTTCCACGGGTGGGGGGCCAAGCTGGTCGTGCTGGTGTTGATCGGCTTCGCTGCCACCGACTTCGTGATTACGAAGACGCTCTCGGCGGCCGACGCCGCGGCCCACTTGATCAGCAATCCGCTCTACGCAGGGGAGGCACCCGCATGGATGCAGGGCCAGATGGCCGTGACCATGTTTCTGCTCGTGATGCTTGGCGGCATGTTTCTCAGGGGCTACGGCGAGGTGGTCGGGATCGCACTGGTGCTGGTGATCGCGTTCCTGGGATTGTCACTGATCGTCGTTGCGGCGAGCGTGTTTTATCTCGTGAGCCACCCCGCACTGCTCCAGCACTGGTTCGCGGAGATCTCCTCCGGCAGTTACCACCTCGCACACGCCCCGCTCGCCGGCACCGGCCCCTGGGTGGCCCTCGGCATCTCGCTGCTCGTCTTCCCCAAGCTGGCGCTCGGGCTCTCCGGATTCGAGACGGGTGTCCTCCATATTCACCTCGTCCGCGGCACCGAAGCCGAACCCCACGACGAGGCTGCCCGCGTCCATAACACCAGGCTCATGCTTCTGGTGTCGGCCTTGATCATGTCGTTCTTTCTGATCGGGTCGTCGCTCGCGACCGGCACCAACACGCTGATCCCCGCCGAGGAACTGCAACTGGAGCCGGTGAAGGGCAAGGCCATGGACCGGGCGCTGGCCTACCTCGCCCACGGCGAGAGCCCGCATCCGATCTGCCCCCTCTTCGGCAACGTGTTCGGCACGATCTACGACATCAGCACGATCCTGATCCTGTGGTTCGCAGGCGCGTCGGCGATGGGCGGCCTGCTCAACATGGTGCCCCGCTACCTGCCCCGCTACGGGATGGCGCCTGAGTGGGCCGGCGCCTACCGGCCGCTGGTGATCGCGTTCACGGTCATCAATCTTGTCGTGACGCTCGCCTTTCGGGCCGACGTGTCGGCCCAGGGCGGTGCTTACGCCACCGGCGTGCTCGTGCTGATGACGAGTGCCTGCGTCGCCTCGTTGCTGCACGAACTCCGCAAAAAGCCCGAGCCGCACCATGGGCTCTCCCTCCAGGCACAGCGGCTGGGCTTCGGCGTGATCACGCTTGTCTTCGTCTACACCACGATCGCCAACATCTACGAGCGGCCCGACGGGATCATCATCGCGTCGATCTTCATCGCCACGGTGATGGCGATCTCGTTCACGTCGCGATTCTTCCGCAGCGACGAGATGCGACTCAAGGAGTTTCGCTTCGCCAACGACGCTGACCGCATGCTCTGGACCGACATCGTGCTCGAGGGGGCATTTCGGGTGCTCGTGCCCCACCGTCCCGGCAGCCGCTCGCTCCACGACAAAGAAGCCGAGATCCGGCGGAAACACCGCATCCCCGAAACCGTGCCGCTGGTGTTCCTGGAAGTCCATTACGGCGACGTCAGCGAGTTTCAAAACGCGCCCATCATCTCCGCCAGACAGGAGGGCAATCGTTTTATCATCGTGGCCCGCGACGTCGTCTCGGTCTCGCACACGATCGCGCAGGTCGCGATGGAGATGGCGAAGAACGGTGCGCCGCTCGACATCGTCTTCGGCTGGAGCAAGGGGGGCAGCCTGAAACTCGCCCTCGACTACGTCCTCTTTGGGCAGGGCGACATCCCCAATCGCGTCGTCGACCTGCTCGATAACGCGATTGCCGACCCCGCGATGCGGCCGATGGTGATCGTCGGGTGAGTCCGCCTGCACCAGGAAGCCAAGGGGCGTCAGCCGTGGGGACAGGGCGGCATCGGACGTGGCGCAGCCGGACCGCTCTGGAGACCACCCGTGATGGCGTCGTCGAGTGCCCGTGACCATGTCGTGATCGGTGTCGACTTCACGTCGGCACCCCGGCCGCGGAAGCCGATCGCGGTCGCTGTCGGCCGTCTGACGGGCGGCACCCGCGACCGGGTCTATCAGCTCGGCACGATCCGCGAACTCCAGAGCCTCACGGCCTTCGACTCAATGCTTCGCGAGCCGGGCGAGTGGATCGGCGGCTTTGACCTGCCGTTCGGCCAGCCGCGAACGCTCATTGAGCACGAAGGCTGGCCGACCGAATGGCGGCGGTTCGTCCACTTCTACTGCGCAAAGCCGCGAGAAACGCTGCGCGACGTGTTTCGCCGCTGGTGCGGCGCGCGGCCTGCGGGCGACAAGTTTGCCTGGCGGAAGACCGACAAGCCGGCGGGATCGAGCCCGGCGATGCGGTGGACCAACCCACCGGTCGCCTGGATGATGCATGCTGGCATTGGGCGGATGCTCGCCGCCGGCCTCACGTTCCCGGCGCACCGGGTCGTGTCGCGGTGCTCGGGCAGGCCGCGGATCGCGCTCGAGGCCTACCCCGGTTTTACCGCGCGGCAGGTCTGCCGCAGGTCATACAAGAGCGACACGCCTGCGAAGCAGACCTCGGAGCGGCGGGCCAACCGACGAACGATCCTGCGGGCGCTGGTTGCCGGCACAGCCGGCCTCGATGTGCGACTCGAGATCACGCCGGCGTGGAAGAGGCGGCTCATCGCCGATGGCGCCGGTGACCTGCTCGACGCCGCGATCTGCGGGCTTCAAGCCGCGCATGCGACGCTCCTGCCTCGCTATGGCCTCCCGCGTGATCTCGACCCGCTCGAAGGCTGGATCGCGAGCGTCCCGGTCCGGAAAGCATGACCACGTCAGCGCCGCCCGCCAGGAAGCCCCAAGCGC
>JBBDNW010000229.1:0-12012 GCA_040877375.1 Pirellulales bacterium | reverse complement strand
GCACGCTCGCGGAGCCTTGGGTAATTCCTCGCCCCGGCGACGAGACTTTTGCCCCCCCGAGCCAGCGATCCACGTAGGTCGAATGCGCTCTAGCCGCCGCTGCGAGGGAGTCGCGAGAATGCCTGGCCCGAATCACGCGAGGACCGCACTTCATGGATGACATCCGCCGCGAGCGTCTCCAGGCCGCCCATCTCTGGGCAGACCTCTTCAGCAAGGTGATCGGCGGCATGGCGCTCGTCGTGGCTGCGTGGTGGACCTACACCAACTTCACCGTCGAACGCACCCATGATCCGACTATGGAGGTGAGCGTGGTGCCCAGCGTGCACCCGCTCCGCGACGACCGCATGCTTCTCAACGTTGACGTGTTTCTGCGGAACGTCGGCAAGGTGGCGATCGCGCCAAGGTTTCCAGCCGGCGACGGCGACCGTGACGTGGGCCTCGAAATCTCGATCGTGGAGATCGAGCCGTTCAGCGAGGCGGGCGAGGCCACGGAATCCGGCCCCGCCGGCCCCGATCCGGAGGTGCCGTGGTTTGACTGGACCTCGGGAGACGGCGATCCCAGACCGATTCTCGTCAAACGCAACCTGCTCGCATCCAACGAGGACTTCCGCTGCGGCCGCTATCAGCTCAACCCTGGAGTGCGATACCGGGAGCCCTTCGCCTGCATCATCGACCGCAACAAGCTGTATGCCATTCGGGCCCGGTTCTGGACGGAGAAGGGCTCCGTGGCAGACCTGGTCTACATCGACACGTTCAGCGGCGGCGACGCCCGCGACGCCCTACGACCGGCGCCACCGTCATAAGCGGCGCCCGGAATCATGGCCTAGAGTTTTTTCAGAGCGAGGCGATAGCCCGACCTGGAAAGACGTGAGCCGTGTCCGAATCGATTGCGCTTTGGCTGATTCTGATCTGGGGCGTGGCCGGGGGCTGGCTGATCGTGGGTGCGATGTGGCCACGGGCCGGCCGCGAACGCTAAGCTGATGGTGTGGATCTCACCATTGCACGAACGGAAGACGGCGACGCGGTCGATCTCGTGCTCGTCGGGCGGCTCGATTCGGAGACGTGCGACGAGTTGCAGCAGTCGGTCGACGGTGAGCTGCGCCGCGGACTGCACGCCATCCGACTCGATCTCGACAGAGTGACCTTCCTGAGCTCGGCGGGGATTCGCGGGCTCTTCGAGGTGCAGCGGTCAGTAAAGAATGCCGGCGGGTCATGCCTCGTCAGCACGGCCAGCCCGACAGTTCGCAGGGTGCTCGATCTCACCCGGCTCACACCGATCCTGATGGGTACGGCTGCCGCAGGCGGACCGGCTCCCGGCCGACCCGCGGAACGGCAGCCGGTCGCCGACATCGACGCCGGGGGCGTGAGGCTCCTGTCGCTGGAGCGGCCAGGACGCGACCCGCTGCCTGCCGAACTGATTGGCTCAGCTGTTGAAGCCGCAGCGGGACGGGCTCCAGGTCACCCCCGGCGGACGCTTCAGAAGCGCACGTTCGCACTTGGGATCGGCGGCATCGCCGACGACGCTCCGCCAGCCCGTCGCGCCGGTGAGTTCGCCGCCCTCGACGGCGCCGCCTTTCATCGCCCTCCTCACCACCATGCAGCGGTCGACTTCGTGATTCCGACCGGCGACCTCGAGGCTGAGGCCGACATTCTCTCGGGGCTCGTCTGGCAAGGCGTCCCCGGCGGCCGCTGCGGCTTCGAGCCGGCGGCCGACGAGCCGACGGTCCGCTTCGACGACCTCGCGGTCGGCCTGCTGCGCCAGACGGAGGCTGAGGCGATCGCGGTCGTCGTTGCGGGCGAGGTGCACGGACTCGTCGCTGCCGAACTCATCAGGTCACTCGCCGAGGTGACCGAAGGTGATTCGCCACTCGCAGGTCGACGCGACGTGGCAGTGAGGTGGCTGAGCTTCTCCCGGGAGCCGGTCTACGCGCGGCATACGGCACTGATCGTGGGCGTTTGCTGCCGCGGGGCCGGTGGCAGCATCGCGGCGTTCGTTCGACCGATCCCAGGCCACGACGCCTCCGGCCACTTCCATGCGGTTGTCTTCCCATACCGGCCGATCCGTCGCGGAGCCGTTGATCTCATCGCGACGGTGGCCGATCTCGCCGCATCGGAGCCACTGGCCGTGATGCACCTCGTCGCCGATTCGCAACCGGTGCTGGGCAGCGGCCGCTCGGAACTTGTCCGAGGTGCCGCCTGGTTTGCGCCGCTTCACGTACGGATTACCGCGGGAGACGCGGCACGATGATCACACTGCTCTCCACATGGACTTTCGGCATGGCGCTGGCACTGGTGGCGCTCGGGGTGTATGTGAGTTACAGGCTCTTTTCCTTCCCCGACATCACGACCGACGGGTCGTTCACGCTCGGCGCGGTGATCGCGGCCGTCCTGCTCACCAACGGCATTGACCCGTTCGTGGCCACGATCGCAGGCATGGCAGCGGGCGCCGCAGCGGGCGGCGTGACGGCGATCCTCCACTCCTTCCTCGGCGTCGAGCGGCTCCTCTCGGGCATCCTGGTGAGCACCGCGCTGGCCAGCGTGAGCCTCGTCAGTCTGGGCCGCAGCAACGTGCCACTCACCACGACGACTACGCTCTTCGACCGGGCCGAGACGGCCTGTGGCCCCACGCTCACCCGATTCGGATTGGACGAGGCCGTCGCCGGCGAGACGGCGCGGCTCGCGCTGGTGCTCTTGTGTGTTGCAGGAGCGATCACGGGGCTCTACCTCTTCTTCCGAACACAACTCGGCACTGCGATGCGGGCCGGCGGTGACACGCCGACAATGGCCCAGGCGCTCGGTCGCAACACGGGGCTATTGACCGTCGCGGGACTGGCCCTCTCCAACTCGCTGACCGCCGCTTCGGGAGCGATCGTGGCCCAATATCAGGGTTTCACCGACGTGCAGATGGGCGTCGGGATGGTGGTGTGGGGCATGGCGAGCGTGTTTCTCGGCGGGGCACTCGTCGGGCCCGTCCGGCTGGGAGCGGCCCTCGTGGCCGCCGCGGCGGGGAGCGTTACCTTTCGGTTGCTTGTCGCCTCCGCGCTGCGTGCCGGCCTCGACCCCGACTGGCTCAAGGCTGCGACGGCGGTCGTGGTGCTCGCGGCGCTCGTCGCCCCTCGCTTCCTCGCGCGAAAGCAGCAGGCGACCTGAGATGCTCGAACTCAGCCACGCCACTGTCGAGTTTGCAGCGGCCGGAGGGCCGCGAGTGAAGGCCGTCAACGACATCTCGCTGACGATCCCGGCGGGCGCGTTCGTGGTGGTGATCGGCACCAACGGCTCAGGCAAGAGCACGCTGCTCGGATCGATCGCGGGCGCGGTGCGGCTCACCGGCGGCGGCATTTGCCTTGCAGGACACGAGATCACGACCTGGACCCAGCATGCTCGCGCTGCCCTCATCGGTCGCGTGTTTCAGGATCCGCGGGCGGGTACGGCGGGGAGCCTGACGGTGCTCGAAAACATGGCGGTCGCGGCCTGTCGCGGCCGGCCCGCCGGATTGCGGTGGGCCACAACCGCGGCCCTCCGCGCAGAGGCAGCCACGCGGCTGTCGCGGATCGTGCCTGGGCTCGAGGCCCGGCTCGACCAGCCGATCGGATCGCTCTCCGGAGGCCAGCGGCAGATCGTCACGCTGGTGATGGCGACCTGGCACCGTCCCGAGCTGCTCCTCCTCGACGAGCACACCGCCGCCCTCGATCCGGCCGCCGCTGACCGCGTGGTCCAGGCCACGGCGCGACTGATCCGCGAACAGCGGCTCACGGGCCTGATGGTCACCCACTCGCTGGCTCAAGCGGCATCGCTCGGCGACCGGCTGATTCTCATCCACCGCGGACGAGTGGAGCTCGACATCGAGGGACCGGCAAAGCGGCGGCTCACGGCCGACGATCTCGCCGCCCGGTTCGACCGGCTCCGTCGTGACGACCAGCTCGACGACGCAGCCGCGCAGACCCTCGCGGAGGCGTATGTCTGAGCCATGGCCGTCGCCCCGATGAATACCACCGCTGTCTCTGTTGTTCGTCGCTGGATCCCGCTGATCGCGGTGTTGTCGGTTGCCTCCGGTGTCCTGCTCCTCACCGATCGAGGCTCGACGCGGCGGTCGCTTCCGGCGGTGGCTGTGCTCCAGCAGGTGAGCAGCTCGCTTCTCGACGATGCGGTTCGCGGGATGCTCGACGGCCTTGCAGACAAGGGCTTCATTGACGGCCGCACTTGCACGGTCCGTCGCTACAACGCCGAAGGCGACCTCGCCCAGGCCAACGCGATCGCACGTGAGATCGTCGGCGGAGCCTTCGACCTGGCCCTCACGTCGAGCACACCGTCGCTGCAGGCGGTGGCCAACGCCAACGAGCGGGGCCGCATGCTCCACGTCTTCGCCGCCGTGGCCGATCCCTTTTCGGCCGGCGTGGGGCTCGACCGCAGCGACCCCCTGGCCCATCCGCGGCATCTCGTCGGCTACGGCAGTCTGGCGCCCGTCGATGCGACGTTTCAGATCATGCTCGCGATCAACCCAGAGGTGGCCCGCGTGGGCGTGGCCCACAATCCCGCCGAGAGCAACTCGCGGCGATTCATGGAGTTGGCCCGCGGCGTCTGCAAGGCCCGCGGCCTGGTGCTCTTGGAGGCGGCCGTCGAGAACTCGTCGGGCGTGGTCGAGGCCATTCAATCGACGATCGCCCGGGGGGCGGATGTGATTTTCGTACCCGGCGACACGACCATCGCCAGCGTGATCGAGTCGGTGGTGGTAACCGCTGCCAAGTCGGGTCTGCCGGTGTTCACGGTGATCCCGGGCATACCCGACCGGGGCACGCTGTTCGACGTCGGCTTCGATTTTCACGAGGTGGGCTTGCTTGCAGGCCGCACCGCGGGCGACATGCTGTCGGGGACCGACCCCGCGACGATCCCCATCGCGGAAACGTCGCAGAAAATCCCACCGCGGCTCACGATGAATCTGCAGGCCCCCGGCTATGACCACACGCGGTGGCGGGTGCCCGAGGCGATCCTGCGCCAGGCGAAGATCGTGATCGGACCGGAGGGACGCCGCGACCAGCCCGACGCCGTGCTCGAGGGACCGTTCGACGAGCCGCACGACCCCGCCGCCGCCGGGAGCCAGCCATGACCGCACACGGGCTGCCCGGCGGCTTCACCATCTTCCTGATCGGCTGCTTTCCTGTTCTCCAGAGCCGGGTGCAGAGCCTCAGGGCACGGGCGTTGTCGTCGGCTGTAGCCGCTCTCGCGTCGCGGGATGCCGTAGATCGCATGTTGGATCAAGCCGGTGGAATCGGTCATCCGATCAAGATGATCGAGCGGCACGAGTGGTCGAACGAACATGGCTCATTCCCCTGCTGGCACGGCGGCAACGCGTTCGACGATTTCCCCAACGCGAGACACTCGCCGGGCAGGATTTACCACGGCAACCTGGCCAAATAGCTCCAGGTAGCGCCTCCCAACAGTGGGCCAGAACATCTGTCGCACATCCTGGTGCGCCCGCCACCGGGTCTTGGCCCGCAGCCGGTCATCGCTCAGCAGACGCACCGCGGCCTCCGGCAGGGCGCTCCTGTCGGAAAAGGGAACGATGATGCCCCGCCCACCGGCGAGCACCTCCTGGGCGTAGAGGTACGGAGTGCTGACAACCGCTCCGCCGATGGCCATCGCGTGGGCGATCGTGCCACTGGCGATCTGATCCTTGCCCGGATACGGCGTCACGAACACGTCGCACGCCTGCAGCAGGGAGAGGAGGTCGGGCAGGCCGAGGTACCGATTGACAAACCGCACGTGCTCCCGCAGGCCGAGGGCCTCGGCCTGCGACTGGAGTTTTTCCCGATACGATCCCCCCTCCTGTCGCCTGACCTGGGGATGGGTGGTGCCGACGATCAGATAGAGAGCGTCGGGGCAAGTCACGACCACATCCCGCAGGCCGCGAACCATGTGCTCGAGGCCCTTGCCCCGGTTGATCAGGCCGAAGGTGCAGATCACCCTCCGGCCCGCGAGCCCCAGCCGGGCCTTGGAGGAGCCGTCGCGACTGAACGGCACCTGCGGCACTCCGTGGGGAATGACTTTCACACGCTTGCTGTTCACGCCGTACACCTCGACCAGGAGCCGGGCTGCGATCTGCGTCATCACGACCACGCTGCGACTGCGGCTGGCGATCTGGCGGATCAGCTGCAGCGGCAGCGGAGCCGGGTCGGGCAGGAGCATGTGCAACGTGGTCACGATCGGCTTGGTGCATTGCTCCACGAAATCGAGCACGTCGCAGCCCCATTCCCCTGAGTAGAGTCCGAACTCGTGCTGCAGGCTGACGACGTTGCCGGGGCCATCGTTGACCGCGTCGGCAAGGTCTTTTGTGAAGGTCGCCAGCCCGCAGGCCTCCGGCGGATAGGTCGAGACAAAGACCGGGCGCACGGAATCATTCATCGATCATCTCCCCGAGTGTGGCTGAACCGTAGGCCACAGACTCGAAAGCCGTGCCGGTCGTCAACTATCTGCATGGCTGCCAGAAGGGCCACCTTGCACCGTCACGAGAAGCATCCCGCGACGGAATCTGAGTTCACTGTCGAACCCGCTTTCATCAACCGGGCCCCGCAAACATCTCAACGCAGGGGCAAGGGATCTGCAATTCTTGCGTCTAAAACTGCTGCATTATCGCTGAATGATTTTTTACCCTCGACAAGACGGGGGCAAAGTCAACCTTTCGTTGGGCGACCTGACGCTTTCCAACAGGATCGTCATAACGCCGTTGACGCGGTCGTGGGCGGGGAACAAACAAATCCCGAATGCCACGATGGCGGAGTAGTACGCTCAGCGGAGTTCGGAGGGGCTGATCGTCTCGGAGGCGACAACGATCTCCGCACAGGCTAACGGCTGGCTCGAATCACCCGGCATCTCCACCGACGCCATGGAGGCGGGCTGGCGCGAAGCGACCGCTGCCGTACACGCGAGGGGGGAGGATACGCCCGAGGCTCCTCGAGCGTTCGCCGACCCCTTACCTCACGTCAGGAAGCCCCGGAGCGCACGCGTGGGGAATGCGGGTAGCACCCCGCCCCGCTTCACCAAAGACAGATGCCCGCTCGCATTGCGGCTTCGCTGAGACAGGGCGACTTACGCGTGGGTGAGCATTACTCGCGACAACGCTGCCTATCCCATGCGTCACGCCAGGCGACCCAGGCCAGTGGCGTGACGGGCGTCAGGGCGTCGGCCGACCGGCTCTCGCCGCCAGCGCTGCCGGCGTCGCGCATGTCGGCATACGCTGCCGTTGCCTCGTCGGCAGCAGCCAGCCGGTGAAACCCAGCGATTGCCAGCCGCACGGCGTCCTGCTGGTCGGCTCCCACACGCCCCAGCCAGCCCTCCTCGACGAGGCAAGACTCGATGCTGCCCTCGTACTCAACGAGCGCGAGGACGAGTGGACCTGCATCGACGACGGCAGACTCAAGCGAGATCTCAATCCGGCTCACGGCCAGTCGGACGGAGGCGACCTTGATCCCGAGCGGACGGCCAGCGTCGGTCCGCTCGACGAGGCTGATCACATCCCGGTCGACAAAGGCGGCGATGTCGTGCTCGAGCTCATGGAGCTGATGCTCGAGACGACGCATCCGGGTGGCTGATTTCCGCTGCGTCGTGTCCCGCCCGTGGATGCGCCGCAGGCGGGCGAAGAGTCGGGGGATCGTGCCCGAGTGAAATCCCGGCGTGAGCAGCCGCCGCACCGTCTCGCCGTGGTGGCCGACCTGCACCGGCCGGAGCGTCGTCGAGCGGTTGGCGGCATAGAGCCGCCAGTTCTCCTTGAGCTCCCAGGCGAGGAAGCCGAACACGCCGGGAATGCAAGTCGACACGAACGATACCGCCGTGAGTGCCATTCCCTTTTCTATTCCCGTCGCCGCTACCAGTTGGGAGGCCACCATCGGGATCATCGGCACGAGCAACTTGTGCGACACCGTCACCACGGGAAAGTGCTTGATTGGGTTGAGCTGCGGCTCGATAAGGAGCGTGATGCAAAACCGGACGAACGCCTCGACGATCGACCAGCACGCACCGAGCACCGCCTTCACTGCCAGCATCAGGCCCGATTCATCGGAGCGAAACCGCAGGCTTTCGTCGACCGCGTAGAGCGTGCCCTCGATGAAGTCCACGGCCCGGCGAAATGCGTCGATGATCCAGGTGAACACCCCCACGATGACATGCAGGTGAAACTGGTGAAGGGCCCGACCGGCTACCTCGACCACCTGTTCCTGCAACTGTCGGCCGAACCGGGAGTTGAGCAGCGCGGCACTCACGCCGAACACCGTGGGCACGACCCAGAGCGTACGACGGGCATGGTAGGGGAGCAGGAGCCAGACCGCGAGCGTGACCACCAGCGGGCTCCACGCGTGGCGGATCAACCACCGCACAGGTGGGCTGCGGACCAGGTGCTCGACGACCGGCAGCCGGATCAATCGTGCTGGCAGCGCGATTATGACGAAGTGAAGGGCGGCCATCATGCCACGGACAGCCTGGAACGCGGCCACTCGCACCGCCGGGAGGTGGAGCAGCGCCCAGAGTGTGATCCCGATGGCGAACATGCGGCCGCGGGTGTAGACGTGCCACATCTCGCCGAACGAATACTCGGTGATCGGCTCGATGATGTGTTCGAGGCCGCGCAAGATGATCCACGCCCCGCCGAACGGAAGGAGGATATGCGTCGTGATCAGGCGACCGACCGACACGCCGAAGAAGGGCGCGCTGAGTCGCTGCATGACGGCGAGATACGCGGGAGCCTGACGGTAGACGCCGTCGAGCGCGGCGGTGAGCCGATCGTCAAGCGTGAGCAGCTGATCGCCTGCGAACCATTCCCCCGGGCCCCGCAGATCGGGCAGCTTCAACTGATTACGGGAGATGCCGTCACGAACGCTGCCGAACGAGATGAATCCCCGCTCCGTGATCCCGTCGAGGATCTCGTCGATCAGCTTGTCGCAGGCTGCCTCCTCGACGAGGCAGCCGGGAAGGAGCCCGGCGTCGTGGATCGCCGCCGCGACCCGCGGACGAAGCGTCTCACGGGCCGCCGCGTCGGTGGTCTCGAGGGCCACACCCATCAGCTGGTCGGCCCGCTGCCGAATCGGCTCCGACAACCCGACCGTAGGCACGCGGGCGGCCGCGTCGACGGCGTGGCGGTGGATCAATACGAGCCGCTGGCAAGGGAGCGGCGTGGCGAGCGGCCTGCGTCCCAGCGAGAAGAGCCAGCGGAGCAACTGCGTCCGGAAACTCTCGCGTTCTGAGTCGACGCAGATCTTCTGCAGGTCGTAGAGGAGCCGCGCTTGCGGCGTCCACGACGAGCCACCTGTCCGCTCCACAAGTGCACGGATCACGACCGCGGCGTCGGCGACGGTTGCCGCGTCGAGGTCGAGCGCCCAGCCGAGCCGCCGGGCGAAGGCGTCGATCTGGCGGTCGAGTCGTCCGGTCGCCGGCCTGGCGTGCTCCGGCCGAGACGATGCGGCCCGCCATTCGTCGAGCGCCGCCCGCACCATGTTGCCCCGTAGCGCCGTACGATCAGCCCGTTGCCGCAGCGCTGCCGGCCGCGGCCGAAACCACTCGGGCCAACGGAAGGATGCCGGCCGCTCCCGCGGCGTGACGTGTGGCACCGCCTCCGGATCGTGCATTTCCGGCAACGCGCGGTTGAGCAGACGCTCACCGCCGATGAGATCGGAGAGTCTTTCGGCCAGTGTGTCGGGATCGTTGATCGACGGAAACCACGCCCACACTGCGTCGGGGGCGAAGCAGCGAAGTTCCAGGAACACCGCGACGAATTCGGCGAGGGTCTCGCGTTCGTCGGCCCCAGAGCGAAGCAGTCCCTCTTGCACGAGCACGGTCTTAGCCTCGGCGGCCGTCGTCGTCCCGATCCATGCCGCCATCCGCGCTCGGGCAGCAGCGCCTCCCACGGGATCGTCGAGCAGCCGCCGGGCTGAAAAATCGAGCAACGCATGGAAGGCGAGCCGCCAATACTCCCGGAGCAGGGTCTGAAACTCCGCGTTTTCAAACCGCTCGGCATCCGGACGGGCGATCAATAAGACCGTCTCGGGCAGGTCGGCGGGAAAAACGAGCACGTCGTCTGCCAGCGCAGCCAGTTGCCGTGTGCCGATGATCGCGATGTCGCGGTGCGGCAGCCGGGCCAGACCCAGCGGCAAATCATGCTGAGCGCGAATGATCCGCCGAACCATGCGGGGCATGACGAACACGATTTCCGGGGCTTGCGAACGGAGCGACTGTTCGACGTGAAACACGTCAAACGCTGATTGCTGCCCGCTCATTCGGCCTCGAGCAGCTTCCGCGCTGCCTCGATCGCCCGCTGCTTTTCCGCGTCGACTTTCGGCCACTCGAGGCCGAGGTTGCGGATGGTCCCGGCGAGCACGGCGGCGACAACCGCCCGGCTGACCCACTTCTTGTCAGCCGGCACGACGTACCACGGTGCGTGCGTTGTGCTCGTGGCGGCGAGGGCCTCCTCGTAGGCCTTCATGTAGTCGTCCCAGTACTGTCGTTCGGCGACGTCCGATGGCGAGAACTTCCAGTGCTTGTCCGGTTCATCAATCCGGTCAAGGAACCGTTTTTTCTGCTCGTGTTGCGAAATGTTAAGGAAGAACTTTACGATCGCGGTGCCGTTGCGGGCGAGGTGCCGCTCGAATGCGTTGATGTCGTCGAAGCGATCGGCCCAAGTCTTTTTCGAAGGGACGATGCCGGGAATCCGCTGCGATTCAAGGAGCCCTTCATGCACCCGCACGATCAGCACCTCCTCGTAGTACGAGCGGTTGAAAATGCCGATGCGGCCCCGCTCGGGTAGCCGCTTCATGCAGCGCCAGAGAAACGTGTGGTCGAGTTCTTCAGTCGAAGGATGCTTAAAACTCGTCACCTCGACGCCCTGCGGGTTGATCCCCGACATCACGTGCTTGATGGCCCCGTCCTTCCCGGCAGCGTCCATCGCCTGGAAAATCACCAGCACGCTCCAACTGTCGGCAGCCCAGAGGAGCTCCTGCATCGTCGCCAGGTCGGCGACATCGCTGGCCAGAAGCTCTGCTGCCGTTTCCTTCCGCTTCTTCTCCGGAACATCAGCGTCGCCGGCCCAGTCTGGATCATGGTCGGCGAGCCGCAGCCGTGATCCTGGCGCGACGCGGAACAAGTTTTCGATCTGTTGAAAATCGATGGGCATGCGGACGTGCTCCCGGGATTCGTGCCGCCCGTGGGGGGCTGCGATGTCGGAATCCGAGGATCATACCGGCCCCCCATCACCAAGGGCCACGCCCCACGTGGAAAAGGCATGCGGAGGCGCAGCGTGGCATACTGAGTCACTACCCCAGTCGCGTGGAGACCCAGCCGATGGCCCAGATCGCAGTTGGAGATCGAGTGCCCGATTTTACGGCCGTCCTTCAGGACGGCACCACGTTCGACTCGTCTTCAGTGGTCGGGAAGAAGTGGCTCGTGCTTTTCTTTTATCCGAAGGACAACACACCGGTCTGCACGAAGGAGGCCTGTGCGTTTCGCGATTCCTACGCGCGGTTCGTCGATGCCGGGGCCGAGGTGATCGGCGTGAGTAGCGACTCCGCCGCCAGCCACGCGAGGTTTGCCGCGAAGCATCGGCTTCCGTTTCCAATCATCGCCGACAGCGACCGCTCGCTCCGGCGGCTCTTCGGCGTGCCCAACACGCTGGCGATCTTTCCCGGCCGGGTCACCTACGTGATCGACCGGGAAGGGATCGTGCGGCTGGCGCACAGCGCGATGCTCGCCTCCGACGAACACGTCACCCGGGCTCTCGCCGCTGTCTCACTGCCGCGGGGCTGAACATCGACTGAGATCGCAACTGCCTTAGGTGGAGCGGGGCGGGGTGGCGGGCGTATTCCCCGCGCTCGCGCTTGGGGCTTCCTGGCGGGACGCGTCACCGTGGGTTCCAAGAAGCCCGGAGCGCGAGCGATGGGTATGCGGGTGGCGACTGTTGCGGTGACGCAGAGCGGGTTGGGGTGGCGGGCGTATTCCCCGCGCTCGCGCTTGGGGCTTCCTGTCGGGAAGCGGCGT
>JBBDNW010000228.1:0-12215 GCA_040877375.1 Pirellulales bacterium | reverse complement strand
GCGCCGAGCGGGTTCGCGAGCGGATGCGGTCGAGCCCGAGCTATGACGATCTGCTCGTGCGGGCGTGGGAAGAGGTGACGGTGCAGCCGAGCGACACTGCCGCCACGGCTGATGGCAAGCGGTCCTTCCGCGCGGTGCTGCAGGGGAAGTTCAAGCTCGCGATCGTGGACGAGGCCCAAGACACGAACCGCCTGCAGTGGGAGTTTCTGCACGCGATCTTTCCGGGCGATGGCGATCGGCCGCTTGTGGCCGTCGGTGACCCGAAGCAGGCGATCTACCGTTTTCGCGGCGCCGACGTGGCCGCCTACATCACGCATGCCCAAGACGGTGTGCCCGCCGAGGCGAACGGTGAGCCGCCACGGCGGACGCTCTTTGTCAACCGCCGGTCCGACGGCCCACTGCTCGACGGGCTCAACGTCGTCATGCAGGGCGTCGGGTTCGGGCCCGGCATCGAGTATCACAAGGTCGACCCGGCCCCGGGCCGTGAGACCTCCCGGCTCGAGGGCCTGCGACCGGTCGAATTCCTCAACACCGGCGCGATGTCGCTCGTTGCCGCGGCCGTAGCAAAGGTGCACGAGATGATCACTGGCTCGCACTTCCGGCCAGTCGATGGGAGCCCGTCACGGCCCTTCCGGCCGGGCGAGGTCTGTGTGCTCGTGCGGTCCAACCCGAAGGGAGCCGCGATCGCCAAGCGGCTTGGCGACCTGCGGATTCCCGCCGTCACAACGGGCACCGCGAGCGTGATGACCGGCGAGATGGCGGCGGATCTCCGCGTGCTCCTCGACGCGATGGAGCGGCCGAGCGATGCAGGCCGGTCGCGGCGGGTCGCGACGACGGCATTCTTTGGCGTGCCGCTCGAAAGCGTCGCCGCGCTCGGCGAGGAAAAAGAACAGCAGGTGCAGGAGACGGTCGCCCAGTTTCACGCCGTGCTTCAGAAAAAGGGCATGGCGGCACTTGCGACGGCGATCATGAACAACGAGGAGATCGCCACGCGGATCGCCCAGGGACAGGGGGGCGAGCGTCGGATCGTGGATTTCTCGCACGTGGCCGAAGTGCTCCACGAGGCCGCCGGCGGCAAGGGCTGCCATGCCCGGGTGATGCTCGAGCACTTTTCCGCGCTCGCGGCCAAGGACGACACGTCGGAACTTGTGAGCCGGCGGGTCGAGAGCGACGCCGACGCCGTCAGGATCATGACGGTTCACGCCGCCAAGGGGCTGCAGTTTCCCTGCGTGATCGTCGTGGATGCGTGGACAAAGAAGCCATCCGCAGGCAGGCCCGCGGTGTTCCACGCCGAGGGCGAGCGGCGTCTCGACGTGGGCGATGCCGTCCAGAACGTAGGCGCGAGCGACACCGCCAAGAAAGCCGCCCTCGCCGCGGAGAACGACGAGATGAAGCGGCTGATCTACGTGGCCGTCACGCGGGCGCAGCATCACGTGTGTGTGGTGCGTGGCGACGCATGGCGCACGCAGTTGCTCGGCGCCGTCATGCCGCACGCCCCGGATGGCCCGGCCGCTGTCGCCATGGAGCATGTCGCCATGATGGCGGTGCGGACAGTGGCCGACCTGCCGGCCACGCGGCCGTGGGCTTTGGCGGACGTTGCCCATGGAAAGGCGATCATCGGCCCTGCGCCGCTGCCGCCGCCCGTTATCCAGACTTACCGACGCACGTCGTATTCCGGGATCACGGCGTGGGCGGCCCGCGCCACGAACGATCCCCACGCGGCAGTCGCCCGCGGCCACGACGAGGAGGTGGCCACCGCGGCTACGGCGACCGACGAGGCCACACTCGAGACGGCGGTGCCGGTTGAGTTGGCCTCCGCCCCCGCCGCTCCCGACCCCGCCCGATTTACGATCGCCGACCTGCCGGCGGGCACAGCTTTTGGCAGCGTGGTGCACGAAATCTTCGAGCGAATCGAAGCTGGCCCCGATGTGGAGCCCGCAGCACTCGCGGATTCGGTGAGCCGCGTCGTGCATGAGGTCGCCACGTCGGCATACCTCGAGCCGCACCGGAGGGAAATCGCATCCCTGATCACGGCGGCGCTTGAGACACCTTTTGGTGGCCCGGCCGATGCCGCCTACCGTGAGTTGCGATTCGCCGACTTCTCGGCGTGCGACCGCCTTACCGAGCTGAACTTCGAGATGGCGCTGCCGCCGCTCGCCAGCGGCGTGAAGGCCCGCCACGTGGGCCGCGTGCTCCGCGGGTTTCTCGACGACAAGCATCCGCTCGCAGGCTACGCGGAGCAACTCTCCGGTCGGGAGTTTGACGTGCCGCTCGCTGGCCTGATCAACGGGTCGATCGACGCCGTGCTGCGGCTGCCCGGCCGGCCCGCGGATGATCCCCGGCTCGTCATCGCCGACTACAAAACAAATCGGCTCCATGATCGCGACGATGCGGTGCCGCTGGCCGCATACGCTCCGGCCCGGCTCTTCGCCGCGATGGCGGCCCACCACTATCCATTGCAGGCGCTCGTCTACGGCACGGCTCTGTGGCGGATGCTCCGCTGGCGGCTAGGGCGAAGCAAGCCCGCGGGTTGGGATCCGGGCGAGTGTCTCGCGGGCATCGTCTACGCCTACGTCCGCGGCATGCAGGGCGCAGAGACACCGGTGGATGCTGCAGGCCATCGCTACGGCGTCTTCTCGTGGCAGCCGCCGCCGGGCATCTGGAAGCGGCTCAGCGATCTGCTCGCCGGCGACCTCACAGGAGTGCGGTGATGAACATGGCAGAAACCAGCTTGGTCCAGATCCAGAAACCAGCGGCGGTGGAGCCGCTGCCCTCCGGTGCGCCCGCAGCGCTCGCGGCCTACGTGGCAGGCCGGGTGATTTTGGTCGAGGACGTCGCCGCGGCCATGACGCTCGTGGCGATGGCGGTGCGTGTTGGGCAGGCGCCGCCGGCCGACGTGCGGTGCTGGGTTGCGCTGTGTCTGGCCCTGCGGGCACCGCGCGACGGCCACACCTGCGTGTTTCTCGATCGTGTCGCAAGCGTGGTCGCGGATGTCGATCACGAACAGGGCATCCATCCCGAATGGCCCACCACGCCAGAGGCGTGGGAGACATTGCTCGACCCCGCGGGGCCGCTCGTCGGTGCGCCCGGCGGCCGGGCACCGTTTATCCGCGACGGCAGCCGGCTCTACCTCGGCCGTTGTCTCCACGAGGAGGAGCAGATCGCGGAGCGGCTCGGCGGACACGGCAGGGCGAACGTCGAAATCCTGCTCGGCGGCCCGGGCACCGGGAAGACCACCGAGGTGGCGAGACGGCTGATCGCATTGTTTCAGGCTAATCCCAACACGCGGATCGCGCTGGCTGCCCCAACGGGCAAGGCCGCCGCCCGGATGTCGGAGGCCCTCCAGAGCCGGCTCCACGATCCCAACGCTCCCGACGAAGTCAAACACGCGCCGCCGGAAGTCCGCCAGACGGTCGAGGGAACGACGCCGCTGACGATCCACAAGCTTCTCGGCCATCGTCCGCGGGGCACGCCCCGCTACCAGTTCAACGCCACCAAGCGGCTCGACTACGAACTCGTGGTGGTCGATGAGGCCTCGATGCTCTCCAGTTCACTCATGCACCACCTGCTCGCCGCGATCGGCGAGCAGACAAAGCTGCTGCTCGTCGGTGACCCGAACCAGCTCGCCAGCGTAGACGCGGGGACGGTGCTCGGCGACATCGCAGCCGCCGGTAAAGACGGGGCGCGGCTTTCCGGCTGCACCAGCACGCTCACCGCCCGCCACCGCTTTGGGCCGCGGATCAGCGCGCTTGCCGACGCAATCCTGCTCGGCGAGCCTGGCATGACGCGGGCGTTCGATGTCCTCGAGGGTCGGTGGACGCCTTCCCCAGACCGCGCGGGCGAGCAGTCGGCCAAGCCCGACTTTGTTCGCTGGGTCCAGCCCGGCACGCAGGCTGCCAGGGAGTTGGAGACCGAGGTCGTCGAGCACGCCCGTGAGCTCAAACGACTCGCGGAGGCAGGCGACCTCAAGACGGCGGTTGACTTCCAGAAGACGCTCCAGGTGCTTTGTGCGCACCGGTCCGGCAGGATGGGAGTGACGGGCTGGAACACGCTCGTCGAGCGGCGGCTCGGAGCAGCCGGCGGCTCGCCGTGGTACGCGGGGCGGCCGATCATGGTGACTCGTAACAACCGCGCGCTTGGCCTCAACAACGGCGATGTCGGCCTCGTCGTTCCCGTCCCCCGTGAAGCTCGCATGGACGCCGCCTTCCCCACCGGCAAGGAGCCGCGGCGTGTGCCCGTCTCCCGGCTCGAGGACGTGGACACGGTCCATGCCCTCACGATCCACAAGAGCCAGGGCTCGGAATACGGCCACGCGATCGTCGTGCTTCCCGAGAAGCCGAGCCGGATTCTCACGCGGGAGCTGCTCTACACAGGCGTCACCCGGGCGCGAGACAAGGTGACGGTCGTTGGTTCCCGCGAGGTGATCGAGGCGGCGATCAAGACGCCTATTCGCCGGGCTACCGGCCTGGCGGAGCGGCTGGGAGGCGGTTGATCCGCCCTCACCGCGGAGCATAAAACCCTCATACTATAAAGATCAGGATGCCGTAGATGACCATGCTGACGATCCCGTTTTTCGAATGCATGGCATGATCCTCCGCCATCTCTCCACACCAAACCCTCCGGTCGTCGTCATCGTTGGCCATCCCGTTTCGTTCACCCACCGCTGCTTTTCAAACCCTATGATCACCTTCGTCCACACCGCCGACTGGCAGCTTGGCAAGCCGTTTTCCCGTGTTGCCAACGAGGAACGGCGTGTTGGCCTGCGGAGCGAGCGGATCGCCGCCGTGCAAAGGATCGGCGACGTTGTCCGAGCCAAAAATGCTGCCTTCGTCGTGGTGGCCGGCGACCTGTTTGATTCGAACCAGCCAACGAATGAGACGGTTGCGGCCACCTGTGACGCCATCAAGTCGATCGGTGTGCCCGTCTACGTCATTCCAGGGAACCACGACCACGCCGGACCCGGCAGCGTCTGGGAGCAGTCGTTTTTCGTTGCGGAAAGCCGTGAGCGGGCCCCGAATCTCCGGGTGCTGTTGGATGCGAAGCCCATCGAGGAGCCCGGTTACATCCTGTTGCCCTGCCCGCTCAACCGGCGGCAAAGCAGTGAGGATCCATGCAGCTGGATTCGCGACTTCGACTTCGCGGTCCTCGACGATCGGCCGCGGATCGTCATCGCCCATGGCAGCACGCTGAGCTTCAAACAAGAGAGTGACGAGGAGGACAGCGCCCGCCAGGCAAACTTCATCGAGCTCGCGAAGTTGCCGATGTCACAGCTCGACTCCATCGCGCTCGGTGACTGGCATGGATTGGTGGAAGCTGGCGACAAGGCGTGGTACTCCGGCAGCCACGAGACTGACCGGTTTCCGAAGACGGGCCAGACGACGGGCCACGTGGCAGTGGTGCAGGCCGACCGTGGCGGCCTGCCCATCGTGAAGCCCGAGCAGACCGGCCGCACGCGGTGGCTGACGCACTCCGAGAGTTTCGCCACCGACGCGGGCCCGGCCGCGCTCAAGGACGCCCTCAATCAGCTCGTCGGCGATGCCGAGAGGAGGCTCTCGCTCCTGAAACTATCGCTCAGGGGCAGCCTCGGCCTCGCGGGCCATGCGGAACTGGCGAGGATTCTCGAAAGCTGGCAGTCGGGACTGCTCGATCTGCGGCTCGACAAGTCCGTGGCGGTCGCTCCCACTTCCGAAGAAATCGACGGCCTGACGAAGGCTGCCGGCGATCCGCTCATTGCCCACGTCGCCCGTGAACTGCAAGCGCAGATTGATCGCGGCGGTGAGGACACCGCGATCGCCGGTACCGCGATTGCCCTGCTCCACGAATGCGTCCACGCCGGAGCCGCCCCATGAGGATTCTTTCCGTCACGGTCAAAAACTTCCGGATGCACGACGATCTGACCGTCGAGTTTGATCGGTCGCGCACGCTCGTCGCCGGCCCCAACGAATCCGGCAAGAGTACGCTCGTAGACGCGATCGAGCGGGTACTGTTCTATCCCCACCGATCAAAGAAAGGCCTTGAAGACATCAAACCCAAGGCCGGCGGCGGCACGCCGGAAGTGATCATCCGCTTCGAGCGCGACGGCCGCACGTACGGACTTCGGAAGGTGTTCAAGCACCAGCAGGCGGTGGCAACGCTCGCTGATGAAGCGGGCAGCACGTACGGAGGTGAGGAGGCCGAGGCCCGTCTCCGACAGCTTCTGGGGCTCGGTGACGCAGAACCAAAAAACCCGTTGTTTGGTTGGTCCCACCTCTGGGCCCGCCAGGGTGCCGCCGGCACTGACCCCATGAAGCCCGAATCCCTCGGCACGGCCTCGTCCGACCTCGGCGCACGGCTCAACAGCATTTCTGGCACCGGCCTGACCGAATCGAAGCGAGACACCGCGACCTTCGGAATGATTGAGAAAGAGTACGACGACACGTTCACCACGACCGGCGCGGCAAGAGCGTCATCGCGACTGTTCGGTGCCACGGCAGAGCTCACCGCCGCCCGGCAGGCCGCGTCGCAGGCGGCCGCGCGTCTTGCCGAGTTGGAGGAGGCGGCCGACACGGTCATTCGCGAGGAGTCGGTGATCAGCTCCTGCCGTGAAACACTCGCTGACGCCGAGAAGCAACTCGGAACGACCCAAAACACGCTTACCCGCATCGAGAACTATGAGAAAACGCTCGAAGGCCAGCGGCAGGATGCGGAGCACGCTGCCAAGGCCTACGGGGCGCTCCGGGAGGCCGACGCCGCCATCATCGAACTCACGAAGGTGATCGAAACGGGTAGTCAGGCTCTGGCTCCCAAAAATGAAGAAGTCAAGCGACTGGTCGGTCATGAGCAGCGGCTACAGGAGGCGGCATCACTGGCTGCCACCGAAATAAAGCAGGTCCTCGATTCGCAGCAAACCTACACGGCCACTGAAGATTTTCTCGAGGCCATCGGCAAGGCGTTCGATCTCAAAGCAACTCGGACAGAGCTTGAGAAGACGCAGTCGGAAATCGACATGCTCAATGAGACAATCGCCGCCATCGCGCAGCGGTTGCGGAAACTGCCCGATGTCGACAAGAGCGTCGTCGATGACCTCGAGGATCTCGAGCGGCAGTTGGAGGTCGGGCGGGGAAAACTCGAAGCCATCGCCACACGGATTGAAGTGCTGCGGGCCGGTGACGGCCTCGCCATCGACGGTGAGCCGCTCGCCCCGGGGACCGAACGAATCCTGACCGACGCCGCAGACCTCACCGTGGGCGAAGGGACAATCATCCGGATCACGCCGGGTGGCGGTGAGTCGCTCGCCGAAATGCGTGTCGTGATCGCGAATCTTGAGAGCCGGCTCGGATCCAGACTTTCCGCACTCGGTTTGAAAGACGTCGCCGAGGTCCTCCAGTCGCTCGACAAGCGGCTCTCCGAGGAGGCAAGCAGTGCTCGCCACGAGGAGAAGATCGCGAACCTCGGGGGCGATGACGTGCAGAGCCGTCTGGAGAAGGCGAAGGCCGAAATCGAAAAGTTTGAGGCGGAAATCGCCCGGAAAAAGCCCGCCGGGTTCGAGCAGCCGACGGATATCGCGGCTGTCGAAGCGGCCCTGGAGCAGCTAAAAAAGTGCCGAAGTGAGGTCGCCGAGGCGGTTCGACAGGCGCAATCGGCCTTCGACAAAGCGACACAAGAGGCCAAGCAGACGCGCGAGGCACGGGAACAGTTGGAAACCGCACTGTCGGACGAACGCAAGGAGCTCCAGGAACTCCAGGTGCAAAAGGCCGCACTCGAGAGGGGGTATGGCACGGTCCGACAGGAAGAACTCGAGCAGCTGGCCAGTAAGAAAAGGCTGACGCAGGAGGCCGTGGACGAGACCGACAGAGCGATCGCAGCCCTGTCTCCCGAGACCGCCCGGGACGACAGGGAGCGTTTGGAACGCGCTGTAAAACTGAGCAATGACCAGATCATCGAGGCTGGCAATCGCAAGGCAAACGCGGAGGGCCGGCTCGCCACAGGTGGCACCATCGATCTCCACGGAACGAAGGCGGCTGCCGATGCACGGTATGACGTCGCTGTCCGGCGGCATACGGAGATCGACCGCCGTGCCCAGGCGGTTCGCCAGCTTCGCGAGCTCTTCGACATCCGGCGGCAGGCGGTGGCCGAGACCGTGGCCGCTCCGCTCCGTGAGAAGGTCGCTGAATATCTCAACTCACTGTTTGGTGTCGGCAGTTGCGTCACGGTCACGAAGGCTGGCGATACGTTCGAGGACCTGAAGGTGGCCCGGCCGACAGTCGGAGGGCTGCACTTCGAGTTTGAGAAACTCAGCGGTGGGACGAAGGAACAGGTGGCTGCCGCCTGCCGCTTGGCGATGGCGGAGCTGCTCGCGGGGGGCGAAGACGGCGATGAGTCCGACGCCCGCGCCTGCCTGCCGATGGTCTTCGACGATGCCTTCGTCAACTCCGACCCGGAGCGGATCAGGGCGGTGCAGCGGGTGCTTGAACTGGGTGCGAAGCGAGGGCTGCAGATCATCGTGCTTTCCTGCAACCCGCAGGAGTACGGACTCTTTGGCGCCAAACGCATCGACCTGCCACCGGTAAAGCATGCGTCGGCCACGGTCCCGGCCGCAAGCGATTCAGGAGCGTCGCCGGCAGCGTCCGGCGGCACGATCCCCGGCGAGACAACAGCTTAAAGCGAATCAGCGAGACACGGTCAAAACACCCCGGGGCGGATTGCCTCGCCTCCTCACGAGGCTCGAATGCCGCCCCGGTGCCGCTGCTTTGGAACACACGGGAGCGGGCCGTGGCACCTCACGCCGTTTTCTGGAGCAGTGACTCCTGATCAGCGGCCTGGCCTGCACGGCGGCCGGCCGTGACGCCCGCGAGCAACCGCCCGACGGTCTGGTCGAGCGCCTGGGCGACTGCCTCCTTACCCGCCCAGGCGTGCATCCGTGCACGGCATGAGCGGGACAGTCGCTCATATGCCGACGATGATCCGCTGGCCATTCGGTAGCTCTCGCGGATCTGGTCCCGTAGCGACGGCCAGACGATCCGTGCCCAGGTTGTCCGCTGCCTGAGCCGCCGGTCATGGGGCCAGGCCGAAGGCTCGGGATGCGACGCCACGACGAAGCCAGAGCGTGCGTCGAAGTAATCACCCACGGACGAATGGTCCGGCGACACCCCGGGCCGGCCAGCGGCGAGGTGGTTCATCAGCGGCAGACAGTTTCCTTCGGCCTTGGTGGCCTGGAGATAAAACGTCGTGGCTGTCGTGAGGTCGAGGAGCTGGGATTCGGTGAGAAAATCACAGATAAACACGATGCGACAGCGGTGTCGAGTGTCGCGGCCGCGGTAGAAGTCGATCACGCGGCGAACCGAATCCGGTTTCTGCGTGATCAGTTTCACGACCAGCGTGGCGTCTGCACGGTCGCCGACAGCCGCCAGGAAGCCGGTGATCAGGTCGGGCCAGTTTTTGCGGCCGTCGTCGGGATTGAAGATGCTGGTGTAGACGATGCCAGACAACTCGACCCTGTCGGCGTGCGGATAGGGGAGCCGCGACAGGGAGAGCTTTGGCTGCTGTCGTTGAAGCTGCCGCAGACGATACCTCTCCCTCGCCCGCCGAAACTTCCGCGAGAGGGAATCGCCAATGCCATCGCCGAGGCCGCTGCGGATCGCGGCGCGAACCGCGCGTTCGATCCGCTTGCCCACGGTCGCGAATCCCTCGCCTCCGATGGCGGTCGGCGGATCGACGCAGGTACACGACGGCTCGCTACAGGCGACCTGCGGATCTTCATCTGGCTCGAAGATGAAGGCACGGCAATTGAGGGTGACGCACTGTCTGGGTTTCCAACTCGGGACCGCAAAGTATGAGTCGTCCACCGGCACGGGCACGATGCCGATCGCCGTCTTCGTACCGGATCGTGCCAGAGCGCCCTCGGTGAACGGGCCGCTGACGAGCACGAGGTCGCAGCGGTCCGCCGTCGCCCCCCAATCGTTCTGCGGATTGCCGTCGAAGCCCTCGTTCGGTACGTCTGGAAACTCCCACGCTGGAACGGCGATGGTGGCCACCCGCTCCCCGAGCACGATGTCTTGGAGTGGCAGCACACTGAAGTGCAGCGGCCGCCGCCGCTCGGCGATCACCCGGTCGACTTCGGTCTGCAGATTTCGCCGTGGATCGACGACCGCACGCACCTCGCCGTAGCGTTCGAGGAGGGGCACGAAGGCCTTGGCCACGAAATCATGCGAATAGCCGGCGGTCCCCAGGTTGCGTCCCTCGGTCGAGCCGGTCATGTAACAGGACAGCAGCACCACGACGGGCGACGGCGCATCAACGCTCGTGTCGTCCATGATTTGCAACTTCGTCTGTGTATGACCGTCGATGTCTGGCGTGAGTGTCATTCAGGCCACCTTTCGGGCGCTGAGCGCGGGTGTATAGGCATCAGGGTGTGTGAGGACGAAAAGTTCCAGAAATCAGTCGGCTTGCCAGCAAACTGCAGCAACCGAAGAGCGTCTTCGCGGACCGCGTCGTGGGCCCAGGCACGGTCGCGGTCGTGCCAGTGGATCGGACCGACGAACGGCCGTCGCAGTCCGATGCGGCGTCCGGCCCGATTCACGACGTCGGTCCCCGCGGCCTTCACGCAGCGACGCAGCACGGGCGCGGTGCGGCAAAAACGCATCAGACGGCTGTCGTAGAACTTGTCCGCCCCCTTATTGAGCCAGTCCGCCGCGTCGTGGCTGCGGGGAAGCGTCTGGCTCACCCCCAGAAACGCGAACAACCTCCCCAGTTCCGCCTCCCGGTTGGCCATGAGGTCTTCCAGAAACAGCACGTGAAACTGCGAGTCGGGCAGGAGATCGCGGTAGTGGTTGAGACGGCTCCAATACCGCGTGTCATCGATCGCGGCGGAGGTCTGGCGGAGGTACTCCCCGATGGAATAAGGAGCATGAAAATGGAAATAGTGGCCGCTGTGGTGGGCCTCGCGGTAGCTGGACTCGAGCCGCTTGAGGGGATGCCGGGCGATCCACACCAGTTTGACGCGTGGATTGGCGGCCGCGATCCGTCGGGATGCCGTTCGCTCCCATTCGGTCGCCGAGTAGAAGACGCTGCCATCGCCCCGCAGCTGTTGCGGAACCGACCCGCTGAACTGGTCGCGGTACCACTCCCAGCCCTGCTTGTAATTCCAGAGAAAGAAGTTGCTTTCCTTCTGCCTCGTCATGGCGATCTCGGGATGGGCATCGAGCATCGAGCACAGCGACGTGCTGCCGCACTTGCTGAATCCGATGACGATGAAGTCAGGTGACGAGCGATCGGAAATCATGGATTCCTGTTTCATGCAGCCCTCTTCAGAATCGCATACTGACTGCTCGCCACGTCTTGGATGGCGACAGGCCGGGAGCCCATCCACTTCGCGAACCACGCGACCTTTTCCGGCCGCATGTAGCTGAACTGACCCCAGCGCACCACGCTCAGCCCGCTCCTGCCGAGCGCGGCAAGAAATGACGCCTTCGAGAACTGCCGCACCGGAATGCCGTAGGCCTGCCGCGAACTGTCGACGGCGTAGTCGTCAAACTCCTTGGCGGTTCGAGGCGTCTGGTCGGCCTGGTAGGTAAACCGCTCCTCGTCCTGCTGGGTCGTGGCCACCACGGCCAGGCCGTCGGCCGCGAGGAGGTCGTGAACGTCTATGAGAATCCGGTCGCACGTCGTGGTGGGCACGTGCTGGATGACCATCGACACCACGACGATGCCAAACCGCCGCTCGGGATGATCCGATTTGTAGTGCGTGCTCGTGCAGTTGAGGATCTGCACCCGCGCTGCGTCGTGAAGCAATGCATGGCTGGCCTGAAACCGCTCGGTGTCTGGCTCCAGCCCCACGATCGGCCCCGCGTGCTTCATCAACTGGATGATTCGCCCGAGCCCACAGCCGATCTCAAGGAGCGTTGCGTCTGGCTTCCCAGCGGCAACGACCTGGAGCGCCGACAGATAGTCTTCCTCGGGATCGCCGGAGCCATCGCCCATGCGACTGGTGAAGTTGCGATTCCACGCGACCAGATCGTTGTCGCTCGCGTTGTAGATGTAGCGATTCATGTCGGCTCCGCTGCCACTCCGTTGACCTACTCGCGGGCGTCACCCACGCAGGGGTGGTTAAACGCTCGCAAGAGGGGGTACGGTAGAAACCAGAGTCGCAGCGTGTCAACGTCATCAAAACGCTGCTCGGGGACGGCAAAAGTCGCCGCTGCGCGGTCCTGCGGATTGTCGCTCCTGGCGAGGATACG
>JBBDNW010000227.1:1400-12280 GCA_040877375.1 Pirellulales bacterium | reverse complement strand
GCCGGGGCGAGGATACGCCCGAGGCTCCTAAGAGCGTTCGCCGACCCCCTTGCCTACGTTTCTCAGGTGGCCTCCGGCTCAGGAAGCGTAACCGCGTGAGCGACGCGTGGAGTTTCGCCCTCAGCCTGCGGCCGCGACGCGGCGGGCCTCGAAACGCTGCCGCTCCCGGTCGAGCCATCGAGCCTGCGCCTCGCGCTGCGTCCGCTTTGCAGCCGCTGCCAGCGGCTGCATTCGGGCCCGCGCCTCGGCGACGGCCGGTGCATCACACCATCCGTCGTGAACGAGCGCCCGAAGGAGCATGTCGGGCAGGACCTGGAACGGGGCGGCATGCAGGAGTGGTGAAAGGGCCGGTGGCCGGCACGTTGCCACGAGGGCGTCGCCATGGATCGCGCGGCCCTCGGCGAGGGTTCGGGCAAACAAGGGCGGGATGCCGACGGAGGCCGCGAAGTCGTCCCACTTGAAGGGGACGTCGACGTGCCCTGAGTCGAAAAACGCGAAAGGCACGCCGTAGGCACAGGCAGCGATGGCGGCGTGCAACGAGCCGCTGAGCACGAAGTCGGCGCCGGCGATCAGCCGGATGATCTCGCGGAGGTGCGGTAGCGACGGGGGGATGGCCGCTGAGACGACGTCATCGACTCCGGTCTGCGATTTGATGTCCGCGGGTAGCCGAGGCTCGTGGAAGTGGGTGACGCAGACCGTCCGCCCGTGGCCGAGGGGTGGCTTCTCCACCAGCAGGGGCAGGAGCAGACCGGGATCACCGATGACCGTGTCGGCGGGGAGAGCCAGCGCATCGCGGGTGAGCGGTCCGCGGACGCCAAAGAAGGTCGCTCGCGACCGGCCCTCCACCGACAGCCCCTCGGGGCCGCGCAGACCGCATCCCCAGAACGCCACGCTGCCCCTGTCGGCGTCGACGTAGAGCTCGGCGAGCGTCCGGCGGATCCGCTGATCGCGGATCACGCTGCCGACGAGGTAGTAGGCATCGGCGGGCCACGAGGGCAGGACGAAGACCTCCTCCAGAAACAGTTCCGTCAGGTAGTCGCCGAAGTTTTGCGGGCCGGCCACATCTTCCTGCCGCCAATACCGTACGGGATGGTAGGCAGTGCCGGCCGCGTCTGGTGGCTGCATCGTCATACGACCTCGTCGATGAAGGAACACAACTCCGCGCCGATTGGTCCCCAGTCGTAGGCCGAGAGGTCACACCGGCCGCCGTCGTGAAGCCGGAGAAGGTCGACGAACGACTCGAGCGTGGCTGGCGTCAGGTCGCCGTCATAGAGCTGCAACCAGTGGTCGCCGACGCGGTTTTGGATTTCCTGCAGACCGCCCAGTCTTGGTGCGAGGACGGGCCGATCGCGGGAGAGCGCGAGAAGCGCCGAGCCGCTGTTGAGAATGCAGCGGTAGGGGAGGACGAGTGCGTGGCAGTCGTCGATCGCGTTCTCGAGTTCGGGTTCGGACAGAAAGCTGCTCCTGAGGTCGAGGCGGACGTCGGTTCGGCCGGCGGCCAGCGCCTCGACCTTTGCCGCATAGGCCTCGTCGTGACGGAAACCCGTGATCATCATTCGGAGGTCGGGCATGGCGATCTCTGCCGAGCAGGCGAGCAGGCTCTCGAGATTCTTGTAAGGACGTACGCGACCGACATAGCCCAGTCGGATCCCGGAATCACGCGACGGCCCCGGGCAGACCGGCGTTACAAATAGATCGCGGTAGTGGCCGTGTCGCGTGACCAACTCCCACGCGACGGTCGGTCGATGGGCGGCGTGGATCGCGTCGCGGGAGTCATGCGACAGATGGATGATGCCGTCGAGGCAGGCGATGAAGTCGCGGGTGAGGGCATGGCGCTCTCGTGCCGAGTCGTGCGGATGCACGTTGTGGGCAACCCAGAGAAACCGCGTACCCGCGGCGCGGGACGATCGCCACGCGGCAAGCAGTTGCTCCGCAGCGGCCGACGCGGGTGCGAAGAACCGGTTGGGCCAGTGGAGGATCACGACGTTGGTGCCGGGCGGGAGCTCCGGCTCGTAGCCGTAGGCGACGGTGTCGAATCCGCCATCACGCAGACACTCCGTGAACGCCCGCACGAAGGTGTTGGCGCGGACCTCCAGCGGGGCCAGCGCGATCCGGACACCCGAGCGCTTGTCGCTTGTGATCATCGTCATGTGGCGCCGCCGACTCTGGCCGCCGGGTCGAGCACATGCTTCGTCCGCGGGTGCATTGGGCAGAGGGGTTCGCCGGGCCGCCGTTCCTTGAGTTGGGCCGCCGCCGGGAGGCAGATGTCCTCCGGCGTGAGCCGTGACCGCCAGCGATGCCAGCCCTTGGCGATCATCGCCGGATCGTATGTTCGCGTCTCGATAAACTTCTCGACGGCTTGGGCCGCGCTCAGGAACATATAGTGCTCGAGATGGAGCGATTCCGGGTGCATTCGCAGGTCGGGGAAGCTGACCTCGTGGCCGGCGCAGTCAACGAGATTCACGACGGCGTCTTGCCGTTTCCAGGCATTGAGGCGATGGGGAAACTTGGGGAGAAAAGGGTAGTACCACCGCATGGTGTCGCGAAACCGCGGGTGGTCGTGGTCGGGCGCTTCCTGTGTGGGCGTGAACGTGAACTCCAAAAAGTTCACGGCATTGGACCCCGCGGCATCGGCCTCGGCGAGTGCGGCGGCGAGGGTCTGGCCGGGCTTTGCCGCCGTGCGGATTTCGTCGGCATCGTGGTGGATGAACCAGTCGGCATCGAGCGTCGCGGCGAGTTCCTGCTTGCGGGCGAGCACCCGCTGGAGGCTGAAGTATTCCGTACGCTCGAGCGACTCCATGCCGACGAGCCCATGGCCGAGATAGCGACGGGCGATCGCGGCGGTGTCGTCTGTCGAGCCGTTGTCGATCACATAGGCCTCCACACCCTGCGCGAAGAGGTGCTCGAGGCAGCCGGCGATGAAGCGGCGTTCATTGAAGACGGCGATCAGGGCGACGATTCGCATGCTTGTTCCAGCGCGAGACCGGCGACGGCCGGCAAGACACCGATTATGACAGAGCCGGCCGCGGCGCCGCACCGCCGCTTGGCGTCGCAGGGCGGTTGTCGGGTGGAAAGTCTGTGTCGAGCCGCACCCGCGCGGCCACGCCACCGCCGACCGGCGTGATGCTGAGCAGTACGAGGCCGCCCCGCTCCTCCAGAATGCGGCCGTCGAAGGTGATGAATACGGACGCCGCGGCGTCCGACGACAGGACCACGTCGTGGAGGAGGTCGCCAGCTACGAAGAAGACGACCCGCGCGGCCCCCAGTTCGATCAGGCTCACGTTCACCACGAATCGGCCACCGGCGAACCGGCCGATCTCAAGGAGCCACTCGGCCGCATTCGTCGGGCACGTGATCGGGCCGTTCAGCGGCAGGATGGGAACCGTGAGCCCACGCGCTTCGAGGGTTTGGGTGGAGGGGACAGAGCGGCGCCATTCCAGGGGCGGCCGCGCCGGCCCAGCGAGCCGCACCCGCGCCGCCTCGTCGGGATCGTCGATCATGGGAAACGCAGTTCGGCCGGTTCCGAGATAGTAGTCCTCGAACTTGGCGAACGGCTCCGATGCCGGGGGCCGCAGAAGCACCGCCGGCACGCCCAAGGCCTCTGCCAAGATGATGCCGTGCAGGGAACTGGAGACGACCAGTTCGGCCGCGAGCATCTCGCGAAGCATCACGTACAGATCGCAGTCGACGCTGCGGAAGCGACGGTCGACCCCACTGAATCGGTCGAGCCACACAGCCGTGTCTTTGTAGTGCGGGACGAGCAGCAGTCCGCGGGGCGGCGGCGATGCCCGGCGGCAGGCGGAGATTTCGGCGGGAAGGATCTCCCCCACGAGCTGGCCGGGATCGAAGAAGGGCACGTCGGGCGGCACTGCGACACCGTTTCTGGACAGATACTCCGCCGTCAGCGGGCCACGGACAGCGCGAACCTCGATCGACGCCTTCTCAGCGTCGGTGAGGGTGAGCGGCTGATCCTTGAAACCGCTGCCCCAGATCACGTCACCGGGCTGGGCGCGATGAGCGATCGAGCCGGCGCCAAGGAGCCGCCGCGAGCCCTGTTCGGCATGGACGGTGTGCATCCCAAAGAGGGCGGCGGTGAGGTGCCGCTGCAGCGAGTCGCCCACGTTGCCACACACGAAGCGACCGGTCGCGAGTTCGGCGGGAGTGCCGAGGACCGCCCGGCGTGGTTGCCAGTGGAACGTGCGCACTGCGGCCGGACTGGGTATGGCGGCGGCTGGGGGTGCGCGCAGTTCACGAACGCCAGCAATGCGGGTGAGTGGCACAAGCTGCTTGAAAACATCCGCCGCGTCGTAGGTGCGATACCCGCAGGCCATGTCGTTGATGCCATAAGTGATCGAGAACCGGCCGATTCCCGGGCCGGCGACGAGACCCGCCGGATAGAGGCAGTGCGCGACGCGGGCGTTGAGCTTGTGATCCGGTTGCATTCGTCGCTCCTCGTCGTCGAGGGCGAACAGCGGCCATGGTCCGGCGGCCAGAGGGGCGAACGGCGGCGCGGGCTCGAGTTCCAGCATGTTGCCGGCATATTCGAAGCCGTCGTCCCCGCGGCTGCGACTCTGGAAAACGGTGACGAGCCGGCCGTCGAGCATGCACGGCGACGAGCCGCCATGCAGCGGGCCGAAGGGCGAGCGGATGTGGTCGGCCAGCCAGTCGTGTCGCCAGGCGGGCTTGCAGACGAGGCGGTCTTCGATGAACGAGCAGGCCAGGATCTCGAGCGGGTCGAGCGTGTAGATCGCGAACAGCCGGTCGCCGCAGGGAAAGAATCCCCAGTTTTTCTCGATCAAGCGTCGGCCTGTCGGCAGGTGCACCGGCAGCGGGGCCGCGGTCGGTCGGCCTGCGTCGTCGACCTCAACCACGAACATGTCGTTGGGTCGCCGGCTGTGGCCCGTGTTGAAGGCGACGAACTGTTTGCCCTGAAACGAGAACGCTCGGGGGTCGGCGACCCAGGTCGGCGCATCGCCACGCGCCGCCAGTTCGGCCGTCCAGTCGACGGGCATACCAATGGGCCGAAAGTCTTCCGCGAGTTCGCAGCGAAACACCCGCCGCGTTCCGTCGGCCGACACGCCGCGAAACAGGCAGACGAGGCCGGTGACGGAACGGAAGACGGTCGGATTAAACAGGTGATCGCAGGCCGCGGCGGGTTTTGCGAATCGCAGCAGGCCCGTGGCGACCGAACGCGGTAGGGGAAGGGATAAGAACATCATCGTGGCCGCCATTGGCTCGGCGGCGCGGAGCCGCGGTTCGCGGTCATACGGGCTCGTCGGCTTCGTCGATTCTCAGTTCCGCCAGCCAGGGTGCCGGCGTGAGGAAGCGGTTGGTGCCGAGACGCTCGACGAACTCCTGCATCGACTGTCGCTTGGTGCGGCCGGTGAAATGCACGAGAAAGTGCTCGTCGATCGCGTGAAGGTATTCAAAGTCACGATTGTTAAAGCAGTCGTGGTCAAGAATGCGGCAGAACTCGCCCGCGAACCGGGGTTCGGTTTCGACGAGGTGCACCATGGCGTCTTGGTCGCCGCGGGTGAAATAGCCCAACTCGTCCCGCCAGGCCGCCTTCACCACCGCGAGGTCGACCGCCAGCACCGCGCGGAGGAAGTCGTGGGCACGGGGGGTGTTTTTCAGGAAGAACTGCCCTGACGAGAACTTCGTAAACAGCGTTTTCGTCGAGGGACTCTTGCAGATCACGAACTCGGCGGTCGGGGCCGTGTCGATGAAGCGCGTGAGAGGAATGCGAAAGTCGGTGAAGTAGGCGTCGTCGTCGATCCAGAAAATCCAGTCGAAGAGGGCGAGGTAGCGGAGGATCGTCTCGATCTTGCTGAAGTACCGACGCCGGTCGCGCTCCGGGGAGCCATTGAAGATGGAGTGATAGCCATGGCAGTCGGCGTAGCACTTGTGGTTGATCTGGGAGTTGAACCGGACGCCGGGGTAGTGACCCGAGAGAATGCCAAGCTTCATGTCCGGTTCCGCGTGCTTGCGTTGCCCATGTCTCTGAGAAGAATAGGGGGCCGCGGAGGGATGCATCAAGGCCGCGTCGGCCGGCAGTCGACGGCACGGACAACCGGGAGCAGTCATGAATTTCAACACGGCCTTCACGCTCCGACAGCGGCTCGCCTTCTGGGATGCCCATCCGCTGTACGGCTCAGTCCCCATCGTGCTGCCCTGCCGTCACCGCCCGTTCGTGATGCACTCCGACAACGACGACACCGTCGTCAAGACTCTGCACTGGGGGGGATTCTTCGCCGGTTGGGAGCCGACGTCGCTGCGGCTCTGGTCGGCCCTCGCCGCTGGGGCCAGCCAGGTGTTCGATGTGGGGGCCTACACGGGCATCTACGGCCTGCTCGCCGCGACAAGTTCGGACCGCTGTCGTGTGATCTGTATCGAGGGCTGCAGCCGCAATCATGACAGGCTCGTCCACAACGTGGCGCTGAACGGCTTGGAGGCCCGCATCGCCTGCATGCACGCGGTGGCAGCCCAGTTCAGCGGTCCGACCGTGCTTTACGAGCGGTACGCGGCCGACGGCATCCTCTCGTCGGTGCACTCGATGTCGAAGCGGAACGGTGAGCCGGTGTCGGTCGAGGGAGTCGCGCTCGACGAACTGCTGGATCGCCTTTCCGTTCCGGTGCCCGATCTGGTGAAAATTGACGTCGAGGGGGCTGAGCCGGACGTGCTGGCAGGTATGCCCGGAATCCTCGCGGTTGGCGTGACGGACATCCTGCTCGAGGCCAACTCGCGGGCGGCGCTCGAGCAGTCACGAGCGCTTCTCCCCGCCGGCTACCGTTGTTTCGCAATCGACGAGGCGGCCGGCGCGGTGTTCGATATCGACAGACATGAAGCCGCAGCCGGCGCGGACCACGGCCGGAACTACTTCCTCACGACGCGGCGATCTGTCGCGGAGATCACGGCAGCGCTCGCCTGGCCGGCCGGCTGAGAAGCCGGGAACGGCACCGGTGGGTCCAAAAAGCCCAAAACGCGAGCGACGCGAAAACGCCCCGCGACCTCATCGGCCACGCGGAGCAGGTTGACGTCGCTACGCGTATTCCCCGCGCTTGCGCTTGGGGCTTCTTGGAGGCATCCGATCGTGAGGAGCCGGGGGAGGCACGCGCAGACGCCAGGGAATGTTTGCGACTCACGAGCGACGCAGAGTCGGCCAAGCCGGCATCCCGTAGCAAAATCCCCCGGCGGCGAGCATGCCACCGCCGGCGAACCATTCCGGCACCGCGTCGAGGCCACGCGGAGCAGGTTGACGTCGCTACACGTATTTCCCGCGCTTGCGCTTGGGGCTTCCTGACGGACAAGCACAGGTGCATGCGCCACCGCCCTGGTGAGGGCCTCACCAGGGCGGTGAGGGGCCGCGAAACAGCCTGAAAAATAGGGCGTTTTGTTGGGAAGGCCGGCTCGTGAGGGGCCCTGAGGCCACCAGCGTGGTGAGCCCCCTGATTCGCCGAATCACGGCGATGAAAAAGTTTTTTCGCGGTTTCTTCCCGCGATTCACGCACCGTTTCGGGGGCTACTCGTCCTGCGTGGCGATTTGGCACGCGGACTGCAACTAATCCCTGTTGTCGCGAGCGATCGCGGATGCCTGACGGCGAAGGCCGTGCATCACGAAATCACCCGCATTCGTTCAGTCGCCAAAAAGGAGGTGTGAAATGATGGTCGTTGCCGTTGGGATCACGTCGAAAGAAGTACGGTCGCTGGCGAGTCAGGCTCCGGCGTTCCGTGTCGCACGTGGTCCGGTGCTCAAGAGCCTTGTGGTGTCGGGCGACGTGGGCCTTCGTGGCCGGCTCGGCACGATGTCCGAGCTCGGTGGCTTTTCCGCCTGTGATATGCCCGCTGATGCCTCCGACTTCAGGTCGGTGATCGATGGGGACTACCAGCTTGTGATCGTCGACATCGCCCGCCCGTTGGGCGATCGCGTCAGCGACACGGTGGAGATCGCCGAGGAGTTCGCCGGCCGGCCCGGCACGCTACTGGTGGTCTGCGGATCCGACGACAGCGTCGACGAGGAACTCTGGGCCCGCCAACTCGGTGCCTGGGTCTACCTGCCGGGTGTTTCGGGTGGCGACGCCCTCATGTCGCTGTTCGCCGAGGCTCGCCGGGTCGCCGAGCGTCGGGGTGTCTGTCAGTACGTCTGAGGAGCGATCTCGGCCCATTCCGCGTCGGTCCACCGGGAAATCGTGAGCGAGTGAATCAAGTGTCCGTTTCCGGCCGTTCGGTCGGCGGACAAGCGTGAATCGGAAATCATCAAAACGCCCTTCGGGGCTCAAAAGAGAAGGAACAGTGTCATGAGCGCAGTTGTAGTATCCCATCGTGACGATTTGAACGTGAGCTATGCGGTCGACTTCAGTCGAGATCGCGAGCCAGTCAAGAAGCGGAGCCGGTTCCCCGAATACCGCCGCACGGGCAATGCCCCGGCCCGGGTGAACGGCATGCACTGTCGCCGCAGCAAGAAGTGGACGTGGGGCAGCGGCCGCGGCGCCCGAATGCAGAACGCGAGGGCCTTTGCCGGCTGCCTCGCCGTCGCCCTCGCGAGCGTCTCCGCCAGTGTGCTCGGCGTGACGATCGACTACGTTCCAGTAAACAACACGGGTAACTCTGCCAACGTCCCCACGGGCCTCGGGGCAGTCTCGAGTTTGTTCAACATCTCGAAGTACGAGACGACGAACACCCAGTACGCGGATTTTCTGAACAAAGTCGATGCTTCGGGCACCAATCCCAACTCTGTCTACCAGCCTTCGGCCGTCATCAGTGGGACGACGAGATTCAACCCAATCACCTTCAGCGGGTCCGCATCGAATGGGTCGAAATATTCGGTGGGCGGGGGCGACGCCAACAAAGCAGTGACGTTCGTGAGCTGGTTCTCAGCGGCGAGGTTTGCCAACTGGCTCAACAATGGCCAGCAGTCAAACTCCGCCTCCATGGAGACGGGTGCCTACACGCTCAATAACCTGACTTCCGGGTCCGCTGTCGCCCGCAATCCCGGTGCCACCGTCTTCCTGCCCAATGCCAATGAGTGGACTAAGTCGGCCTACTATAATGGCGATACGACAAACTACCGACAGTATCCCTACAAGGGTGGCAGCACGCCGCCGACCGCCGTCACCACGGGTACGGGTGTGAGCGGTGACAACGCGGCCAACTACGGTCTGGCCCAGAGTTTGACGACCGGCCTCACCGACGTCGGCCTCTACGCCGCCTCGAAGTCGTGGTACGGTCTCTACGATGCTTTCGGCAACGCTGGCGAGTTCACCGAGACGGCCAGTGCCACTGACCCAGCCACCCGGGTAATGCTGCTTGGCTCGAGCTGGAGGCTCGGAACGGGTGCAGCGGGGAACTGGACGTCGAACACGGCCTCCAGCAGCTTCATCACCAGCAGCTACTCGGACTCGATCGGATTCCGCGTTGCAGCCGTCCCCGAGCCGGCCACAATCGCCCTCGCTGGAGTGGGAATCGTGAGCCTGGCGGGCCTCGATTGGTTGAAGCGGCGGAAGCGGAAGGCTGTCGCCCAGCAGGCTGCCGCCCCCCAGATCGCCGCCTAACAGGCTCGTCCTGATCATCCGGACAACCGTGCCCCGCCCCTCGCCCATGCGAGGGGCGGGGTTTTTCGTGCGCGAATGGGCAACGCAGCTCAGGCGGCGATTGACCTGCCGCGGACGGCGGTGTTAGGGTCGGAATCATGCCTGATTCCAACGACCCGATCGGCCCGGATTCGCGGTTCGCCGACCCTCCTTCGCGTGGGCATGCGAGCGGTGACGACGCGACCGTGATCTCCAGTGGCGAGCCGGCGGCCGCATCCTGGAGCGGCTCAGCCAGCCCTCTGGCCGGGGGACCCGCCACCTCCACCGCGATCGGCCGGTTGCTCGAGGGATCGATGCTCGGGCCGTATCGGCTCGATCGGTTCATCGGCGGCGGCGGCATGGGGGCCGTGTTTCGCGCGCTCGACACGACGCTCGATCGGATCGTCGCCGTCAAGGTTCTCGCCGGCCGGCAGGGCGACGACGAAGAGATGCTCAAGCGGTTTCGAAACGAGGCCCAGTCGGCGGCCCGACTCGACCACGAGAACATCGGGCGGGTGCACGCGGTCGGCAGCAATGGAGGCTGGCACTACATCGTCTTCGAGTTTATCGAAGGCACCAACCTCCGTGACCTCGTCCGTGAGGCGGGACCGTTTGACCTGGCGCGAGCCGTCGATGTGGCGATTCAAGTTGCCGATGCGCTGGAGCATGCCTCTGAGCGCGACGTGGTGCACCGTGACATCAAGCCATCCAATATCGTGATCACCCCGACGGGCCGGGCACGCATCGTCGACATGGGCCTGGCGCGTCTGCATCACGTGGCGGACGACCGCGATCTCACCGTCAGCGGCATGACGCTGGGAACATTCGATTACATCTCGCCCGAGCAGGCCCGCGACCCCCGCGCCGCCGATGTCCGCAGCGATCTCTACTCGCTCGGCTGCACGATTTTTTTCATGCTTGCGGGTCGACCCCCGTTTGCCGAAGGCACCATGGTGCAGAAACTCCTGCAGCATCAGCAGGCCGCCCCTCCACCGCTTTGCGAGGTGCGGCCCGACGTGCCCCAGCAGTTCGCTGCCATCGTGTCGCGGCTGATGGAGAAAGATCCACTCGATCGCTACCAGCGGCCGGCCGTGCTCGTCGCCGACCTGGTCGCCTTCGCGGACGACTACCGCCTCGCGCTGGCACAGCCGCGGACCTTTCAGGCGGTGGCCCTGCCAGCGCCACGGCCACTCGACACGCGGCTGACATGGCTGGCATGGCTGACGTGGCTGCTGCCCCTCGTGGGCTTGGTCGCGGTAGTGGGGCTGATGTGGATGCGGGCATCGGCCGATCGCCGCCGGGCCGCACAGGGCG
>JBBDNW010000227.1:0-1300 GCA_040877375.1 Pirellulales bacterium | reverse complement strand
GTGGGGCTGATGTGGATGCGGGCATCGGCCGATCGCCGCCGGGCCGCACAGGGCGACACCGCCGAGCGGGTGGCCGCGGATGCCCCGTTCGTTACAGACTTCGTGCGGGTGATCGCGGCGCCAATCTTTCCCGGCGACGTTGCCACGCTGGGCGAGGCGATTCGTCTGGTCGCGGACGGCGGGGTGATCGAGTTGGCGGATGACGGTGAGCGGCGGGAGCTACCGGTATCGCTCGAGCGAAAGCGGCTGAAGATTCGCGCCGCGGCTGGTGTTCGCCCCGTCATCGCCTTCACTGGCGTCCAGCCCGCGGGGGATGGGTGGCAGGCGGCCTGCTCGATCGGCGACGGGGAACTAACGATCAGCGGCGTCTCGCTGAGGCTGGTCGGGGAACCGTCCGACGGTGCGCCGTCGGCCCTCTTTGCCGTCGGTTCCGGTAGGCTCGTCTGCGACGACGTCGTGCTTCGCATGCCCGGATCCCCGGAGGATGGTGGCACCATGATTCGCCGGGGGCGAAACGCGTTTGTCGCAGTCTCCTTGGCCGCCGGTCCGTCCGGGGCCGCGTGCGCGGTGCTGTTGGGCAGTTGCCGTGCCGCCGGGGATGCGGTCCTTCTCGACGCGGCAGCCGAGGAGGCGGGCAGGATCGTGCTGCGGTGGGCGGGGGGCGCGCTGGTCACGCCACGCCGCTTGCTCGTCGCCGAAGGTGCGCGGAGCGGTGCAGGTCTCGACATCGCCTGCGATCTCGCCGACGTCGCTGTGGCCTGTGGTGAAGGTGTGGCAACGCTTCGCGACTCGCCCGCACACCCGGTCGCCCCGCGACTCGAGTTTCGAGCCAGCGACTGCAGGTTCGTCGTCGGCGGTGCCCAGCCGTTCCTCGAACAAGCGGGCGGCGGCGACGCCGACGACTACCGAGCTGCGTGCGTCTGGCTCGATGAGCAGGGGCGTTACGAGGGGGCAGGCGTATTTCACCGGATCGATGCGGCCGACGAGCGGATCGACATCGATTTTTCCGATCTCAAACCGGAGCTGGTGCACGAGCCGCGTGCTGGCCGCCCGCCCGACCCGGCCGCATGGAACGGTTGGGGGAGTTGAACCGTCTGCGTCGGCCGCCGTTCCGCGCCGCCACGTACGATTGCTTGACGCTGGCGATGCGGCGTTGTCTAGTAATGGGAATGGTGAATGGACGACCCACGCGAGGGTGTCCTGCCGGCATTCCTCCCGGAGTTGTTCGATGATCCGCACAAGCAAGTATGCGTGGCTGGTTGGCGTTGGGATGGCCATGGTCGCCGGCGGCTTTGCACGC
>JBBDNW010000226.1:0-12321 GCA_040877375.1 Pirellulales bacterium | reverse complement strand
GTGTTGGGTCGGCTTCCGGAGCCGGAATCAACCCACAGATTCTGCTGAGGAGGCTTGAATCAAATCTCTTACGTCACCTTTGCAGAGGCACGTTTGCAAACGGTCCAGGGCCGCTACGGCAGCAGTGAGGTCATCTTCATCGGTCGTGCCGACCTCCTGCGCAATAAGCGATCAACGGGACGGCAACGCGACCTGGGGGATGTTGAAGAACTGGGCCGAACGGTCACGCCCTGGCATAAACCAGTTTGAAAACCGGAAGCGGTGGTTGCAGCGACTGAAGCTGGGGAAATGTGAGACACGAAGACACATTTTCATGCCGCCGGGGATCTTCGTGGCGAGGCTGGCGCCTTGCGGGCATGTGGTGCCTTTCCGCCGCTACAGGGGCTCCTGCCGCAGCACGGGCGCCGCGTTCGGCCCCTTCTGCACGCGGACGTAGCGGACGGCACTGCTTTCCACGGGCTGGCCCGCGTCGTCCCGCTTCACCACCAGCCGACCGTCGGGGGTGAACTCCTCGTCTTCGCCATCGGGTCGTGACCGCGTCCAGCCGAGCAGGTCGCCACGGTCGGAGTAGCGGTATGTATCGCTCCACACTGCCGGCGTGAGCACCATCGGGTCGGCGTAGTGCTCCGCCCCGGTCGCCGGGAGCCGTTCGATCGACACGATCCGCCGGGGCGAGTTGCCGTTGACGTCGTCCCGACGGTCGGCCGCGGCCGTGTCCGGCACGTCCTCGTAGGTGCGCTGCTCGTTGGGCGGGCAATACCAGGTGAGCAGTGCCGGTGCCGAGAGGTGCTTGCCGTTGTCGGCGAACACACCCACGTCGACGCGGGCGGAGGGCAGGTCGCTGCCGGGGTAGACCGCCCGCGGGTGCCAATCGACAAAGATCTCGGCCCGCGTGCCGAGCGGATCGAGCAGCCTGATCCGCACCCGCTCCGGGTCGCCGTGCAGGAGTCGCCAGGTGAAGGAGAGCGGCTTGCCGTTGGGATCCTCGGTCTTCGCGACGCTCACGACCATACGGCGGCGATCGCGGGCCGAGCGGGCCACGCGGGCCACGGCCGCGACCGTGCCGAAAAGCTTTTCCACTTCGCCGACGTCGAAGTAGTCGATGCCCGGCCGCCCTAGATACTCCTCCTCGACTTGCAACTGCACCAGCGGCGGCACGTCATCGGGCTCGAGGTCATGGGCCATGCGCACCATCCGCTCGACGTCGAGCGTGGCCCCGTCGAATACCGGCGGATGGGCGATGCCCGCGAGATACTCGTCGCGACCGGTGATCGGCTTGCGGGATGTACGGAAGATCATCTGCACCGTCGGCATCAGGAGCCGCTTCTCGACCAGGAACTTGTGCGTCTCGGGCCGGAGGGCGGCGATCGTGGCCGCCACGGCGTTCATGAACTCCCGGTCGGAGCCCGACGAGCCCTGCGACGTGATCAGGTAGGGAACGTTGGCGGGATAGACGTCGCCGTGCCCCGTGTCGGCCTCGGGATCGTGGTCGCGATGCTCGGGATAAAAGTAAAGCATATTGTTGGCGTACTGGTCGGCGAGCAGGGTCGCCGCGGGGCCGTTCGTCATCGCCACCCGGGGCATGCTCCGCCAATACGGTCCCTGGGTCTGGGCCACCGAGGCGTTGCCGATCACGGGCGCGTTGTGGATGAAGATCAGCTGCAGGCCGCGGTGCAGATTGCCGAGTCCGTACATTGGGGTCTTGGTGTCCTTGGCCGCCTGTGCGTACTCCACGCGGGCCAACTCCGGAAACCACGCGTAGTTCATGTTGCTGTGGTCTGCGTCGTGGTTGTCATAGAGCACGCCCCGCAGGCCGGCGGCGGTGCCCTCGGTGCGCCACTGCCGGAGCAGGTCGCCCACCGGGCCCGGCTGCGTCGTGATCGCAGCCACCGGATCGGCCGGTGGGAACTCGTGCGCCACGATGAAGCGGCCGAGTTGCGGCACCCAGAGCGTGTTGGACTCGGCCACCTCGGCCACGCCGTCCGCGACCGGCCGTGGCTTGGGCGGCGGTCCGTTCGCCTGCCGCTTCCGATCAGCAGCCTGGGTAGCGAGATCCGCCTGCGGCGCGGCGAACACGCTCAACTTGGCGGCCGTCGGTTCAGCGGTCGCTGAGTCATCCGCCCGGGCCGGACCGAGCGGCGCGACGACCCATGCGGGCATGCAGACGAGAGCAGCAGCCAAGTGCATACGGGCCCAACGCATCGCAGGCTCTCCAGGGAGTCGCATTCAAAGAGATTCTACTGCGGGCGCAACGCCGATGACAGTCCAGCAACTGCCAACCATGCCTTCCGCCGCGTTCCCGAGCGATGCGGCGGCCTGGCGGGTGGCTATGTCGTCCGGCGGCGGTGGATGAACCAGCCACAATCGCCGAGCAGCCCGAAGCAGCCGCGTGCATCTGCGGGACTCGAGTGACAGACGGCGTGTTTCAGCAGGGCGGCAAGGGGGTCGGCGAACGCTCAAGGAGCGCCTGAGCCGCCGCGGCGATAGAGCGACGAGACTTTTGCTGCCCCCGAGCCGGCGATCCACCAAAGTCGAATGCGCTCGAGACTCCCCGGCGGTCAGAAGCCCGGTAGGGTCGTTGGGCGGTGGGCCGCGAAACCTTTCCGTTGCGATGCCGTTGAATCCACATCGGAGACCGCAATGACCGGGTATCGTTCGACGAGTTCAAGACTCGCTTCAAGCTGAAGCCGTGACCAGGGTGACATCATGTGGTTGAAGTCGGCACTGGTCCCGCGGCGAGTGGAGGCGCTGCGAGTCGCTTGCCTGCTCGCGTGTCTTGTCATGTGGTTTGTCATGTTTGTCATGTTTGTCATGTTTGTCATGGCCGCGGTGATCGTCGCCCCGACTGCCGACGGCGCGAAGCCCGACACGTCAGCGCAGCGAGCGGGTGGCCTGCCGCAGGCAGTGACCTCGGTCCCCGACCGGCCCGTGATGAAGGTCGCACCGGTCGATGTCCGCCGCCGCGATCAGGTCCGTGCACAGGCCGCCGCGATCGACGCGATCCTCGCAGCCCGTTGGCAGGAGCACGGCGTCACGCCGTCGCCGCCGCTCGACAATGCCCAGTTCGTGCGGCGAATCTACCTCGAACTGGCCGGTCGGATCCCGACCTACGACGAGAGCGTCGGGTTTCTCCGTGACGACTCGTCCGCGAAGCGCGACGTGGCCATCGAGCGGCTGCTGGCAAGCCCCGACTACGTCAGCCACTTTTATAACTTCTGGGCCGACATCCTCCGGCTCACCGAGCGGCCGCAGCGCAACCTGATCTTCGAGCCCTACCTCGCCTACGTCAAGGACTCGATCCGCACAAGCAAGCACTACGACGACTGGGTGCACGAAATGCTCACCGCCGATGGACGGCTCTGGGACAACCCCGCCGTCGGCTTCCAACTCCGCGACGACGGCATGCCCCTGCCCTATGTCGACAACACCGTCCGCGTGTTGCTCGGCACCCAGATCGGCTGTGCCCAGTGCCACGATCATCCTTTCGATGAATGGACGCAGCGTCAGTTCTACGAACTAGCCGCCTTCACGGCGGGCACGAAGACCAGGCTCGGCACCGGCATGCGGCCCGGTAAGCCCGGCAAGGAACCCAAGCCAGTCCCGTTGCCGGCCGTGCGCACGCTGGTCAAGGAAGCCAAGGAGACCAAGGGCCGCAAGGCTGGGCAGTTGATCCAATTTATCCAGGCCAATGCCACGAGCGTCAGCTTTCAGGACCGTCCGCTGCGGCTGCCCCACGACTACCAATACGACGACGCGAAGCCGCTGGAGCCCGTCGACAGGAAACTCCTCTGGGGGTCGGTGCCGGCGAGCGTCATAAACGCCGACAGCCGTGAACAGTTCGCGACGTGGATGGTCTCGCGGACGAATCGGCAGTTTGCCCGCACGATCGCCAATCGGATGTGGAGGAAGGTGATGGGCGTGGGGCTCGTCGAGCCGGTCGACGACTTTCGCGATGAGAATCCGCCGAGCGATCCGGAGCTGCTCGAGCATCTCACGGACCTCGTTCGGAGGCTCAACTTCGATCTCCGCGAGTTCGTTCGCGTGTTGGTTTCGACGTCGGCCTACCAGCGGCGGGCGGTGATCCACGACCCCACCGCCGCCGAGCCGTTTCGTTTTACCGGCCCGGCGCTTCGCCGGATGACGGCCGAGCAGCTCTGGGACTCGATCGTGACGCTGGTCGCCCCCAATCCCTGGAGCGTGCAGCGGCCCGACGTCGCCGAGATCACCGAGGTGGCAGCGGTCAACCTGCGGGAGGCGTCGCTCGACGACGTGGAGCGGAAGTTCGACGCCTTCGTCGACCGCTATAGTCCCGGCCGGCGGCAGCGGACCCTCCAGCAAACCTGTGGCTACCGCGGCCAATGGCTCATGAAGGCCAGCGAGATGCCCACGCCGCTGCCGCTGGGCCACTTCCTCAGGCAGTTTGGCCAGAGTGACCGCGAGACGATCGAGGGCGGACGGACGGTACCGACGATTCCGCAGATCCTCGCCATGTTCAACGGCCCGATCACCCACGCCATGCTCGAGGAGGGCTCCGTGATTTATGAGACCGTCATGAGCCACGATCCCGAAGAGACCGTCGACGTGGTGTTTCTGTCGGTGCTCTCCCACGAGCCGTCTGCCGAGGACCGGCGCGAGGCCCACGTCGAACTGAGCGCCGCGGACCCGGCCACCGGCTGCGGCAACCTGATCTGGGCCCTGCTCAACACTCGCGAGTTCATTTTTATCCAATAGCGGCCGACGGCGCCAGTGCTTGTCGGCTCCCGGGAGACCCCCTCATGACGTCCCACCTCGTGCTCCATGATGACCTGCTCGTGCGACGGGCATTTCTCGGCCGTGCCGCCGGTGCCGCCTTCGGGCTCACGCTCGTCGATGGTTTCGCTGGCAGGCCAGCTACCGCCGACCAGCCCGCTCTGGCCCCGGCCGGCATCAACGTGATCTACCTGATGATGCGGGGCGCGATGAGCCACATCGACACCTTCGACCCCAAGCCTGGCCGTGAGGAGCAGGGGGAGACGCGTGCTATCGCCACGAAGGTTCCTGGTGTGCAGTTTGGCGAGCACCTGCCGAGGCTTGCCGGCCTCGCCGATCGGCTGGCCGTGATCCGCTCGCTGACCACCGAGACCGGCGCCCACGAGCAGGGCACGTATCTCATGAGAACGAGCTACCCGCAGATCAACAGCATTCGCCACCCGTCGTTCGGCTCGTGGGCGGTGCACGTGCTGGGCAAGCGGAGTCGCGACCTTCCCGGCTACGTGCTCGTCGGCAACGGTAACGAGCATCCCGGCTGCGGCTTCCTCGATCCCGCCGTCACGCCCGTGCCACTCGCCGACCCCGAGCGAGGCCTGGAAAACATCACGCGGCCCGGCTATCTCTCGGAGGGCAACTTCGAGCGGCGGCTCGCGCTCGCCGACCGGCTCGACCGGGATTTCAAGCAGCACTACGCGGGACGGCAGATCGAGGCCTACGACCGGATGTACGTCGACGCCGTGCGGCTGATGGGGAGCGGCGATCTGGCGGCCTTCGACATCTCGCGGGAGGACGAGCAGACCCGCGAACGATATGGCCGCTCGAAGCTCGGGCAGGGATGTCTGCTCGCCCGGCGGCTCGTCGAGTCGGGCGTGCGGTGTGTCGAGGTGGAGATGGGGGGCTGGGACATGCACCGCGAACTCTGGGAGGAGCTGCCCGAGAAGGTCGGCGAGCTCGACGCCGCCATGGCGGCCCTGCTCGAGGATCTCGAGGCTCGCGGCCTCCTCGACTCCACGCTCGTGGTGCTGGCTACCGAGTTTGGCCGCTCGCCGAAGATCAACGAGAACGCCGGCCGCGACCACCATCCGGCAGTGTTCTCCTGCGTGCTGGCCGGTGCCGGCGTGAAGCCGGGCGTGGTGCATGGGGCATCCGACGCTCGTGGCCATGCGCCCGATCGGGATGCTGTCAGCGTTGCCGATTTCAACGCCACGATCGCCGCCGCCTGCGGGCTGCCGTGGGAGAAGGCATTCGTCGCGCCCAACGGCCGCCCGTTCAAGGTTGGCCACGACGGCAAGCCGATCACCGCGGTGCTGGCCTGATCACGCGCTTTGCCATTACTCGCTCTGCACCAGTGCCGGGAGCCAGCTGCAGAGGTACCAGCCGCGCGGGGTCGAAAACTCCACGATCGCGGCCAGATCGAAGCGGCCGGTGGGCGACGCGCCGCCAAGCACTTCATCGAGAAGCCCCTTGGGCTTGGAATACTTGACGGCCCGCGCGGTCTCCGCGGTGAGCCCGGCGAGTTCTACGGCGCGGCCGATCGCGTCTTCGAGAAAACCGATCTTGTCGACGAGCCCCGCCTCGAGGGCCTGCCTGGCGGTGAACACCTGCCCGGTCGCCACCTTGTCGACCGCGGCCTCGTCGAGCTTCGGCCGGCCCGCCTTCACGATCTCCTTGAAACGGCGAAACATATCGTCGACCAGCTCTTGGAGGAGCTTACGTTCCTTTTCGGCGAGTTCGGGGGTGCGATCCTTGGTGGGGCTGAGCATCTCCTTGAGCGGGCCGCTCGCGATCGAGTCGTCGCGGATGTCGTATTTGCGAAGTGCCTGCGATACGTCGAAGTGCGGGATGATCACGCCGATCGAACCGGTGAGTGTGGCGGGCTCGGCGTAGATCACGTCGTCTGCCGCCCGGTTGGCCATCGCCACGTAGTAACCGCCGCTGGCGGCGAGTCCCCCCATGCTCACCACGACGGGGATGTCGCGCTTCTCGGCGAGTGTGGCGAGGCGATGGTGGATTTCGTCACTGCCGCTCACGGTGCCCCCCGGGGAGTCGACGCGAAGCACGATCGCCTTGACGGCCTCGTCCTCGGCAATCTGGTCGAGTTGGGCCCGGACGAAGCCGTCGCCCCCGAGGATGGCCCCGGTGACGCTCAGGATGGCCACCTTGCCCGCCGCCGTCTTGGAGAGCGAGTGATACTTCTCGACCACGCGGGAATCCCGCTGGAAATACTGGGAGAAGGCTCCGGCGCTGCCGATCGCCGAGAGCACCGCTATTCCGGCGATGATCCACGCCGCCCGAGTGCTCCAGGTGCTCCAGCGGCCCCACGGGCTCGCATGCTCGAGGATCACCCGTGTCGGCAACTGTCGTGACTCGATTTCCATGCAGTGCACTCCGCGTTTTCTGCTGCTCGTGTTTGGTCCATCCGAGATTGTACGGCGACATCGGCCGCGAGGCGTGCGAAAAGTTGCCATCTTGCGCCGGCTGCCGCTACCCTTGCGGGTTCGCGGCCGGAACCGGCCCGCCAGGCGGCTTGGCTGCCTGGCGATGATTCACGACAAGGAGTCCTGGAACGTGTTCGTCTGCGTCAGCACGGAATGTTTGCCCGATATGCCGCTGGCCGCCGCGATGGAGCGGCTGGCCGAACTGGAGTTTACGGCGGTCGAACTGGACGTTCACGAGAACGGCAGCCACCTCCAGCCCGCCATGGTGGCGGCCAACCCCGAGGCCGCGATCGCCGAGTGCAGCGACCTGCAGCGGCTGCGGCCGGTGGCCGTCTCGTTCGCCGCCTCCGAGACTCCGGATGTCTACGACCTCTTTTCGGCCTGCTGCCGGCTGGCAAAGTCGCTCGGAGTCGTGACGATGGTGGTCGAATCCTCGGAACTCGGCACCCCGTTCAACGGCGAGATCGAGCGACTGCGAAAGATGGTGGCGATCGCGTCGGGGCTCGGCGGCGTGGTCGCGGTGAAGACGTCGGCTGGCAGGATGACGCAGGATGCCGAGACGACGGCGTCGCTCTGCCGCAACGTGCCGGGGCTCGGCGTCACGCTCGACCCGAGCCACTTCATCTACGCCCACAAGAAACCGGGTTCGTGGGACTCGATCCTGAAGTACGTCTGCCACGTGCATCTTCGCGACACGAAGCTGGAGACTTTCCAGGTGCGGGTCGGTCAGGGCGACGTCGAGTACGGCAAGATCGTGCAGCAGTTGGAGCGGGTGGGCTACAAGCGGGCACTCAGCGCCCTCATGCCGCCGCTGGAGGGTGTCGACCAGGTGGCCGAACTCCGCAAGATGCGGCTGCTCCTCGAGAGCTTGCTGTAAGCCCGCCTGCCGTCAGGAAGCCCCAAGCGCGAGCGCGGGGAATACGCCTGCCACCCCAACCCGCTCCGCGTGAACACGACGCCCGCCACCCGTCTACCCATCGCTCGCGCTCCGGGCTTCTTGGAAGGCACGCCGCCTTCAACGCTACCGCACCGTGCCGGTGGCTTCGGCGCGGCTGGCCATCTCGGCGTAGTTTCGCGACTGCTCGTCGTCGCCCTGTTCGGCGTACATCGTCGCCAGGTTTCCGTAGGCCACGGAAAGGGCACGCTCCTCGAGTTGGCTCTTGTCGACGGCGGCCACCATGAGGTCGACGCCGCGACGGCTGAGCGTGACAGCTTCCTCGCGACGCGCCACCTGCCAGTAGGAGATCGCCATACTCACGTACGACTCACCGAGCCGCCCGAGATCGCCGTCGCGTTCGAAGCAATCGTTGTCATCCCACAGCGGGACCGCACGATCGAACCAGGTGACGGCTGTCGCATGGTCGCCGCGCTGGAGACTGTGCATGATGCCAATGCGAAACATCAACTCACCGACGTTCTTGCGCTCGTTGGCGGTGAGTTCGCGGTGCTCCGCACCCCGTTCCAGATAGGCCGCGGTCAGCGTGGCGTTATCGAGCATATCGGTGGCGTCGCCACGTTTCTGGGCCGCGGCGAGGGCGTCGGCGAGGCCCTGCCCGACCTCCCAGTCGAGCTGCCGTCGCCGCCACGGATCGGCCTCAGTCTCACCCATGCGGTCACGGAGTTCGAGGAGCCGCTTCACCCAGGCGAGTGGTTCGATCGCCTCCGTGGAGCCGGCCGCGGCGGCCAGCACGCCGCGACAGAGTTGCAGTTCCAGCACGTCGCGTTCGCGGTCACCGCCGTCGAACTCCTTGACGACCGCATCCGCCCGGCTGATCCACTTGGGAATCACGCGGCTCTTCTGTTGCCATGTGCCGCGGGCGATTGCCAGTGCCGTGCCGAGGTGAGCGTCGAGCAACACCTCGCGGACGGCGGCCTGCACTGTGGGCGAGAGCTTGGTTAGCAGCGGCGAACCGCGGCGAATGGCCTCGCTAAACTGTTCGACGGCCTTCTGGTGATCGGGAGTCTTTCGGGCGAGTTCGATCCGCCCGGCGAGCCGCGCCGCCTGCGTCATGACCAGCGGCGACGAGTTGGCGGCACTCGCGACGCCGTCGAGCACGGTGCGAGCCTCCTCCGGTCGGTCGAGAGCCAGGAGTACACTGGCGTGTTTGAGCTTTGTCCAGACATCCTCAGGATCCAAACGGACAGCTTGTAGCGCTAGTGTGAGGGCCTGCGTCCATTTGCCCTGATCGGCTGCCAGGGCGAGCAGGAGCCGATGGGCGCGGACGTGCTGTGGGTCGATCTGGATCGCGTACTGCAGGTCAGCCACCGCATAGGCGGAGTACGTTTCGATTTCTCTCTCGGCCCGCAGCACGAACGAATCCGGGTCGAGCGGTTCGATGAGGATGCCGGTGGCGTCTTCCGTCCCGGGAGCGACGCTGAGGATCACGCCGCGTTCGGGATAGACTGCGCCGATCACGGCGTCTTGTTCGTTGCGGACCGTCACGGTACGGAGGTCCGCGATCTCCAGTTGCCGCGCAAGGTCGGCCATGGGAACCGGTTCGGTGAGCTTAATGGTGATCGATGCAACGATGTCATCACGATAGGTGACCTCGACGCGTTCGAACGGCTCGATCGCCCATCTCGATCCAGCGGTTCCATCGTCACGGGTCACTGCCTCGCCGGCGCCCCAGTCCTTCTCGATCACCGCGCGGCTGGTCTTGCCAGGCAGGACGCCGCGAAAACTTGCCGGGTCGACCGAAAGCGTCGGCATCTCGTCGGGCGCCACGGTCCGCGGCGCGGACTGCGGTGTGGCATCGGATGGTGTCGTTTCTGAGACAGACTCAGTCCGCGGAGGCTCGACGGTCTCGGCTGGCGGCTGGGGCGTCTCGGGCAAGGGGACGGGGCTGGATGGCTGCGGCAGTGTCGCCACCCGGTCGTTGAGCCAACGACGCAGTCCACCGGTTTCGGCCGCTGGAGGGGCGGCGACAGGGCTGAGTCTGGGGGGAGCCACCGGTTTCACAGCCGGTTTGGCGGCGGGCTTTGCGTCGCTCCAGTCGGCGATGGGAAGGGCGACGGGGGCATCCGGTTCCCGATCCTTGCTTGTCGCCCGCGAGGCGGTCTCTGTGCCGCCAAAAGACTCGATCCATCCCGGCAGCCGCATCAGCGTCCGCGGCGGCGTCGAATCCCCGTCGGCGGCACGGACGCCGGGGGCACATCCGCAGGCTCCTGCGACGAGCGATCCGCAGAGAAGCAATCGCGAGGTCGAGCACCGCAGCGTGGCCACGAGGTATCTCCTTCGACGGAAGCCGGGAATCGTCCGGGGGCAATCCACCCGGAAGGGCCGGGACGGTAGGTGGTCCCTGTCTGCGGGTCCAGACCAGAGCGCATCTGCCTTTGGTGGAGCGGCGAGATGGCACCTTGGAGGAGGTAGGCAAGGGGGTCGGCGAACGCTCTTAGGAGCCTTGGGCGTATCCTCGCCCCGGCGACGAGACTTTTGCCGCCCCCGAGCCGGTGATCCACCAAAGTCGAATGCGCTCCAGACGTCCTCGCGGCTTTTTGCGGCGTCCGCCAGTCGGCCTCGAGCGCCATGGTTCCGAGGCTACGATGGAGGTTCGCCCTTGGAGTGAATCACGGCCCCTTGTCAAAACCAGAACGAACCCATGTAGCGGTGATCGGGGCCGGGATGGCCGGCCTCGTGGCTGCCGATGCGCTGGTGCAGGACAGTGCCGCGTGTCGGGTGACATTGATCGAGCCGTCGGGGCGGGCCGGCGGTGTGATCGGCACCGTGCATCACGACGGGTGGCTCGTGGAGCGGTCGGCCGACTGCTTCCTCGCCGCGCGGCCGGAGGGACAGGCACTCGTCTCGCGGCTGGGACTCGAACACGACGTCGTGGGTGTCGAACCAGGAGCGCGGCGGGCGCTGATCTGGGCCGGCGGGCGGCCGCGGCGGGCGCCACAGGGATTTCGCCTGATGGCCCCGAGCCGGGTGGCGGGCATTCTCGGCACGCCCGTGCTCTCTCCCGTCGGCCGCCTGCGGCTGCTCTGGGAGCGGCTCGTTCCGGTGCGGCGGGTTGGCTCTCCTGACGACGACGAGTCGCTCGAGAGTTTTGCCGTGCGCCGTCTCGGCCGCGAGGCCTTCGAGCGGCTCGTGCAGCCGCTCGCGTCGGGAATCTGGACAGCTGATCCGGCCCGGCTGAGCATGGCCGCAGCCTGCCCTGAGTTTCTGGCCATGGAGCGGGAGTGGGGCAGCCTGTGGGCGGGCGAGCGGGCCCGGCTGCGTCGCCAGCCAGGTGGTGCCGATGCGGCAGGGGCTCGTTATGGTCAGTTCGTCACGCTCGCATCCGGGATGGAGTCGCTGCCGCGGCGTCTCGCCGAGGAGCTGCACCGCTTGGGCGTACGGTTTGTCGAGGGCGCTATCACCGGGGTCAACAAGATGCCCGACGGCCGGTGGCGTCTCGACGCGGCCTGCCTCGAGGGCGGAGCGACGACGGTCGACGCGGTCGTGGTGGCGGCTCCGACGCACATCGCGGCGACGGTTCTCCGCGGCGTCGACCCCGACCTCGTCGCGGAACTCGCCGCGATCGAATATGCCGGCTCGTGCATCATCTCGCTTGGCTACGCCCGAGACGACGTCGCCCATCCGCTCGACGCCGCCGGCATGGTGGTGCCGCGGACGGCGGGCCGCCGCATCCTCGCGGCCAGTTTCTCGAGCTCGAAGTTTCCAGGCCGCGCTCCCAAGGGCTGCGTGCTCATTCGGGTGTTTGTCGGGGGCGCCCTCGACCCCGGGGTCATGCGTCTCGAAGACGGTGAACTCGTCGCGCTCGCCCGCCGCGAACTCGCCGACCTCCTCGGCGCCCGCGGAGAGCCCCGGCTCGTGCGGGTGGAACGCTGGGATCACGCCATGCCTCAATACCACGTCGGGCACTCGGCCCGCGTCGCGCGGATCGACGCGCTGGTGGGCCTCCACCCAGGGCTCGCACTGGCCGGCGCGGCCTACAGGGGCGTCGGCATCCCGCAAGTCATCGCGTCAGGGCAGGCCGCTGCCAAACGGTGCCTCGTGGCAACTCGGGCCTCGTGATGGATTGGCGAGTGAGCGGCGAGGGCGCGTCTTGGAGCCGGCGACACACCACAGTCGAATGTGCTCTCTAGAGCGGTGTGGAGCGGGGCGGGGTGCTACCCGCATTCCCCGCGCTTG
>JBBDNW010000225.1:1311-12376 GCA_040877375.1 Pirellulales bacterium | reverse complement strand
GAGTTCACCTGGAGCCACTGCGTTGCCGCCGTTCCGGAACTGGCCGCGGTGTCGCGGGACGTGGCCGTGCAGATCGAAAACGACATTCGTTACGCAGGCTACGTGGCCCTCGATCGGGAGCGGATCGAACGGCAGAAGCGGCTCGCACAGCGGACGATCCCCGAGGGATTCGACTATTGTGGCGTGCGTCATCTCCGCGCCGAGGCCCGCGATCAACTCGCCCGCATTCAGCCGCGGACGCTGGGCCACGCGGGCCGCGTCAGTGGGATCACTCCGGCCGATCTCGCCCTTGTGCTCATCCACCTGGAAGGTCGCGGCGTGTGAGGATCGTCCATGTCACCGCCGGCGCCGGCGGCCGCATCTGCGGCTCGTGCCTCCACGACAACACACTCGTGCGGGCGCTCGTGGCCCGTGGCAGCGACGCGATCCTCGTGCCAGCCTACGTGCCGACGACGACCGACGAGGAAAACGTCGCCGAACAGAGGATCGTGATGGGCGGTGTGAACGTCTGGCTGCAGGAGCACGTGCCACTGTTTCGCCACACGCCCGCCTGGATCGACTGGCTCCTCGACTCGCGACGGCTGCTTGAATGGCTGTCGAGCCGCACCGGGGCCACGCGGCCGGCGGACCTGGGGCCGCTCACGATTTCCACACTCAGGGGCACGCAGGGCAACCAGCGCAAAGAGGTGGCGAAACTCACGCGGTGGCTCGCGTGCGACGTCCGTCCCGACGTCGTGCACCTCTCCAACGCGCTCCTGCTGGGGCTCGCGCGGCCGATTCGCGAGGCGACCGGTGCCCGCATCGTCTGCAGCCTGTCGGGTGAGGACATCTTCATTGACCAGATTCCAGCTCCCCACCACGCGACCATCGTGAAGCTCCTTCGTGAGGGGGCCGCCGACGTCGACCATTTCGTGGCGCTCAACCGATTTTTCGCCACCTTCATGGGCGAGCGGCTGGCGGTGCGGCCGGAAGCGGTGTCTGTGATTCCGCATGGCGTCGATCTGGCGGAGTTTCCGCCGGAACCGCCCGATCTCGTGCCCCGGCGACGTGAGAGGAAGGGTCGCCTTTTGATCGGCTCCCTGGCCCGTGCCTGTCCGGAGAAGGGGCTCGATCAACTCGTGCGGGCGTTGCCGCTGCTCGCAGCCCGGCACCAGGTCGAAATCCTCGCCGCGGGCGCGACGGTCGATGCGGAACGGGACTACATCGCCCAGTGTTACGCGTTGGCTCGCGACCTCGGCGTGGCCGATCGCTTCCGATGGCTGGGGCAGATTGACCGGAGCGGCAAGCTCGACCTGCTGGCGACCGTCGACGTGTTCGTGATGCCGACGACGCATGCGGAGGCCAAAGGCCTGCCGGTGATTGAGGCCATGGCCGCGGGAGTGCCCGTCGTCGCCTCCAATCACGGCGCCTTTCTGGAACTACTCGACGACGAGCGAGCTGGGTTGCTCCACGCTCCGGGCGATCCCGCCGACCTCGCTGCAAAGATCGCCGCGATCCTTGACGATGAGTCACTTGCATCGCGGTTGGGCCGCCACGGCCATGCCCTCGCGAGGGAGCGTCACACCGCCGATCAGATGGCGGCGGCGCACGAGGCACTCTACGAGCGGGTTTGCTGAGGGGAACCCCGGATCGCGAGCGATGAGAAACCGGGTGATGACCGTGGCAGTGGTGTGCAGTGGGGAGAGGTGGTGGGCGTATTCCCCGCGCTCGCGCTTGGGGCTTCCTGACAGAAGGCGCAACCGTATGGATGGCAGAAACGATTCCCGATCGTGAGGAGCCGATCGGAGGCACGCGCAGACGCCGGGGAATCTTTGCGACTCACGAGCAACGTCCTGTCGGCCAAGCGGGCATCCTGTAGCAAAATCCCCCGGCGGCGAGCATGTCTCCGCCGGCGAACCAATCCGGCACCGTCTCGAGGCCACCCGTATTCCCGGCGCTCGTGCTTGGGGCTTCCTGACGGGATGCAACGTCGGTGAATCGATCGGGCACCGTCTCAAGGCCACTCGTATTCCCCGCGCTCGCGCTTGGGGCTTCCTGATACGGCCGTACGGCTCACGCCGTTGGGCTTCCTGGGGGGGCGTCCTTGTCGTCCGCGATCTCGGCGCCGTGTTTCCGCTCAGGTAGGGCGAGGGAGGCGGCCACGCTCGCGCCGATGAGCGACACGATGATCAGGAGCGACACTGCGGGGTGAATGAGATGGCCCTTCGCGTGGGCATCCCAGCCGCCCTGAGCGGCCAGCCACTCGTTGTGCCGGGCCGCCTCGACGATCATCTTGCAGCCCACAAACACGAGCACCGCGGAGAGGCCGTAGTTGAGGAACCGAAACAGATCCATCACGCCGGCCAGCAGGAAATAGAGCGCCCGCAGGCCGAGGATCGCAAACACGTTCGACGTGAAGGCGATGAACCGCATGTAGTGGGTACCGGGCGTGACCACGCCGAGGATCGCCGGCACGCTGTCCACGGCGAACAAGACGTCGGTGCTCTCCACCACGAGGAGCACGAGAAACAGCGGAGTGGCCAACAGTTTCCCGTTCTCTCGGACGAAGAACCGGTCGCCGGCCGACTCCTTGGAGACTGGGACGAACCTCCGAAAGAAGCGGATCAGGGCGTTTTCGCCGGGCTCGTGGTCGCCGCCGCCGAGGGCCAGTTTGATGCCTGTGTAGATCAGGAAGCCGCCGAATACCCAGAGGATCCACTTGTAGCGTTCGACGAGTTCCGCGCCGAGGAGCACGAACGTGAGCCGCATGATCACGGCGCCGAGGATGCCCCAGAACAGCACGCGATATTGATACTTGAGCGGGACGCCGAAGTAGGCGAATACCACTGCGAACACGAAGACGTTGTCCATCGACAACGACCATTCGACGAGGTAGCCCGTGAGAAACTCGAGGGCCGGCTTGGCCCCGAGCCACCACCAGACAAGGGCGTTGAAGGCCAGGGCCAGGGCCGACCAGAAGCAGGTCCAAAACGCGCTCTCGCGGAGCGACGGCTCGTGCGACTTCTTGTGGAAGACCGTCAGGTCGAGCACCAGCATCACGGTCACGAAGATCGCGAAGGCGATCCAGTGGGACATCTGGATCTCGCCGCCGAAGGGAGCGGGGGCGGGTATGGCTGCGAACAGGTGCAAGGTCGCTGGTCCAGAGGGGAAAGGGGATGGGGAGGGCGATCTCCCGCGGGAATCGTAGCAACTCGCGTTCCGCACGCAGGGAGACGGCGGGGCATGTTTCGGTAAAAACTCCAATTTTCTCAAGTCAAACACCCATCGGCGGATTGAAAAATGGGGGGCTTGAGACCGTCGGGGCTCCCTTGCGGTCAGCCTAAACGGCACAACCGGGCCGAAAACCGTCATTTTTGGGCAGCCCGGCGTCCGGCACGCGGTGTGCAACCTACGGTCGTTATGCCGTGGGTGGTGGACCCGCGGTCGGCCCGGAAGGGTCGCGGACCTTAGGCAGACGTCGCTCGGGTGTGGCGACAGATTGCCCCAGCACATCGCGGGGCCAAGCCGTCTTTCCGCGACCCACCGGCTCCGGTCGGGGCTCCACTCCGGTCGGCGCTACAGCGTCGCTTTTACGAAACTCGTTGTCATCGCGGCGAACACGGCCGCCACGCGCTCCCACTCCCGGTCCTCCGCCTGGCAGAGGATGAGGTAGACGGCCCCGGGCGTCTGCAACGTCCGAATGTGTGCCGTGTTGGTGAGATCGAGGCAGTAAAAGTTGAGGTTGAACCCGGGTAACTTGCTCTCCTCAATCATGTCGGCGGCCGGTTCACTGTCGAGTTCCTGATACTCCTTTTGCAGCTGATTCACGATCGCCGCCGCGAGTTCGCGGGGATCGCCGCCGCCTGCGTGGCCGCTCACCGACCAGAAGCCTCCCTCCGGCGAATAGACCGTGACGGTGGCGTAGCGGCCATCCGCATCGGCGGTATCGACCGACCAGTTGTCGGGATAGTCGAAGGCGAGCCCGAAGCGATCGAAGTGCATGGGACATTCCGTGGTCGGTGAATGAGGCAAGTCCGAATTGTAGCCGTTTCAGCTGCCGTGGAGCGGTCTGGACCGTCTCCGCCCCGCCCGCTACCGTCCCGCCTCCGGACGGGCCAGAAACCCCGTCGGCCCAACCCTTTGCATTCGTTCACGGCACTCGCTCGCATGGCACAGCCGCTTGGAACGGCCGCGGCCCTCCGCCGCCCCGTTTCCGCCCACATCATGGACTACGCGATCCCCGCGGCCATTCTCCTGGCCGTGCTGGTGGTGCTCGCGCCCGTGCCGGCGGCCGTGGTCGACGTGCTCTTGGCGGTGAATCTCACGATCTCGGTGGTTGCCCTGCTGGGCGCCCTGGCGGCGCGGACGCCGCTCGACATGAGCATCTTTCCCACGTTCCTGCTCGGGATCACGCTCGTCCGACTTGTTCTCAATATCGCGACCACGCGGCTGATTCTCTCGCGGGCGGCGATCGACGGGTCCGCCGCTGCCGGCGAGGTCGTGGAATCCTTCGGCGAGTTTATGGCCGCCAACAACCTCGTGGTCGGTGGCGTGATCTTTGCGATCATCGCGATCGTGCAGTTCGTGGTGATCACGGCCGGCTCGACGCGGACGAGCGAGGTGGCGGCCAGGTTCGTGCTCGACGGCCTGCCAGGCCGGCAGATGGCGATCGACACGGAAGTTAACGCGGGCACGCTCACCCGCGAGCAGGCCCGCCGGATGCGGCTTGATCTTCAGCGGCAGGCCGACTTCTTCGCGAGCATGGACGGCGCCAGCCGCTTCGTCCGGGGCGAGGCGGTCGCGAGCGTAATCATCACGGCCATCAACATCGTCGGCGGTCTCGCGATCGGCGTCATCGAGCACGGCATGGCCGTCGACAAGGCTCTCGGCGTCTATGCCCGGCTCACGATCGGCGACGGCCTCTCAAGCGCGGTGCCGGCGCTCTTTATCTCGGTCGCCACGGGGCTGCTCGTGTCGCGGTCGAGTCAGGCGGTCGACCTTTCGCGGGAGTTTGGCCGCCAGTTCACCGCCAAGCCCCATGTGCTCGCGATCACCGGGGTGTTCCTCGCGATTCTGTCGCTCTCCGGCCTGCCCTTCCTGCCGCTGGCGGGCATGGCGGCCGTCACGCTCACCGCCGCCGTCATGCTCGCACGGCGGCCGGCCGTGGCCGATGATTCGATCGACGGCGGCGCGGAAGACGCGGGACAGACGTCCTCCGGCAGGACGGCCCCCCGAACAGTATCACCCGCCGACGAACTGCTCGCCGATGACCGCGTTGCGGTGGAACTCGGCCGTGGCCTGATCGGTCTGGTGGCGAAAGACGGGCCGCTCCTCGAGCGCGTCTCGATACTCCGCGGCGAGATCGCCGCAGATCTCGGCCTCGTCCTACCGCAGGTGGCCTTCCGCGACGACCTCGCGCTGCCTGGCCGCGGCTACCGGATCACGATCGCCGGCGACGTCGTGATCGAGGGCGAGATTCCCGCGGGCCGGATGCTGGTGATCCTGCCGCCGGGCGAATCGTCGCCGGTTGAAGGTGATGCCGCCATCGATCCGCTCACGGGCCGCACCGCCACATGGGTGAGCCATGCCCAGGCCGAGACCTGCCGCCGCCGCGGGGCGGCGGTGCTCGATGATGCGGGCTGCGTCGTCCGCGCGGTCGAGACTGCTGTCCGTCGCCGCGCCGATCGGCTGCTGACCCGCGACGCCGCCAACCGCCTCGTCGAGTCGCTGCGGGCCGCGCAGCCGGCCGTGGTAGAGCAGATCGTGCCTGGCGTGCTCTCCGTGGCCCGGATCCAGCGAACGCTGCAGTGCCTGCTCCGCGAGGGCGTGCCGATCCGGCCGCTCGCCGAACTTCTTGAAATCATGTCCGACCACGCCGCCGAAGCAGCCGAACCGTGGCAGCTCGCCGAGATCGTGCGTCGCCGGCTGGCAGGCACGATCTGCCGGCGGGCACGCGATCCACAGGGCAGGCTCACCGCGGTCCGGCTTGCCGGCGGGGTGGTCGACGAGATGGCGCGTCCGCTCCGGGGCGCGGCAGGTCGCGTGTCGGCGAAGCTCATTGCCGAGGCGCGTCGGGCCGTCCGCACCGCTGTCGAACGCGGCGGCCAGCCGGTGGTGCTGGTGCCCGCGGCGGTTCGCCGCGCGGTCCGCGAGGCGCTCAGCAAGCAGCTGCCGGATCTTGTTGTCCTGGCAGAGGAAGAGACGTTCGACGAGGACCGGCTCGAAGTGTTTGCGACCGTAGGGGCCGCGGAGACGGTCCGCGCGGCATGAGTGGCATCGCTGGCTTGCATTAGGCACACACACACACACACGACTGGATCACGCAGACACGACTGGAGAAACTGCGGTGGGTGCAGGGGCACCTGGGAATTGAATCAAGAGACCGTCATGCGGCTGCCGAAGAATAAAAGTTCTTCGGTCCAGCTCAGGCTCGGCGGTGAGGAAGGCTGGCACCTCATGGGTGCTGGCCAACGGTGCGAAGGTTTCCGGCGGAGCCGCGACGCCTTCGCAGATGCGATCGAGAACCTGTCAAGGAGGATGACGTGGCATATTACGCGCCCCAAATGTCGGCGGAGGAAGTCCAGGATCTCTGGAAGCGGTTCAAGCAGGACCAGTCCGACGAGGACCTCCGGAACCACCTGATCGAGCTCTACCTGCCGCTCGTGAAGTACAACGGTGAGCGGATCTGGTCACGCCTTCCCGACGGCGTCGAACTCGACGACCTCGTCTCGGCCGGCACGTTCGGGCTGATGGACGCCATCGACGCCTTCGACATGTCGCGGGGCGTGAAGTTTGAGACGTACTGCGTGCCGCGAATCCGTGGTGCCATGCTCGACGAGCTTCGCACGATGGACTGGGTGCCGCGGCTCGTCCGCAGCAAGGCCAGCAAGCTCAACGAGGCGCTCAAGCAACTCGAGGCCAAGTTCGGCCGTGCCCCGGCCGATGCCGAGGTCGCCGAGCACATGGGCCTGTCTCGGGAGGAGTTTGAAAAGCTCCTCATCGAGGCCAACGCCGTGAGCCTCGTGAGCCTCAACAAGAAATGGTGCGAAACCGACAGCTCGAAGGAAGTCCACGAGATCGACATCATCGAGGACAAGAAGGGGGAAGACCCCACGCGCCGAATCCAAAAGGCCGACCTCATGCGGCTCGTCACCAAGGGCCTCAACCGCAACGAGCGGCTGATCATCATCCTCTACTACTACGAGGAACTGACCATGAAGGAGATCGGGGCCACTCTCGACCTCTCGGAGAGTCGCGTCAGCCAGATGCACAGCGCGATCGTCGAGCGGCTTCAGGGGCAGTTGGGCCGGCGGAAGCCTGAGTTCGCGATGTGAGATGTCCGGGCTGGCTGGGCGGTCTGCGAAGGCCGGTCGCCCACCGGAATCGGCAAGATGGGAAAAACTGGTAGGAAAAAAATCGAGTGAATTTTTCTGTCGAGTCTGTCGATGAAGAAAAGTTGGTCGCGGCGACCGGCGCGTGAACATGACCGGCCGCTGTCCGACGACTGGAGTCGCCGGAACGCGGAAGCGCGGCAACAATGACATGGAAAGGAAGCAGGTCCGGAATCGCGATCGTCTCAATGAACCCTCCGCCGGTGAGTCGCGTAGAAGCGGCCGTGCGGGGGACGAAGGGGATCGGAACAAGGGCCTGTCAGGAGTGCAATCATGAACATCTTTGGTGTTTTTTCGACGCAGGGTTCGCAGGGTCTCGGTGCCGTGAAGGGTATCGAGGCCGCACAGTCGTCTCAGGCCACTGCTCCGCAGCAAGGCGTGGGCGAGGTGCACGACGCAGTGACGCTCTCGGTCGATGGCGTGAAGGCCGCTGATGCGGCCGCCGACATCCGCTTCGACCGCGTCAACGCGATTCGCGCGGCGATCGCCGACGGCTCGTACGACACGGCTGACAAGCTCGACATCGCCCTCGACCGCCTCCTCGAGCGGCTCAGCTGAATCGCCATGGCGGGAAGCTCTTTCCTGCCGTGACCGCATGATGAGCGGCCGGACCGGCGGCGGTCCGGCCGCCGGCATTTCATGAGGCCGGGTTCGGGGGCCGGGGCCCGTGCCATGTCGCCGGACGCGGGCTCCGGGCTTCTTGTCAGGAAGCCCCAAGCGCGAGCGCGGGGAATCCGTTTTCCACCCCGACCCGCTCCCCACAACACTACGGTCGCCACCCCGATTCCCATCGCTCGCGCTCCGGGCTTTTTGTCGCCAAAAAGCCCCAAGCGCGAGCGCGGGGAAGACGCCCTCCATCCCTGTCCGGGCAGCCGGGTATAATCTGATGACGTGAGGAGGATGATCGATGGCTGTGGGTTCTGATTTTTCGCTTGGCAGTGTCGACGTGGCGCTCACGCCCGCCGCGCGGTTCGCGGAGTTTCTCCAGACCCGTGGCAAGCGGATCACGCGACAGCGGCGGGTGATCGTCGACCACGTCGCCAGTCACCACGAGCACTTCGACGCCGAGCAACTCCTGGCCGGTCTGCGGAAGACGCCGGAGGGTTCGAGGGCCAGCCGCCCGACGGTCTACCGCACGCTCGCCGAAATGGTCGATGCGGGGCTCCTCAAGAAGATGGTGCTCGACGGCCGCGCCGTTTACGAACACGACTATGGCTACCCTCAGCACGACCACCTCTACTGCACTGGCTGCCGCAAGCTGATCGAGTTCTCGAGCGACGAGGTCGCCAGGATCTGCGACGCGGTCGCTGGGCAGCACCAGTTCCGCGCGGAGTCGCACCGCCTGATCGTGAGTGGCCTCTGTATCGACTGCCGCTCGAGCAAGAGCCGCAGCCGGCATCAGGACAGGGTCTGACACGACTTCCATGCGATCCGCTGGCATCCTGTGGGTCGGGGCTGCCCATGCCCCATCGCCAGACGTTCGCTGCGGGGCCAGATCAACCCTCAGACACGCAGCGCCGATTCCTCCGCGCGGGCGGGACAGGTCGCGAGGGCCAGTTCAACCGCTTCCGCGATGAACTCCTCGACCTGCTGCGACGCTCGGCCCGCGAGTTCGTCGGGCTTCATTGCCGCGATGATGTCGATGCCCTCGAAGAGCGGGTCGGCCGCGAGCCGCTCTGGCAGATCGTTGGGGTGGCCCTCACGGATCCGCGCCGTTGCCGCGTGGCTGTGGGTGCGGAGCGCCTCGTGGAGCGTCTGCCGGTCGCCACCGGCCGTGGTCGCCGCCATCAGGATCTTCTCGCTGGCCAGGAAGGGGAGATGGGCCTCGAGGTTCTTGCGGATGCTCCCGGGGAGCACCACGAGTCCACCGGCGATGTTGGCATAGATCACGAGTTGCGCGTCGGTGGCGAGGAACGCCTGCGGGAGGACGAGCCGACGCGGTGCGGAGTCGTCGAGCGTTCGCTCCATCCACTGCACGGCCGCCGTCTGGCCCGCGGTCGCGGCCAAGCCCATCACGAATCGCCCCAGGCCGCACATCCGCTCGGCCCGCATGGGATTGCGCTTGTAGGGCATCGCCGACGAGCCCACCTGCTCGGTCTCGAACGGTTCCTCGAGTTCGCCCCACGCGGCGGCAAGCCGCAGGTCGTTGCCCGCCTTATGCGTCGATTCCGCCACGCCCGCCAGCGCTGCGCAGACCTGCGAGTCGACCTTGCGGGTGTAGGTCTGCCCCGTCACCTCGTACGACGAGTGAAAGCCGAGTTTCTGCGCCACCAGTTCATCGAGCCGACGGACCTTCGCGTGGTCGCCGCCGAAGAGCTCGAGGAAGCTCGCCTGCGTGCCGGTGGTGCCCTTCACGCCGCGTGCCCGCAGCAGTTTGCGGCGGTGGGTGATCTCCTCGAGGTCGAGGACGAGATCGTGGATCCAGAGGCAGAGCCGCTTGCCGATCGTCGTCGGCTGGGCGGGCTGAAGGTGCGTGCGGCCGAGGCAGACGATGTCCTTCGTTTCCAGGGCCTTGGCAGCCAGCCGCTCGATCACCGTGGCGAGCCGCGCGGCGACGAGGTCGAGCGACTCCCGCATCAGGATCAGATCAACGTTGTCGGTGACATAAGCGCTGGTGGCGCCGAGGTGGATGATCGGCCGGGCCGACGGACAGGCGTCGGCGAAGGTATGCAGGTGGGCGAAGACGTCGTGCCGCATTCGCCGCTCATAGTCGGCCGCCTTCGTGAAGTCGATCGGCTCGAGATGCGCCCGCATCTCGGCGAGCTGGCCCTGTGAGATCGGCAGGCCGAGCTCCGCCTCCGCCTCCGCCAGCGCGAGCCAGGACTGTCGCCAGAGCTTGTAGCGGTGGTTGTCGCTCCAGAGCCGTGTCATCTGCGACGACGCGTAGCGGGAGGCGAGCGGGTTGTCCCAGACGTCGCGGGGATCAGTGGGGATATCGGCGTTCATGGACGGGCTCCTGGCGGACGGGCTGCTGGCGGACGCAGTGGCGGCCGCAGCGGGTCGCGGCCAGCAGACTCCTCACCGCGGGTCATCTTGCAGAAGAGCCGCTCCAATGCCAGCCTCGCGCGCAGTCCCCGCGAAGCCTCCCCCTTGAGCGCGAGGTCGAGGTCAAGCAGCCAGACCGGCAGCCTGCGGGCCCGTCGCGGCCCCAGCTGGCCAAGCGACTCTTTTGCCTGCGCGAGCGCCTTGGGCCACGCCGCCACGCCCGCCTCGCGGAGCGCCTGCTCCACGCCCGCGGGCCGCCCTGCGGTCGCCGGCAGGGCCAGCAGTCGTGCCGCCGTCGAGAGCCGGCGAAGCACCGACGCGATCTGGGCCGCGATGCCGATCGGGTTCTCGCCTGAGTCGATCAGGTCGGCGAGTTCGGCGATCGCCCGCCGGGTGTCGCCGCCGGCCGCGGCGTCAATCATGCCCCAGGCGGTTCGCTCCTGCGGCGAGCCCGCGAAATCATCGATCGCCTCTGGAGGGATCGCGGCCGACTTCGCCTTGGGATCGGTCGCCGCCGCGAGCCGCGCGAGGGCCTGATCGATCTGTCCGATGCCGCCACCGAGGCGTTCGAGGAGCCGCTGGGCCGTGGCCGCTGCGAGCGTGATGCCGTGCCGCGACTTGGCCCATTTCCGAATCCAGCCCGCGAGGTCGGCACGCTGCGGGATCGACGTGTCGATCGCGAGGCCCTGCTTCGCCACCGCCTTCGCCAG
>JBBDNW010000225.1:0-1211 GCA_040877375.1 Pirellulales bacterium | reverse complement strand
GCCTCGTCGGGACAGAGCCGCGCGCGGATCAGCTCGAGGAGCTGGAGCACGAGAAAGGGCTCGTCGCCATGCAGGACGAGGAGCGACGGTTCACCAAGAGCCCAGGCGTCGGGCTGCGAGAGGATGTCGAGCGCGGTGACGACGTTGGCCATGGGGAACGGAGCCGGTCACGGGGGGAAGCCGAGTCCGCAGGCTACCGTTTCAGGGAAGCAACGAAAAATCCGGACGGTGCCCACGCGGATTTTTGGCGTCGGTTCCCTCGAGTCGGCCCGTCTCAGGGCAGTGGCCGTAGGCCGCCGAGTTTGCCACCGAACCGGGGCGTGGCGATCGAGACCGGGTCGGGTGACGTGGCCGATCCCATGTTGCCCGCCACGTCGACCGCCTCGACGCGAACGTAGACTTTCGCCGGCACGTTGCGGTCGGGGGTCCAACGGTGCTCGCCCTGGTTGTCGACGCCATCGGCGATCGTCGCCCACGGGCCTTCCGCGTTGGGCGAGTAGAGGAGTCGCACGGCTCCCGGGGCGATCAGCGGCTCGCGGACGACATACCGAATGACCAGCGCTGCCAACGGCGCCGAATCGTCGCGGCTGATTTCCACGAGTTCGACCTGCGGCGGTTCCTCGTCGATGCCGACCCAGGCATCGGGGGCGGCGCCCGACCGCGGCCCACCAGACTCGTCGCCCGCTGCGGTGACGAGTTCGAGCCGCACGCCATAGAGCCCGGCCGCGGTCAACGTGACGTCGATTGGGCTGGTCCCGTCTTTGTCGACGGCCGTCCGCTGCCAAGTCACGCCGCCGTCTTGTGTGGTCCAGAGTTCGGCGCGGAGCGGGCCCGCGGTGGCGCGGACGGCGGGAATCTCGTAATCCCAAGCGAACCGCCGCGACTTCGTCAGTTGGAGCGGGCGGCCGCGATATTCAAGGCTGCCGCTTGCGTTCGACTGCGTGATCCCCTGGTCACCGAGCGGCTGTCGCTGCGTGGCATGACTGGATTCGGCCCGGGGCAGGAGTGGCGTGGCCGACGTGTTGGCCGGCCGGACGAGGACGCTCCGGCTGGTGCCGTCGATCGATCCGGATGGCAGTTGCGGTTGTCCGTCCGACCACGTTCCCGCGGCTTCGGCCGACCAGTCGCCGCCGGCGGTGTGTGGTGGGAGCGGGCCGCGGGCCGCGGGCTGGCTGACCGTCGTGAAACCGCCGGCGATCGCGGCTCCATCG
>JBBDNW010000224.1:0-12421 GCA_040877375.1 Pirellulales bacterium | reverse complement strand
GGGTTGGGGTGGCGGGCGTATTCCCCGCGCTCGCGCTTGGGGCTTCCTGGCGGGAGGCTATCCCGCCGCGCGGCCGGAGTGCCGCGTGAGGCCCTCGAGGCGATCCTCGATCGACGGCGTGAGCTGCTCCCAGCGGAACCGCCACGTCCAGTTGCCCCACTCCCGACCCGGCACGTTCATCCGCGCCTCACTGCCAAGGCCAAGCACGTCCTGGAGCGGATAGATTGCCGTGTCGGCCGGTGATCCAAGCGCCAGTGCGATCATGTCCCAGTTGATCTCGGAGCCGTCGCTCGCCAGATAGGATCGGACGGCGTGCTGTTCCCGCGCGATCTCGTCGGCCGACCGGGTGGAGGCGCTGCCCGGCTCGCCACGATACCAGCCCACGGTCGTGTCGTTGTCGTGCGTGCCGGTGTAGACCACGGCGTTGGCCGGGTATGACTCGGGGCGGTAGGTCTCCTCCTGTGGCAAGTCGCCGAAGGCAAACTGCAGAATCCGCATCCCCGGCAGGCCGAGTTCATCGCGGAGGGCATGCACGTCGGGCGTGATCAGGCCGAGATCTTCGGCGATGATCGACTGGGGCCCAAGCGCCCGCGTCGCCGCATCGAAGAGCTTCCTGCCCGGACCGGGCACCCACCGGCCGTGCTCCGCCGTCGGGTGGTCGGCAGGAATCTCCCAGTAGGCGGCGAACCCACGGAAGTGGTCGATTCGCAGAATGTCGACGAGCGTAAACGCATGGGCCAGCCTCGCGATCCACCAGGCATAGCCTTCCTCCTCGTGCACGTCCCAGCGATATAGCGGGTTGCCCCAGCGCTGGCCCGTCAGGCTGAAGTAGTCGGGCGGCACACCCGCCACAACGGTCGCCCGGCCATCGGCGGCGAGGGTGAACAGCTCGGGCCGGCACCAGACATCAGCGCTGTCGTGAGCCACGAAGATCGGGAGGTCGCCGATGATCGAGATGCCCAGGGCGGTGGCCCGCAGCCGCAGCCGTGTCCACTGCTCGTGGAAGAGAAACTGGAGCACCTGGGCATGGGCGATCGGCTCGGCGAGCGTTTTCCGTGCGGCATTCAGGACCGCCGGCTCCCGGTGGGCCACGTCGGTCGGCCATTCATGCCACGAGCGGCCCTCGAAGTGTTCCTTGAGCGAGACGAAGAGCGCGTAGTCGTCGAGCCAGCCGCGGTGGGTCTCGATAAACTGCTCGAGCCCGGCCTGCTGTGCGGGCGATGCCCGCCGCGAAAACACCGCCGCGACTTCGTGGAGCAGACGAATACGCGGTCTGATCAGCGCCCCAAAATCGACATGCGTCTCCGGCAACAGCGGCAGCGAGCGGAGCCGATCGTCATCGACGAGCCCCGCATCGCGGAGGGCGTCGCCGGAAATCATCAGGGGATTGCCCGCGAACGTGGAGAGCGTCTGGTAGGGCGAATCGCCGAAGCCCGTGGGGCCCAGCGGCAGCACCTGCCACAAACTCTGCGACATGCCGGCCAGCCGCTCGAGCCAGCGCTCTGCCTCGGGACCGATCTCCCCGATGCCGTGGCGGCCCGGCAGTGACGTGGGATGCAGGAGAACTCCCGCAACGCGGCGCTGCGACACGGCCGGCCCACTCACTTCGGGGCCCTCGGCAGCGACCTAGCGGCGTCGATTGCCGGCCCCGACTCGCGGTCGAGCACGGCGAGTTCGACGGTGAGGCCCGGTCCGAAGGCGAGCGCCACGCACGGCCCCGCGGCCCCGGCCCGCGCGAGCCGTTCGAGAATGAAGAGAATCGTCGCACTCGACATGTTGCCATGATCGGCCAGCACGCCCCGCGACACCGCAAGCGTGTTGGGGGGGAGTTCAAGCGCCTCCTCGACGCCGCCGAGAATCCGCGGTCCTCCGGGATGCACCGCCCAGGTCGCGACGTCGCCGGCCGCGATCCCCGCGCGGGCAAGCATCGCCTCGACGGCTGGCCGCAGTTGGCTGGCAATCAGGCCGGGCACGCGTGGCGAGAGCGTCATCTCGAATCCGCTGTCACCGATCAGCCAGCCCATTTCCTGCTCGGAGTCGGGGAGCACCTCCGACGCCTGGGCGACGATCCGCCAGCCGCCGGGCCGCGCCGCCGAGTGGCCGCGTCCGACGCCGACGACGGCCGCCGCCCCGTCGGCAAACAGGCTGTTGGCCACGACATGGTCGCCGTGGCTGCCATACTGCAGGTGCAGGCTGCAGAGTTCGACACAGCTTACGAGCGCGACGGCGGACGGGTTGGCGGTGACGAATGCGTCGGCGACCCGCAGTGCATTAAAGGCGCCGTGACAGCCCATGAAGCCGATGTGGGTGCGGGCCACCGAAGCCGGGAGACCGAGCGTGCGCACGAGTTCGAGGTCGACACCGGGGTTGGCGAAGCCCGTGCATGAGCAGCTGACCAGATGCGTGATCTCGTCGACGGCCATCCCGGCCGATTCGATGGCGGTGGCTGCGGCCTGCGCGGCCAGCCGCCCCGCTTCGACGGCGTAGCGCTTCATCCGCGCGCCCGTCGATGGGCGGTCGCCCCCCGCTTCGGCGGGCGGAAAGAACCGTTGCACAAATGGCTCGTCGACGGCGGCCTCGAGCAGCACCGAGCCGCGGGTGCGGATCCCCGACTGCCGGTACACCGCCGCCAAGGCCCGCTCTCGGCCGGGGGCTGCGTTGGCGAAACTGATCGCCAGACCGGCGGCATCGCTCTGGGCGATCCGGTGCTCGGGCACGGCTGTGCCGATGCCCAGCATGACAAGACTCATGAACTCTCCTTCAGGGTGTGGCGAGCGCCGACGACGAATGGCACCACCCGCGCGGCTACCGCAGGAGCGTATCGCGCGAGGCCGGCTGCGCAGGCGACGAACAGCGGTCGCCTGACAACGCAACTGATGCGGTGGCAGCGGGAATGATGCCGCGCGAGATGGCGGGCGTGGGCTGCAGCATAGCGGGCGGCGGCACTTGTCGCATCGATCCGGGGCGTGAGCGCCGCCCAGCCGAGCGCTTCGTCGAGCAGCCGCGCGGTCGCGAGCGCCCAGCCCATGCCCTCGCCCGTGAACGGCTCAACGTAGGCGGCGGCATCGCCGATCCGCATGACGCGGCCCGACGGCGTCGCCACGGGCGGACTGGCGTGCGTGAGTCGCGGGGTGCCGCGAAACGACGCGCGTGCAAGGTCGCCGGCCCAGCGGTCGGCTTCGTCGCAGCCGAGGGCATCAGTGAGAATCCTCGAGATCAGGGCTGCGGGTCCACCGGCGCCGCCGACCGCCGTCGCGTCGACTGCCGCGGCCACGTCGATCCGGCCGTCCTCGAGCCGCACCATCCCACAGTAACCGTGCCGTGACACGGCCATGACGAGGCGACCTTCCTCCGGCCCCGGCGCCGTCGCGGGCAGGACCGTCCCGATTCCCACCCGGCTGTCGGGGCCAACATGTCGCCGATCTGTCGCCGGGATGTGAATCGACGGCGCAAGTCCGCCAGCGATCACCGCCAACTCCGCGCGGAGCATGGTCTGCCCCTGCTTCGGGGCGTTGCATTCCACCACGACGCTGTCGCACGCATCGTCGATGGACACGACACGCGTCTCGGGGAGCCACGCCGCTCCCGCGGCGATCGCCTCTGTCACGAGCCCGGCGTCGAGTGCGTCTCTCGACATCACGCCCCCCGCTGGCATTTCGATGGTCGCCGCGCTGCCCCGGGCGGCCAGCGTGACCGAATGAAGCGGTCGCGGCGCGATGAGTCCGCCGGGATCGACGACGCCGAGATCGCGGAGTTCGGCAAGCGCCGTCGTCGAGAGGCAACAGCCGCAGACTTTCGGTCGCGGCATCGGGGCCGCGTCGACGAGAATCACCCGCAGCCCGCGCCGGGCGAGTCGGAGCGCGACGGCGGCCCCCGCGGGGCCTGCGCCGATGATGACCGCATCCCAGTGGGCACTTGCGGCCTCTTGGGCCGAGAGTGTCGCTGGGATGTGCGACGACTGGAACCGCAAAGGGGCAATCATATGACACCGTGGCCCGTCGAGGTCCACTCGATCACGCACCGCTCCGGCCACGTGCGACGCACGCCGGCATGGGCCAAGCCTGAGTCGTCGAGCAGCAGGCGGTATTCCGCCATCGTCCGCGCGGCCTTCACGGAGACGGGCCCGTCGATTCTCGCCACCCGCGACGTCGATAAGAGCGTGGTGCCGAGGACGGCCAGGGCCAGCCCCGCCCGGGTGCGGAGCAGGTCGGATACGGCACCGCCACAGCTGGCCGTCGCGGCCATTGAGGACAGCACCCGGCCTGCGGCCGCGTCATCGAGATGGTGGAGAAAGAGCGAGCTCACCGCGATGTCACATGGCGGGCAGCCGTCGGCGACGATGTCGCCCACCGCGAACTCCGCCGCGGTGCAGCCGCGGCGGGCCGCGAGGCTTCGAGCCCTATCGACTGCGCGGCCGCTGATGTCGACGCCGATGACACGCACGGCCACAGGGCCATTCCCGCAGCCGTCGCGTCGCGCGGCGAGGCGATCCGCCAACGCCACCGTCACGTCGCCACCGCCGCAGGCGAGGTCAGCAATCACGAGCGGCCGGTCGAGGCCGCGAGGGAGAATCCGCTCGACGGCCTCCGCGAGCCGCTTCGCCGTGAGGGAGATTGCGTTGATGGTTCGCAGGGCTGCGAGCGCGTGCATGTGATCGCCATCCGGCAGGGCCGGATCATCCATCAACTCATCACGACGTTCCTGCGAAATCGACCAGACACCCACTATGCATACTCCAGCGCCGCCGCGGATGCGGTGGTGAAAGCCTCCACTGTAGAGGAGTTGCACAAAATGTGTTGCCCGAACGTCAGGGCCCCGGTGGACAAGGGGGTGTTTGGTCGGGCGAGTCGTAGACGACGGCAACGCCTGGAGCAGTGCCGTCGAGCGGCGGACAGCAGGGATCATTCGTGCCCATCGCCGCCGGCATCATCGGCATCCCAGCCCCGGGAGCTGCTGGGACCACCATGGGCGTGGCCACTGCGCCGGCATAAACCATGGGCTGGGCTGCGGTCTGAGGCTGGGGATAAACCGGCGGAGCCAGCGGCGGGGCGTAGGCGTATTGGTTGGCTTTATGACTCGCACAGCCCGCAGCAGCCACCGCGAAGCTCGACAGCACGACGAGGACAGACCGCATGCGACGCCTCCGAAAGTCGCCGGAGCGGAGTTCGGTACCGCCCGGATGAGGTCGGGACGATAGGCAGCGCCGGAGGTCGGGGCAAGGCCGACCCGGAAGAACGCCTGCGGATCACATCTGAGCCGTATGACGTCAGCGCGGCCGCCCTACAGAAGCAGCGGCAGCAGACTGCCGTAGTCGTCGGTCCAGAGCGGCACCTCCCGCGGCCTGCGGTAGCGGTCCGGCAACGCCTCGACGTCGTCGTCGGCGGCCTCGACGGCACCTAAATCGCGCGACAGGAGCATCCAGTCGTTGCGGTACAGCAGCAGCCCGTCGGCGGCCGCCCGGTAAACGCGGCGGTGTAGGAAGCCTTGCGCATCGGCCAAGCGGCGGACCACCGGCTGGATGTCGAGGAATGTGTTGGTGACATGCACGGCCAGCACGCCGCCGGGGCGAAGATGGCGGTCGTAGAGGGAGAAGGCCTCGGTCGTGAGCAGGTGGGCGGGGATGGCATCGCCCGAAAATGCGTCGAGCACGAGCAGGTCGAAGCCCAGGGGGCCGGCCGCGGCGAGTTCGCGTTCCAGTTGGAGTCGGGCGTCGCCGACAACGACGTCAACGGTTCCCCGGCAGTCTGAGAGATAGTGGAACCACGCTGTATTTTGCGCCACGTCCACGACACGCGGGTTGATCTCGTAGAACCGCATGCGGTCGCCGGGCCGCGCGTAGGTCGCCAGCGTCGCTACGCCCTGGCCGACCACGCCCAGGTGGCACGTCTCCGCCGTCTGTTGCACGTGCTCCATGGCCAGTTGCACGCCGGAACCAGCGCCGTAGTAGGTGAGCGGCACCTGCCGGCGATCGGCTGCGGCAAACTCGCGGCCGTGCTGGATGTGACCGCTGAAGAAGACGAATGACGCATCGGGGGCCCCGATGCCGCGCTCCTGCACCGCGAGCGTGCCGTAGAAGTTTCGCGACTCGTGGACGACGCGTCGGTCGGGACGCAGTGGCCGGGGCGCGATCTGCCAGTGCCACGTGCCGGCGATCGCGGCCAGCCCCAGGACCGCGGCCCCAGTCCAGCGGAGTCCGGCTGCGGCGGGGAGCGCGGCCCCGCCCGTGGCCAGCACCGCCGCGGCCACCCCGGCCGCTGCAACGAGCGCCAGCGGAAACTCCCGGAACGTCGTGAAGACGGAGGGGCACACGAGGTTGACGAGCAATCCGCCGACGGCGCCCCCGGCCGACATGGAGAGGTAGAAGGCCGTGAGCTGGGCGCCGTTCGGCTTGAGCCGGGCGACCTCGCCGTGGCAGAGTACGAGCACGACCGCCAGGCCGAGGAAATGGACGCCGCTCTCCACCCACCATGCCGAGGAGAAGTCGGCCTCTGCCGACCCGCCCACGTCCCCGAGCCACTCGGTGATCGGTTGATAGCCCGCCATGAGCACGATCAAAACCAGCGCGGCGGCGGCCGTCGATCGGCGCCGGTACCACCGTGGGTGGTCGAAGGCGACGATGAAGGGGACGAGGTACAGGCTCAGCGGCACGATCCAGAGCAGCGGCACAGTCGCCACGTTTTGGCAGACCTCGTTGGTTACCGCGAGAAACAGCACCGTGGCTAATGCCGGCAGGCCGATCCAGGCCGCCGCCTGCGTGCGTCCTCCCCACGAGGGCTCGACGCACAGCGGATATGACAGCAGCGCCAGGAGCGAGCCGAGGTTCGAAAGCGCGAAGAGCCGATAGGGAGACCGGCCGGGCACGATCTGCAGGAACCAGCGTTGCAGGAGCGGCCCCGTCGCCGAGAGGGCGAAGTACGGCAGCCCGACGGTGACCCGCGATGTCGTCAGGTGCGCGGAGAGGTAGCCGCCGAACAGCACCGCCTGGAAGAAGAGCATCGCCGCGGTCCACACCGCCGGGCTCCCACCAAACCAGGGCAGGATGAACCGGCTGATGAGCGGCTGCACCTGGAAGAGCAGAAACCCGCTACTGAAGACCGTGAGCGCGAAGAGCGGCATCAGCCAGCGTTCGCGGTCGGACGACGTGTTCATCGGTGGCGGGAGTGTACCTACCGGCACGGCCAGAGCGCAACCGCTTGCGGGAGAGCGGCGAGAGAGCACCTTAGAGGAGGGAGGCACGGGGGTCGGCGAACGCTCGAGGAGCGCCTGAGCCGCCGCGGCGATAGCGACGAGACTTTTGCCGCCCCCGAGCCGGCGATCCACGGAAGTTAGACGGGCTCTAGTCCGCCGCTTCGACAACGGCGATGCTCGCCGTGAAACCATGGAGGAACGTGCGGCTGCCGATCGGGCCGATCTCGCCCTGCGCGAAGAAGCCGGCGGCCGGGAGCGGACCAAGACACTCCTGCACGCAGCGGGCGTCGTGGTGGGGCGTGTCGAAGAGCCGCAGGCCGCGGCCGTTGCACGTGAACACGAGGGCCCCGGCCGGCCGGGCGGCGGAGGTGCGGGCCGAAAGCAGGCTGCGGAGATCCTCGTCGGCGCTGGCCGCGTCGCGGACATGAAACTGAACGGTCTGGCCAGTGCGGACCAGATCGCCCACCGCGATCACGCCCGACTCCGGGTCGGCGCCCACGACGTTGCGCACGAGGAAGTCGCCGCGTCGGAACGTATCGCGATATTCGGTGGCGGCGCGACCGACGTGGAGCGACGAGCGAACGAGCTCCCGGTCGGCCGCGTCGAGCTCGCCATACACCTCCCGGAGCCGCTCGAGCGCCGGCCGACCACCGAGCTCCACGATCATGTTCTCTTCAGACTTCGTGATCACCATCGGTTTGCCGATCGGCCGGCAGCCCTGAGAAACCACCGGCCGGATGCGGACCGCGCCCCCCACGAGCACGCCCACCGCGCCCGATTCGTAGGTTCGCGTGCCGGCTACGAGCGTGTTGCCGCCCGGCTCGACGCCGCCGCTGGCCATGCCGCCGACGATCGGCATGCCCGGATGCTCCTCCTCCATCCGCTTGATAAAGGCGTCGACGGGAAACGAGAAGGGGTCGGCAAGCAGGATGAGTGCGGCGTTTGCCGGCCAATCACCGTCGCCCGCCTCCGGCCAGCCGGCAAACATCCCGCCGTCGGGCGTTTGGACATATTCGAGCGACACCGGCCTGATCCACGCCCCCGGCAGTCGCGCCATCCAGACGGCCACCGCGGGGCCGCGATCAAACTCATCCTCGCCGACGAGCACGCCCTCGGCGGTCGTACCGATCACGGTCGTCGCCGGCACGAGGTCTGCGAGTGATTCCATTGCGGGGCGGATCATGCGGCCGTGAGCGGCTGAAACGAAGACCACGGCGAGATCCGCGGCGGCATCTCCTCCTGCGCTTGCCTCGGCGAGCTGGCCGCAGGCGGCCGCGACCGCCTCGCGGATCGCTGCGGCAATCTCCGGATGTGTCGAGCCGCCGCAGCCGCAACGGGGTGCGTCGAACTCCGCGCGGGGCGTCATGTGACGACCTCGGCGAACGACGCCACCGCCTCGTGCTGGAACACTCCGCCGGGGTCGCGGTTCCCTGGTCTTACGGCCAGCGCCGTCGCCATGCCGGCTGTTTGAGCCGCGTCGAGTTCGGCCCCCACGTCGCTCACGAACAGAATCTTCCGCGGTTCGAGCCCCATGTCGGCCGCGATCGCCGCGTAGCTTGCCGCCTCCCGCTTGGGGCCGGTCGTGGTGTCGTAGTGGCCGCGGAGATAAGAGCTCAGGTCGCCGTGAGCGGTGTGCGCGAAGAAGAGTCGCTGGGCCTCGATCGATCCCGACGAATAGATCCGCACGTCGAGCCCGGAGTCAGCCCACAGGGCGAGCGCCGGTGGCACATCGTCGAACACGTGGGCTCGGATCTCCCCCGACTCGTAACCACCCCGCCAGATCATGCCCTGCAGCGCCTTGAGGGCCGTGTCTTTCACATCGCGGTTCATGAGGTCGAGCGCCACCATCGCGAGCCGGCTGACACCTTCCGCGGAGTCGACCGTCTCGGGGGGCAGCCCGGCCGTGGCGGCCAGGCCCACGGCTGCGGCGCGGACGCTTGGATCGCCGCAACGCGCCGCAAGAAAATTCCCAACGTGGCGTTTGGCGTGCTCGAAGAGCACGTCGTAGACGAACGAGATCGAAGACGTCGTGCCCTCGACGTCGAGGAGGATGCCGCGGCCGTCGAACACGATCACGTTGCGGCCCTTCCCGAGCCGGCGACCCAGGCGGGGCCGAGGCAGAGCGGTTCGTAGGCCGCGTGGACGCCGTTGTCGAGATAGTGCGGCGTCCAACCGCTCGTGTCTTGAAAGAGGCGGATCGCGCGGATCCGACGATCACCGCAGAGGTCGAACCAGTGCCGCGTGCCGAGGGGCACGCTGATCAGGTCGCCGGCCCAGACCTCGATCGCGAACACCGACTTGTCGCCGGGGTTGATGTGAAACACTCCCCTGCCCTGCAGGATGAACCGCACTTCGTCCTCGGTGTGGGTATGTTCCTTACTGAACTTCGCGAGCATCACCTCGAGATTGGGTGTGTCGGGATAGATGTCGACGACGTCGGCCGTCACGAATCCACCCCGTCGCTTGAGGTCGTCGATCTCCGGGGCGTAGGCCGCGAGGATGGTGTCGGCCGGGGCCGCGGGGTCAACCCGGTCCTCGAGCGGCCAGCGCTCGTAGTGGAGCCCATTGGCGGCAAGAAACTCGGTGATCTCCGCGGCGTCGGTGATCCGACGGTCTGCGGCTGGTACGGTGACGATGGCCATGGCAGAGCCTCTCTTTACTGCTGTTGCTGGAGCTGGGTTCGGGCCACGCACTCGAACAAAAACTCGAAGATTTCGATGTGCCGACGGGCCTCGGCGAGGTCGCGGCCCCAGGTATAGAGCCCGTGGCCCGAGAGCAGGAAGCCGTGGCACGGGGGGCGACCGGCCGCCTGCCAATCGAGGCCCCCGAGCCGGCTTTTGATCCTCGCCGAGAGCTCCACCATGTCTTGGGTGTTGGCAAACACCGGCACCTCCTCGACCGTGTCGTGGGTGCCGATGCCCTCGAGGCCCTTGAGCATCTCGTAGCCGCCGATCCGCAGACGGCCCTCGGGGAGTGCGTGGGCGGAGAGGATCGTGCCCCACACGGAATGTGTGTGAAGCACGGCACCGACCGATGGGATCATCTCGGCGAGTGTGCAGTGGAGCAGTGTCTCGGCCGACGAGCGACGGCCCGAGTCGTCGGTCACGCGGCCACTGGCATCGACGCGGACGAAGTCGTCGCGGCCGAGGGCCGACTTGTCTTTACCGCTGGCCGTGACGAGCAGTTCCAGCGGGTCGCGGCGGAGCACGACGCTGTAGTTGCTGCTCGTTCCGAGCGACCAGGAGCGGCCGTGAAACTCACGGCCGACGGCCCGCAACTGGTCGATGGGGTCGGTGCCTGCGGGGGCGAAGGTGGCGGTCATGCAGCAGACTTTACGGCAGCCCGGCATCCCGCCGCAACGAGGCCCGGAATCCGGCGGTCTTGAAGGGCCGAATCAAAGGCCATCAGGGTTTTGCGCGGGTCAGGGATGGCCCATGCCATCTCGCGGGACATTCGCTGCGGGCATCCATGCCCTCCGCTCATTCCATGCTGCCTGCGCTTCGCCATCCTGGCTTCGCTGGCCAGCAAGGCCCGCTCGATTGGCATGGGCCATCCCTTCCGGGAACTTGCAACGATTCGAGGGCCGCATCAGAGGTAGGGGCTCAACAGACGGGCGACGCCGTCCCGCAGTCGTACAGGAAGGCTGCGACCGTCGACTTCGGCGAGCGTCCGCCGGCGAGAGCGGGCGATCACCGCGGCGATCCGTTCGTCGAGCCGGGCGGCGAGGCCGCGGTCGTACGTCTCGACGTTGAACTCGAAGTTGAGCCGCATGCTCCGCTCGTCCCAGTTGCCGCTGCCGAACATCGCCCACGACGAATCGATCACCATCAGCTTCGTGTGTTCGAACGGGGGTGGCGACATCCACACGTTGCAGCCCCGGCCCAGGGCCTGCCAGAGCACGGCGTCACTGGCCCAGCCGACGAGCGCTAGATTGTTTTCCTCCGGCAGCACGATATCGACCTGCACGCCCCGCATCGCCGCCACGTCGAGTGCCTGAAAGATGGCGTCATCGGGCAGGAAGTAGGGCGTCATGATCCGCACTGACTTTTGTGCCGCGGCCAGGGCTCCGATGAGCACCAGTTTGATGCGGCCGATGTCGGGGTCGTCGGGGCCAAAGCGGATCCCGCGGGCGAGGATCGTGCCGGCGGGGTCGAGCACGGGCTGCCAGGCCGGGCCGCCGAGCGTCTCCTCGGAAGCGAACGCCCAGTCCTCGATGAAGACCTCGAGCAACTGGGCGACGACCGGCCCCTCCAGCCGGAAGTGTGTGTCGCGGACGGGGTGACTCGGTGCATGGGCGAGCCAGCAGCCGTCGCGGATGTTGAGCCCGCCGGTGAAGCCAAGCTGTCCGTCGACCACCATGATCTTGCGGTGGTTTCGCAGGTTGGCGTAAGGGAAATAAAACGGCACGCTCGTGGGCAGGAACCGCTCCACGCGAACGCTCCGGCTGGCAAGCACGCCCGTGATCGGCGGGAAGGTGTAGGTCGAGCCGATGCCGTCGACGAGCACGCGGACCTCCACTCCCCGAGCGACCGCCCGGCCCAGCGCCTCCGCGAAGACTTTCCCGGTCGGGTCGTTGTCGAAGATATAGGAGGCGAGCGCGACGCTGCGCTGGGCGGCGTCGATGGCCTCGAGCATCTGGGGGTAAGCCTCGTTGCCGCCATCAAGCGGAATGATGGTGTTAAAGTCGACGAGCGGCCGGGCCGTGACGTTAGACACGAGCGTGACGAGTGATCGTAGTGGCGATTCGTCGGGGCCGATTGCCTCGCGAAGTCGGTCTTCCGTCGCGACTGCCGGCTTGAGCACATGGGTGACCCGGGCCTGGCCGGCCCGCAACTGCGTGGCCCGGGACCGAATCCGGTTGACCCCAAGCACGGCATAGGCGATCGCCCCAAACACGGGTGAAAACCAGATCAACCCGACCCAGCCGATCGTGGAACGCGTGTCCCGCTTCAGCAGGATCGCGTGGATCGAGGCCGCGACGTTGATCGTGAGGACAGCAGCCGCCGTGAGATGGGGCCACATCGTCACCCACCACCGCCATGCCGCTGAAAGCGTGAATTCCATCGGGCCAAAGGTAGCACGGCCCCTCCCCCACGGCCTCCCACGCCCCAGCCCGCCGTGGACCCCCGGGTGGGGCGAATCGCCCCGGTCCTCGACCGGGGGTGGAGCGAATCGCCCCACCCATGCCCTCTGACTGGGGCGATTCGCCCCAGTCAGCAACCGCCGGATAGCC
>JBBDNW010000223.1:0-12629 GCA_040877375.1 Pirellulales bacterium | reverse complement strand
GTTGATCTTCTTGGTGCCGTCTCCGCCGCCGCTTCGCCCTGGACGCTGTCGCCATGCTCCGTTCGCTCCTTGGGAAGAACCGCTCCGCGTTCGGGTCGTGTGGGACAGGGTTGGTGGTGTGCTGGCTGGCGGTTGCGATCAACGCGCCGGTCGTTGCGGAGGATTGGCGGACGTTTCTCAAGTTTCCCGAGCGGGCTGCTGGAAAAGTGTGCCCCGACGCGATGCTCTGTGCCGTCGCGCCCGTCCTTGGCGAGGCGGAGGAGGAGCCGGTACCGACGGAGCCCGCTGCTGAGGAACCCGCTGCTGAGGAACCCGACGAGGCGATCACGCTTGCCCAGGTGACGCCCGGTGATGCGGCCGACAAGGCGGCAACCGAGACCACGGATCCAGACGACGGCCCCGTCGCCAGGGAGCCTTGTGCCGAGGAACGTGGCGACTGCCGCGAGGCTCTCGCGAGGCTTCGCGCCGACGAGATCGCGGGCATCGACCTCGATATCCGGGTGGGCGGCCGACCGGGTAACGACTACCCGTGCGAGTGCCGCCTCGAAGGGGAAACGTTCGAGCCGCGGCGCTTCGCCACGACGATGTTCACCTGGAAGGCAGCGGGCTACTGCCACAAGCCGCTATACTTCGAGGACTGGGAGCTCGAGCGCTACGGCCATTCCTATGGCCCGCTCGATTCAGTGCTCTCGGCAGCCCACTTCTTTATCACGCTGCCCGTCCTGCCCTACAAGATGGGCGTCGAGCTTCCCTGGGAGTGCGTCTATCCGCTCGGCTACTATCGGCCGGGCAGTTGCGCGCCGTGGACGATTCCCGCGATTCCAATCAGCATGAGGGGCATGGCCGTCGAGGCGGCCACCGTGACGGGGCTCGTGTTCCTGCTTCCGTAGCCCCAGCGACGTCATCGGCTGCTCCCGCCCGGCCGCGGTGCCGTGGCGCCCCGAAACGTAACCTGGGTCGGAATCGGCAGCCGGCGAAGCGATCGCGGCAGGTCGTCGTGCCGACCAACCACGATCAGCGTGTCGAGGGCCTCGAGTTCCGTCGTCGGGTGCGGGCTCCGCCGGATTTGACCATCCGCCTTGCGGATCGCCACGATCACGATCGCCGACTGTCGCAGGTCGACGTCGGCGAGCGTGGCGCCCGGCAGCTCTGAGTCGACTTCGATCGTGATCTGGCCGATCTCCATGCCGATCTCGAGCAGCTGCTCATTGAGCTGTCCCATGCTGTCGGCGTCGCCCAGGAGTGTCTCCGCCGAGGGGTGCGTGATCATCCGGGCGATGCGGTTGGCGCCCGCCGCCGCCGGGAGCACGACCCGCGTAGCCCCCGACCGCAGGAGCTTGCGTTCTGTGTCGGGCCGCTCGCCGCGGGCGATGATCTCCACCGACCCGCTCAGTTCGCGGGCCGATAGCGTGACGAAAACATTCGCGGCATCGTCGGGCAGCACCACCGCCACCACCCGTGCAGTGTCGATATGTGCCCTGCGCAGGGTCTGCTCCTCCGCCGCGTCTCCCATCACGATCGTATATCCCTGCGACTCGGCCAAGCTGAGCCGGCCCGCATCGGCGTCGATCACCACCAGCGGCATCCCCGCCGCGGCAAGATCACGGCAGAGAATCTGGCCCACGCGTCCGAAGCCACACACGATCGCGTGGCCGTGGAGTTTGTCAACGAGTTGGTTCATGCGATGTTTCCCCAGTGCTTCACGGATTCTCCCCTCGGCCATGAACTCCACGAGTCCGCCCACGACCCACAGCCCGGCCGAACAGCTGGCGATGACGACTCCGATCGTAAACACCCTGAGCCATGGCGTGTCGATTGGGCGCACCTCTCCATACCCCACGCCAAAGATCGTGATCACGACCATGTAGACCGCTTCAATCACCGACCAGCCGGCCATGACGTAACCGGCGATGGCAATCGTGACGATCCCGGCCAGCACGACCGTGCCCATCATGGCCCGGCGAAGCGGAGACGACATCGCCTCGAGGCTGACGTGTTGCGGTGAAAGAGAGTCTGCTGGCGACTTCATGATCGCGGCCGCGAGCCATCGCGGCAGGCGGCTGAGGGGGGCGGGCAGGGAACCGCCGACTTCGCGAGAAAATGGTCTCCTCACGCACCTCCGGACGGTCTGATCCAGCGAACCGCCCTCGCTGCACCGCTGCAAGTGTCGGGCTTGAGGCCAACCCGGTCAAGTCTCGAACCCGCCACGTGGTCGCGATCGACTGCTCAAACCAGGAAAAGCTCCAGCAGTCCGAAGATCTATGCTTCCCGATGGGCCGATCTCTTGTGCATACTAAGATTTTTGACGTGGTACTGGCATGATCGGCATGAGCCACGAGGAGTCGTTTTGATGTCACGCTTTGTGTTCGCCGGGCCCTTCTGCTCGCGGCTGACCTGCTGCTCGCACCTGAGTTTGGAAATCCTCTGGGCACTGTGGCTGACGGCCACGGCGGCCGCCGCGGCGGACCCGGGTCGGCTCGATCTCCAGCCGCACGACCACGTTGTGATTGTGGGCAACACGCTGGCCGAGCGGATGCAGTATTTCGGCAACTTCGAGACGCTCCTCCACGCCCGCTTTCCGCAGCAAGAGCTCTTCGTCCGCGACCTCGGCTGGTCGGCCGACGAACTCACGATCCGGCTGCGGTCGCAGGGCTTCCGCGACCACGGCAGTAACCTCGTCGACTATTCCCCCGACGTCGTAATCGCGATGTTTGGGTTCAACGAGTCGTTCGCCGGGCCTGCCGGCGTGGCGAAGTTCGAAAAGGACCTCGTGGCGTTCGTGAAGGATCCGTTTTCGATCGACCGCTACACATCGCCCGGCGGCGACTGGGACCGCAACGTCGCTGAGAACAACGCCGCAGGCGGATCGAAACCGATCCGGCAGGTCGTGCTCGTCTCCCCCACGGCCCACGAGAACCTGAAAAACCCGAGCCTGCCCGACGGCTCCGCAAATAATAAAAACATCACCCTCTACACCGAGGCGATGCGGCGGGTGGCGGCCCGTGAAGGGGCCGTGTTCATCGATCTCTTCACGCCGAGCCTCGCCGCAATGCAAAAGTCGCCCACGCCCTGGACGATCAACGGGATCCACATGAACGTTTATGGCGACGCGGAGATTGCGAAGCTCCTCGACACCGCGCTCTTCGGCCCGCGGGCCAACTCCGCCACGGTAGACATGAACACTGTGGAAATGGAGAAGCTCCGTGCCGCCGTCAATGAAAAAAATCTGCAGTTCTTTTACGACTACCGCGGCGTCAACGGCTGCTACATCTACGGTGGCCGAAAAAACCCGTACGGCACGGTGAACTTTCCCGCGGAGTACAAGAAGCTCCGGGCGATGACGGCCGTGCGGGATCGTCGCGTGTGGGATGTGGCGCAGGGCAAGCCCGTGACCGCGGCAATCGACGACTCCGGCACGGGGGAGATTCTCGCCGTGCAGACAAACGTGAAGTCGCTTGCGCCCGCCACGACGCCGGAGCAGTCGCTCGCCCAGATTGAGATCGAGGAGGGCTACGAGGTGAATCTCTTCGCCTCGGAGGTGGAGTTTCCCAATCTGGCCAACCCTGTGCAGATGACGTTCGATGCCAAGGGGCGGCTCTGGATCGCGACGATGCCCGGCTACCCGCAGTATTTCCCGGGCACGCCCGTCGACGACAAGATCCTGATTTACGAAGACACCAATGGCGACGGCCGGGCCGACAAGGAGACCGTGTTTGCCGGCGGACTCCACCTGCCGACCGGTCTCGAGATCGCCGACGGCGGGTGCTACGTGGCCCAGGAGCCGAATCTCGTGTTTCTCAAAGACACCGACGGCGATGACAAGGCCGACGTTCGCGAGATCGTGCTCGACGGGTTTGACTCGGCCGATTCGCACCACGCGATCAGCGCGTTCGCCAGCGACCCGGGCGGCGGCCTCCTGATGATGGAAGGCACATTCCACCAGACGGCGGTCGAGACGGTCCACGGCCCGAAGCGCTGCTCCAACGCCGGCATCTATCGCTACGACCGCAGGCGGGAGCAGTTCGACGTGTTGGTGTCGTACGGCTTCGCCAACCCGTGGGGCCAGACGTTCGACCGCTGGGGGCAATACTTCGTGGCCGATGCGTCGGGTGGGGCCAACTATTTCGGCACGGCCTTTTCGGGCGAGGTCGACTATCCGCATAAGCATGGGAGCATGAAGCAATTCCTGCAGAAGCAGTGGCGGCCCACATCGGGCTGCGAGTTTGTGAGCAGCCGACAGTTTCCTGACGACGCACAGGGAAATTACCTGCTCAACAACTGCATTGGGTTTCAGGGTGTTCTCCAATACCGGATGCGGGAGGACGGCTCAGGCTTTGCCGCCGACCCCGTCGATCCCTTGCTCAAGTCCAACGATCCGAACTTCCGGCCGGTGGATCTCGAGTTTGGCGCTGACGGCTGCCTCTACGTGGTCGATTGGTACAACCCACTCGTCGGCCACATGCAGCACTCGCTTCGCGATCCAAACCGCGACCATCACCACGGGCGGATCTGGCGAGTGAAAGCGAAGGATCGGCCGCTCGTCGTGCCGACGAAGATCGCCGGCGAGCCGACGTCGAAACTCCTCGACGCGCTGGCGGTTTACGAAGACCGCACGCGGTATCGTGCCCGGGCCGAGCTGCGGTCGCGGCCGGCTACGGAGGTGATCCCCGCCGTGGAAGCCTGGATTGCCGGCCTCGATTCACATGACCCCGAACTCCAGCACCAGCTGGTCGAGGCGCTCTGGGTGTATCAGGGGCAAGACGTCGTGAGTGAGCCGCTCCTCGACCGGCTGCTCGAGTCCCCCGAGCCGCGGGCCCGCGCGGCCGGCACACGTGTGCTGTCGTTCTGGCGTGAGCGGGCGGGCGACGTCTACGGCCGGCTGCGAAAGCTCGTGGCCGACGAGCACCCGCTGGTGCGGCTCGAGGCGGTGCGGGCGCTGAGCTTCTTTCGCGACCAGGAGGCGATCAATATCACTCTCGAGTCACTCGTGATGCCGCAGGACGAGTATCTCGACTACGTGTTCCGCGAGACGATGCAGACGCTCTCGCGCCGAGTGCCGCCGGCGGTGGCCGGGGGCGCCTCGGGGTCGGCCAAGCCGCTCGTGACGCTCATCAAGAGCGGTCGGCTCCCGGAGAACCGGGTGGGCGATGCCGTGGGCATGCTGCTCGAGCGCGGCGGGCCCGAGGAACTCGCCTGGCTGTTTGCAGAGTTGGTCGAGCCGAAGAAGATCCCGGCCAGCCAGCGTGGGGTCATCAGCGCCGGCCTCGCGCAGGCGGCTGTCGAGCGCGGCATCAAGCCGGCAGGCAGCCTCGATGGCCTGCGGCAACTTCTGGACAACTCCAGCCTCCAAGTGCCGGCGATCAAGCTCGCCGCGGCCTGGCGCGACGCGGCGGCGATCCCGGTCCTCGAGAAGCTCGCCGCGGGCGAGCGGGCCGGCGGTGAATCGCAGCGGCAGGCAATCTTCGCACTTGCCACGCTCGGCACGCCGGAGGCGAGGGCCACGATCGAACGCTTGTGCACGGCCGATCGTCCCGAGCCGGTGCGGCTCTTTGCGATCGCGGCGCTGGGCCGGCTCGACATGGCAGCCGCGGCAGGTCGGACAGCCGAGTTACTCGCGGGTATCACGGCAGCCGCTCCCGCCGCTGCGGTGAAGCTGCCCACCGACTTGCTCGATGCCCTGCTCGACCGGCGTGATGGCCCGGCGAAGATGGCCGCGGCGCTCGCCGCCCAGCCGCCGTCGGCCGATGTGGCCAAGATGTTCTTGCGGCACATGTACGCCACGGGCCGCTCGGAGCCCGTGCTCGCCGACGCGCTCACGAAGGCTGCGGGCATTGCGGCCAGCCCCGCGCCGCCCACGCAGGAGGAGATCGTCAAGCTCGCGGCCGCGGTCATCGAGAAGGGGAATCCGGCCCGTGGCGAGGTGATTTTCCGGCGGGCTGAGATTGCCTGCATGAAGTGCCACGCGGTTGCGAAGGCCGGCGGCAACATCGGGCCGGAGCTGTCGGCCGTGGGCTCGATCTCGCCGCCGGAATACATCGTGGCGTCGATCTTGAACCCCGATGCCTCGATCAAGGAGGCCTACGTCACCCGCAGCGTGATCACCGACTCCGGCGAAGTGCACACCGGCGTCCAGGTGGACCGCGACGAGTTGCGGGTGCGGCTCCGGGATGCGACGGGGAAGATAATCACGATCCCCACGGCCGCCATCGAGGAGGAAGTGGAAGGAAAGTCGCTGATGCCGAAGGGTCTGACGACGTTCCTCACCGAGCAGGAGTTTTTGGATCTCGCGAGGTTTGTGTCGGAGCTGGGTAAGCCCGGTCCCTACGCGATCCGCTCGGTGCCGACGATTCAACGCTGGAAGCTGCTGGAGAATCCTTCGGCTGAGCTCGCGAAGGCCGCGACCGATGCCATTCCCACCGACGAGCAGTTCGAGAAGCTCGTGCTGAAGAGCCAGGGGCTTCGCTGGACGTCGGCCTACGGCAAGGCCGCCGGGGGCCTGCCGCTCGATGAATGCGTTGCCGCCGGCGGTTCGGCCGTCCAGCTGGTCTGGCTGCAGGGGGAGATCGTCGTGGACGCGGCCGGTCCGGTCGATCTGAAGATCACCGCGCCCGAGGGCACGGCCGTCTGGCTCGACGGGACGCGGGTCGACCTTGCACAGACGGGCTCGTTGGGTCTCGACAATGGCACCAACAAACTCACGCTCCGCGTGCCCGTCACGCTGGGCGCGGGGCACGAGGTGCAGGTGGAGGTCCGCAAGACCAAAGACTCCCCCCGCCGCGTCGACGTCGCCGGCGGACAGTGACGAGCACCGCGCAGCCGTCAGGAAGCCCCAATCGCGAGCGCGGGGAATACGCCCGCCACCCCACTCGCGCTCTGCCCGGCAGAAAGCCATTGACCCGGCGAGGATTCGGGTCTTACCCTCCCTCCCCCGCCTGAAGAGTGGTGTGCCGACGGCCGGTGGAGTGATCGATGGTGCGGCTTCGTGGCTGCGGCGTGAGGCCGTGTGGAAAATGCACGAGCCAAGCCGTCTCCCAGCCGGGGTTCAAATAGTCCTTCACGAACCGGTCGTCGGTGTAAGGGATAGCCATGTTGTATTCGGGTCGCGCTGCCCGCAGCAGGGTCATGTCGTCGACCTGGGTGCGAAAGTCGTGGCGACAGGCCGCCCCGTGGTCCTTGCCTTGCGACTGGAAGCCGATGTCCTCGAAGAACGTCGCGACCGTGTCTGTGACTGTGGGCATCGCATCCTCTCCAACCACACTATTCTCGGTATCCCTGGCCCTGTCTACGCGATAGAGCGGACCATCGGCGATCCCTTCTCGTGAGCCTCTGATGTTCTCGATCATCGTTCCTGCCCACGGCGACCTCGACCTCTTGACCGCGACGCTGCGGTCGGCCGCGCAGGAATCGACGGCGGACTGCGAGATCCTCGTTGTTGGCGACACTGATTCCGCCGCCGCCCGACTCCCTCCCGAGATTCCAGGGAACCGCTTCGTCTGGGTGTCTGTCCCAGGAATGCGGCCAGCCGCGGCGATCAACGAGGGCCTGCGGCGGGCCCGCGGCGAGTTTCTGTCGATCCTTGCTCCGGGCGACACGTATTTTGACAAGACGCTTCGCATCGTGGCCGAGACGGCCCGGCGGCATCCTCGGGCTGGATGCATCGTGGGTGACGTCATGCTCACTGACGCGTCGGGCCGGCCAATTGCCGAGTTCAACGGTGTAGAACGGTCTGGTCGCCGCAGCCGGCAGCGCTGTCGGTTCTGTGGGGCGGCGGTGTTTTTTCGGGCCGAGGCGGTCACGCGGCTGGGTGGGCTCGACAAACGGCTCGACCGCTGGCCGGCTCTCCACGGCGTTGCTCTCTTGGTATGGCAGCACAGGGGCCGCGGTCGCTGCCGCTGCGGGCGACCCGACCACACGCGGCTTCAACGCCACGCTCCATCAGGCAGTTGCCGCGTGGCACCGCTGGCACGACGGCAGATCGCTCGGGCCGGCCCGGCGGCTCGCGGTCGCCGCCAAGCTCGCGAAGCGGCTTTTCCAGAGCTCAGTCCGCAGGGAGTTTACGGTCAAGCCGCTTGAGCCCCTCGTCGCGCGACGGCTCCAGTTCCTCGGCCGTAAGATCTTCCGCCTTGTGCATCATGCGCCGCATCCGCTCCAGGTGCCGGCCGCCTACCTACAGACAGTCCTGCCCGCCGATGCCCCTGTGATCGCGATCGTGACGCCGAGCTTTAACCAGGGGCACGTGCTTGAGGCGACGCTCCGAAGCGTGCTCGACCTAGGCTATCCCGACCTCGAATACGTCGTGCAGGACGGCGGCTCGACCAATGCGAGCGTGGCCATCCTGGAGCGGTATGCTCCGCGGCTCTTGGCCTGGGAGTCGGCCCCGGACGGCGGCCAGGCGCCAGCCATCAACCGCGGGCTGCGGCGGACGACCGGCGAGATCATGGCCTATCTCAACTCCGACGACATCCTCCTGCCCGGCTCACTGGCCTACGTGGCAAGCTACTTCCGCTCCCATCCGGAGGTCGATGTTGTCTACGGCCACCGCGTGCTCATTGACGGAGCCGACGCCGAGATTGGCCGCTGGGTGCTGCCCCGGCACGACGACCGCGCTTGCCTTCGCCGACTTCATCCCACAGGAGACGATGTTCTGGCGGCGGCGGGCCTGGGAGGCGGTAGGCGGCGGCATCGACGAGTCGTTCCGGTTCGCGATGGACTGGGACGTCATTCTCCGCTTCCGCGCGGCGGGCCTGACCTTCCGCCGGCTACCGCGGTTCCTCGGGGCGTTCCGCGTCTGGCAGGACCAGAAGAGCGTGTCGTGGTGGCTGCCAACGGGTCGCCACGAGACGGAGCGGCTCACCGCCCGCACGCTCGGCATCACCCCGAGTCGTGAACGGGTTCGCCGCGAGGTTGCTGCCTATCTGCGCCGCCATTGGCTGCTCGACAAACTTTACCTCGCAGGCGTGGTGCGGTACTGCAGCTCCCGCCGGCCCAGACTCTCGTCGAGCAGGCCTCGCTGATCGAGTCGGCCGGCAAGGCAACCGTGCTCGAGGGCCTGCCGTGGTAGTCTCACCGGCTGCCCTACGCAAGGAGAGCCATGAACCGGATCAGTGCCTATTTCGGCGTCGCCACACTCACTCTGGCCGTGAGCGGCCCCCTTGCCTGCGCCGAGCACTGGCCGCAGTGGCGTGGGCAGCGTAACGACGGCATCTCCGTAGACACAGGGATCCCGGACGGCTGGTCAAAAACAAAACACGTCGCCTGGCGGACGCCGTTGCCGGGCCGGGCGGGCGCCACGCCCTGCGTGTGGGGCGACAAGATCTTCCTCACGAGCAACGAGGGGGACGATCTCTTGCTCCTCTGCGTCAACACTGGCGACGGCGCGATCCTCTGGAAGCAACGTGTCACCAGCGGCAACCAGGATGCCCGCGCTGGTGAGGGCAACTCGGCCTCCCCTTCCCCCTGCACCGACGGCGAGCACGTCTGGGTGTTCTTCGGCACGGGAATCCTCGCCTGCTACACGGTGGCTGGCGTTGAGGCCTGGAAGACCGACCTCAACGAGCGGTTCGGTCGGTTCGATATCCAGTTCGGCATGACGAGCACGCCCGTCCTCGACGGTGATGCACTCTATCTGCAGCTGATCCACGGGGCCATGAAACTCGATGACGACACTCGCACGGGCAAGGTGATCCGGCTCGACAAGCAGACGGGTAAAACCGTGTGGGAAGTAGACCGTGTGACGAACGCCCAGTTTGAGTGCAAGCATTCCTACGCGTCGCCCTTTCTGTACCGGCACGACGGCCGTGAGTTTCTCGTGGTGCACGGGGCCGACTGCATCACGGGCCATGCCCTCGCTGACGGCCGGGAGCTGTGGCGGTTCGGCGGTCTCAACGGCCCCTCGGACACGAATCCAAAACCGCACGACCAGACCTTTCGGCTCGTCTCCTCGCCCTGTCTCGCCCCGGGCACGATCATCGTGCCGACCTGCAAGGGGGGGCCGACGATCGCGCTGCGTGTCAACGACGAACTCGTCGGTGACTGCACCGGCAAGAAGTCGGTCGTGAAGTGGATCAGCCCCGTCACGCCCGACGTCAGTATTCCGCTGGTGGCCGACGGTCTCGTCTACCTGTTGCACAAGGACGGCAAGCTTCAATGCGTCGATCTGGAGACGGGCAAGGACGTCTACTTCGAGCGGACACATACCGGCCAGCACCGCACGAGCCCGCTCCTCGTCGACGGCCGGCTTTACTACGGTTCGAACGACGGCTGGGTGACGGTGGTGCGGGCCGGCCGCACGTTCGAGCAGCTCGACACGATCGACTTCGGCGAGGCGATCACGGCGTCGCTGCTCACTGCCGACGGCACGCTCTACGTGCGATCGTACGACGCGCTGTATGCGATCAAGGCAGACTGATCGCCCTCAAGAAGCCCGGAGCGCGAGCGATGGGGATCCGGGTGGCGACTTCCGCGGTGGCGTGGAGCGGGTTGGGGTGGCGGGCGTATTCCCCGCGCTCGCGCTTGGGGCTTCCTGACCGGAGGCCGCGGCGATACGTGCCTGGGCTTCGATGAGTGACCGCCGCACCATGCCGCTGAAGAGGATCCATTCAATCCGCTGGTCGAGGGCCTCGTCCCGCGTGTGCGTCGCGTCTTGCCCAAACCCGATGTTCTGCACGAGATTCACCCGCGGTCGAATCGCCAGGCCTTCGTGCAGCCAATGGGCGAAGACCCAGGCGTAGTCCCACGTGTCGATCCCACGGGCCGCCTGGTCGAAGATTCGTCGCCAATAGCGGACCGCCGAGGCATCGCCGAGGAATGATTCAAGCCACCCGGTTGCCCGCAGCCGCGGCCACTCGCGCAGGCCTACGTCATTGTGCCGCCAGGCCCTGCGCCAGGTCGCCCATCCCCAGGAGGCCGGGTAACGGGAAAACGCATAGCTGGGTGGATCGTGTTCGTCGGGCCCGTCGCAACGATGCCCGCCGATCGACATCACCCGCGGATCGTCACGGTGCCGGGCGAGAAGCGTGCCGCATAGTTGGAAGAAGGAGGGGTCGGGAAGGCAGTCGTCTTCAATGACCACGGCCTCCTCAACCTGATCAAACGCCCAGTCGAGTCCACTCGTGACGCGATCCCGGCAGCCCATGTTGGTCGGCGCCTCGAGCCGCTCGACCGCGCAGGGCCAGTCGATGTCGTCGATCACCCCCCGCGCGCGGGCGCAGGCCTTCAGGTCGTCCGGATGCCCGGGCCGCGGCCCGTCTGCCACGACGAACAGCCGACTCGGCCGCACCGCCCGGATCGCTGCCAGGGCCCGAGCCGTCTCGGCAGGGCGACTAAAAATCAGCAGGATTACGGGCGCCTGAAAGGTAACGTTCATTGCGTGGCGTGTCGGGGGCGACAGGTCCTTATCCGGTGCGGCGACGGTGCAGGGAATCGCGTAAAAGCTCGAGCACCTCCCGACGGTAGACCGGCGTCTGGGCCGTCACGTAAGAGAGGTTGGCGTCGTGCACCCGCTTTTTTAGGACGAGCGTGTCGAGCTCTGCAAGCGAAAGCCCTGCCTCCCAGAGCTTCGCAAACCAGACGATGTCGGCAGCGATTTTCCAGTTGGTTTCGAAGAGACCGACCACGTCGAAGACGCGGCGGCGACCCGCGAAACAGCCGGGCATGAACGCCACCCGGTCGCCTTCCAGGAGCGCCGGCTTGAACCCCGGAGGAGGCGTCCGGCCGGCTTCCAGGAAAAACCGCATCCGCCCCACCGTGGCGTCGGCGCCTGCCTCGAGCCGAGCCACATGGGCGGCGAGAGCGTCTGGCATCCAGCGATCGTCACTGTCAAGAAACGCGATGGAGTCGCCGCGGGCCGCGACGATCCCCTCGTTCCAGGCGGCGGCAAACCCCTTGCTCTGCTGGCGGATCACGCGCACCCCTGGCATCTCGGCGAGGATCGCGCACGTGTCGTCGGTCGAGCCGCCGTCCACGACGACGAGTTCATGGTGAACATGGGTCTGTGCGGCAATGCTGGCGAGCGCCTCGCGGAGGTGTTTCGCCGCGTTAAGCGTGGCCATCACGATGCTGACAAAAGCTGGTTGCATGGGTTTGAGACTCGGGCTCGGGGGCCTCGATGCTGCGGTGGTTAAGAGTCGTCACCGCCGCGGGGGAATCGAACCGATCGGCAGAAACAAGACCTGCGGCCGAGGTCGGGAGGGCAGGTCGCCAGCCTCGACCGCCAAGCCGGTGAACCCGAGGCGAGCGTAAAACCCGACCGCGTCGGGCTTGGCATCGACAACGATACCGATGCAACCGAACCGGTCCGCCATCTCGCGGGCGAGTTCCAGCGAGAATCGCACAAGCCGTGAGCCGATGCCACGGCCTTGGTGAGGTATGGCGACAGCGAGCCGCGCAAGCCGCAGGATCGGCAGCGGGTAGCTCGGTAACCGCCGCCGCTCCGGCCGCGGGAGTTGATCGATCGCGATGGATCCCGGCGCGACCGTTGCGTAGCCGACGACGGTGCCGTCCCCCAAAGCCACGTAGGTCGTGCCCAGATGGAGCCGAAACTGGTTCAGGCCGGCGTAGTTGCGAAAGAAGCGGTCAAGTTCGATGTCGCTCGAAGAGAACGAAGACCGGTCGTCCTCCGGCTCGAGCGG
>JBBDNW010000222.1:4005-12701 GCA_040877375.1 Pirellulales bacterium | reverse complement strand
GAGCGGAAGATCGCCGGCCGCATCCAGGACCGCCTTGGCCCGACGCGGACGGGCGGCAAGTTCGGCTGGCTGCAGTCGCTTGCCGACGGGCTCAAACTCCTCGCCAAGGAAGATCTGATGCCCGACGGGGCCGACGGGATGCTCTTTCGACTGGCTCCCTACGTCAGTTTCTGCGCGTCGTTCTGTGCGTTCATCGCCCTGCCATTCGCCTTCGACTTCATCGGCCAGCGGATGAACGTGGGCGTGTTCTTCGTGATCGCGGTGCTCGGCATAGAGGTCTTCGGCGTGATCCTTGCCGGCTACGCATCGGCCTCGAAGTGGTCGCTGTTTGGGGCGATGCGGGAAGCGGCCCAGGTCGTGAGCTACGAGGTGCCACTCGGCATGTGCGTGGTCGTGCCGGTGATGCTCGCAGGCAGCATGGATTTGGTGACGATCGCCGAGAAGCAGGCCGGCTGGCTGACCAGCTGGTACCTGTTTCACGACCCGTTCACGTTTGTGATCTTTTGGGTCTACGTCACCTGCGCGGTGGCGAGCGTCAACCGCGCGCCCTTTGATCTTGCAGAGGCCGAAAGCGAACTCGTGGCCGGTTTCCACACGGAATACTCGGGCCTGCGGTGGAGCTACTTCTTCATGGCCGAGTACGGCTCGATGTTTCTCGTGAGCGCCCTCGCGGCGCTGCTTTTCCTGGGGGGCTGGAACGGTCCGATCCCGGTGGCATCGCTCCTCGGCCTCTCCGAGGGCACGGGTGACACGGCCAGTTATTTCGTCCGGCTGCTGGGCATGGCAAACCTGCTCGGCAAGGCCTCTCTCGGCGTGCTGATCATGATGTGGATTCGCTGGACACTGCCCCGGCTCCGCATCGATCAGGTGATGGTGACCTGCTTAAAGTATTGCACGCCACTGGCAGCCGCCATGTTTCTGGGTGCCATGCTCTGGCAGATCGCCCTGCCGGGCGGCCTCGTGCCGGGCCTGCGCCGGCCCGCGGGTGAAATTCGCGAGGGTTGGCTGCCGGGCCCCGGCGGGGCTTTCGAGGTGCGGTCGGCAGATGTCGGGAAGGTTGTGCAGGTGAGTCCGTGATGTCTGACCTCCCGATGATCGCAGGTGCTCTGATCACCGCGCCCCTCCCGGTGGCCGCCATCAACTGGCACTCGTTGTTTTTCCTGCTGTTCGCTTTGGTCGCCTGCGGGTTCGCGATCGCCGTCGTCGCCGCCGACAACGTCGTGCGGATGGCTTTCTATCTGGTCCTCTCGCTCGGAGCGACGGCCGGCCTTTTTTTCCTGGCCGGTGCCGAGTTTTTGGGCGCCATGCAACTCATGATCTACGTCGGCGGCACGCTCGTGCTCCTCGTTTTCGGAGTCATGCTCACGGCCCAGGCGCCGCTGGTGGCGATCAAGGGCTCGGGCCGCGATCGCGTGCTCGCCGGTATTGTGGGCGTGGCCCTGCTGGCTCTGCTCCTGCAGGCGGCGTTTTCCGTCAAGCCGTGGCGGGCGCCCGCCGCGGGCGTGGTCGCCGAACCTGCCGCGACGCCGATTGGGATGTCGCTGGTTGGTGTTCGTGTTGACGAGCCAGCCGTCGGTGCTCCTGCCGCGAACAAGCGTCCTGGCTACATGCTTCCCTTTGAGATCGTTTCGATTCATCTGCTTGTCGTGCTCGTCGGGGCCGCCTATCTTGCCCGGGCCAAGCGTCGCAAGGTGCCGCGGGCCATCGAGGTCGCGGCGTCGGTTGAGCCGCCTGCGTCGGTTGCCGAGCATGCTTCGATTGGCCGCGAGCGTCATCGCAGCGGTTCCGTGCTAGCGGGGGGGCGTCCATGAACATCGTCGTCGCGTCCGCCGTCCCGTTGATTGGGCTGATCACCGAACCGGTCAGCGTGACTCACTATCTCGTCGTCGGCGCGATTCTGTTTGTGTCGGGCGTGGTTTGTATGGCCATGAAACGAAACGCCCTGGGCGTGCTCATGGGGATCGAACTCGTGCTCAACGGTGCGAATGTCAACTTCGTCGCCTTCGCCTCTCCCTATCTTCAGGGCGAGGGGTCGCGGTCGCTGGGGCTCGATGGGCAGGTGTTCGCCCTGTTTGTGATCCTGTTGGCGGCGGCCGAGGCGGCTGTGGCGCTCGCGATCACGCTCAACTTTTACAACAACCACGCCACGGTCGACGTCGATCGGGCCGACGACCTCAAGGGTTGATCACTTCACGTTCGACGATTGAAGGCCATGCGGCCAGAGCAGCTATGGATCTCGCCTCCCAACTTCCGCAACTCCTCGGCCTGGCCTGGCTCCTGCCGCTGGCGTCGTTCGTGCTGATCCTGTTCTTTGGCCCGCGGATGGGGCCGCACGGCCGCAACGCAGCCTGGGTCGCTACTGCCGCGATTGTGACGTCGCTCGTGCTTTCCCTTGTCGCCTTTGTGGCGTGGCTCGGCGTCCATCCGGCCGTCGCGGCCCATCACGGCGCAGCTCATGCGGGTGACCACGCCGATGCGGCCGGTCATGACGCTGACCATGGCAGCCATGCGGTGCAGTTGCCGGTGGCTTACTCTGGTGACTGGTACACGCTCTACGAGGCTGGCCGGCTCAAACTCTCGATCGGCTGGTATATCGACTCGCTCACGATCCTGATGTTCGTGGTGGTGACCTTCATCGCCACCTGCATCCACGTCTACGCGTCGGGCTACATGCACGACGAACTCCATGAGGTGACCGACCACGAGGTTCATCTCGCTGACGGCAGCCATCTGCACCGGCCGGGTCGCTTCCCGCGGTTTTTTCAGGCGTTGTCGCTTTTCTGCTTCTCAATGATGGGCATTCTGATTGCCGGCAACCTGGCGATGGTCTTCATCTTCTGGGAGCTCGTCGGCATCTGCTCCTGGTTTTTGATCGGCTTCTATTACGAGCGGAAGAGCGCCTCGAATGCGGCCAATAAGGCCTTTCTCTACAACCGTGTCGGTGACTTCGGGATGCTGATCGGCCTGATGGCGTTGTGGGGCGCCCTCGGCACGCTTCACTTTGCCGACTCGCAGGTCCCCGGGCCAGACGGTCAGTCGGTGTCGAGGCCGGGGCTCTTCAGCCTGGTGCGGCCAGCCGAGGCCGGGCATGCCCTCCGCGTGCCAGATGGGATGGTAAAGTTCGCCGCCGCCGAGAAGGTGGCGAAGACTGCTCCCGGCGACGTGGCCGGCAAGGTTGACGCATGGCGGGCCGAAGGCTTCGGCAAGTGGCTGCTATTCATCGCCGGCGTCGGCATCTTCTGCGGCTGCGTGGGCAAGAGCGCCCAGTTTCCGCTCTTTGTCTGGCTGCCCGACGCGATGGAAGGCCCCACGCCGGTGTCGGCCCTCGTGCATTCGGCGACGATGGTCGCGGCGGGCGTGTATCTCGTGGGTCGTTTCTTTCCTGTGCTCACGCCCGACGTGCTCCTCGTGATCGCTTACATCGGGGCGATCACGCTGTTCATCGCGGCGACGATCGCACTGGTCGCCAATGACATTAAGCGGGTGCTCGCCTACTCCACCGTCAGCCAACTTGGTTACATGATGCTTGCCCTGGGCGTGGGCGGTTGGGTCGCCGGCCTCTTCCACCTCGTGACGCACGCCTTCTTCAAGAGCCTCCTGTTTCTCTGTTCTGGCTCGGTGATCCACGCCTGCCATACGAATGACATGCGGAAGATGGGTGGGCTCGCGAAGGTGATGCCCTACACGGCCGGCACAATGCTCGTGGGCTGCCTGGCGATCATTGGGGCGGGGATACCGTTCGTGATCGGCCTCTCAGGCTACTACTCGAAGGATTCGATCCTTGCTCAAGCACTCTCCTTCTCGCAGGCCAACCCTCGGCATTCGATCCTCTTTTTGGCCGTGGCTGGTGGCGCGTTCCTCACCGCCTTCTACATGTTCCGGCTGTGGTTCATGACGTTTGCCGGCACGCCCCGCGACCACCATGTCGCAGAGCACGCGCACGAGTCGCCGCAGGTGATGGTGATGCCGCTGCTCGTGCTCGCCGTGCTCGCGGTTGTCGCCGGCTGGACACTCCCGGGCGGCTTCGGCATCGCCAACCTGCTCGAGCAGTCGCGGCCAGCCGGGACTGCCGAGACTGTGCAGGGCGGGTTTGCCTTCGGCCAGACGCTCACTGTCCCTGCGGAGTACTTGAGCCACGAGGGCACGATCCATGTCACCGCCACGATGACGGCGTTTGCGACGGCCCTCGGCGGCGTGCTGCTCGCGGCTGCGATGTATCTCTGGCGGGTGATCTCGCCCGCGGCGATCGCGACGATCTTTCGTCCGATTTCCATCTTTCTGGCGAATCGCTGGTATTTCGACGAACTCTACCGAGCCCTCTTCGTCGTGCCAGCCCACGGGCTCGCAGCAGTTGCCAGCGGCATCGATCAGGGGCTGATCGACCCCTTCATCAACGGCCTTGCCTGGACTGCGCGGCAGGTGGCCGGCATCGACGACTGGATCGATCGGACGCTGGTCGACGGCCTCGTCAACGCGACGGCCAGCGCTACCTGGTCCGCCGGCCTCGAGCTCAAGAAACTGCAGACCGGCAGTCTCCGCCAATACGTCATGTTTATCGCCGCCGGCACCGTGGCCCTATTCGTGCTTGCGAGCATGCTGTTCAGATCGTCCCTCGCCGGCTGACCTCCGGCTCCACCGCATCGATTCAACCCGGAACCCAAGACGGATTTCCCGATGTCTCCTGCCGACGCACTCACGCAACCCGCCCTCTGGCCCCTGTCGATGATCGTGTTTCTGCCGGCGCTCGTCGCCGCGGTGCTCGCGTTGCCGATCATCCCCAAGGCCCGCGAAGAGATGATCCGCTGGGTGGCGCTCGCCACCACGGTGGTGGTTTTTGTGCTCTCGCTCTGGATGGCTTGGCCAACGCTCTTCGGGGCCGTCGGCCCCGCGCAGTTCACGATCGGCGAGGCCGGCATGCAGAGCGTGGTGAAGAAGCCGTGGATTCCAGCCTTCAACATCGACTACCTGCTGGGCGTCGACGGCATCAGCATGCCGCTCGTCGTGCTGACCACCTTCCTCTCGGTGCTGGCCTGTGCGGCGAGTTGGCCGATCACGAAGCACGTGAAGGCCTACCATGTGCTGTTCCTGCTGCTTGAGACGGGCATGCTGGGCGTGTTCGTGTCGCTCGATTTCTTCCTCTTCTACGTCTTCTGGGAGGTGATGCTCCTCCCGATGTACTTCCTGATCGGCGTCTGGGGCGGACCGCGTCGGGAGTACGCGGCGATCAAGTTCTTCCTCTACACGCTGTTCGGTAGCGTGCTGATGCTGCTGGCGATCCTGATGCTCTATTTCACGAGCGATCTGCGGATGCTCTCGCCCGAGCAACTCGTGGCGAGCCACGTCGTGAGTCCGGCGCTCGATGCCGCCAGCAGGGCCGATGCCGTCGCCGCGATTGCTGCGGCGGAGAGCCCGATCCATACGTTTAATCTTCTGGCTCTCGCCCAGTTGGGCCAGCTTCCGAAGTCGCCCTTCGCCGCGGTCAGCCTCTGGGGCATGAGCCTCGAGATCTGGGCCTTCCTTCTGCTGCTGATCGGATTCGTGATCAAGGTGCCGGTGGTGCCGGTGCATACGTGGCTGCCCGACGCCCACGTCGAGGCTCCGACTCCGATTTCGATGATCCTGGCTGGCGTGCTCCTCAAGCTCGGCGGCTACGGCATCCTGCGGATCTGCTATCCGATCTGCCCGGGTGCCGGCCTCTCGCTCGCTTGGCTCGTGTGTGGGCTCGGCGTGGTGTCGATGGTGTATGGAGCCTTCGCTGCGCTCGCCCAGAAAGACTTCAAGCGGATGGTGGCCTACAGCTCGGTGAGCCACATGGGCTACGTCATGCTCGGCCTCGGCGTATGGAGCGCGGTTGCGGGCAATGAGTTTCGCTGGGATGCATGGGCCCAGGGAGTCAACGGTGCGATGTTCCAGATGCTGGCTCACGGCATCTCGTCGGCCGGCATGTTCTTCATGGTGGGCGTGCTTTACGATCGGGTCCACCACCGCAATCTCGAGGAGTTTGGCGGGATCTTCAATCGAATGCCGGTCTATAGCGGGCTGGCTGTGGCCGTGTTTTTCGCCGGCCTCGGGCTGCCAGGGCTCTGCGGCTTCATCGGCGAGGTGCTGGTCACGCTTTCCAGCTGGAACTACAGCCGCACGCTCGCAGTGATCTCGGCCTTCACCGTGATCCTCACCGCGGCCTACATTCTCTGGGCGATCCAGCGGGTGTATCTCGGAGCCGAGTACAAGGGCCCCCATGGCGACCACCTGACGCCGATGACGGGCCGCGAACTCGCGATTGCCACGCCGCTGGTGTTCCTTGCCATCCTGTTCGGTGTCGCACCCCAGCTGATTTTCAACTACGTCACGCCCTCGGTGAACCGCCAGGTCGAGACGCTCGCCGACTGGACTCGCGACGTCGGGTCGAAGGCGGCTCAGCCCGTGGCGGGCGGCCCTCCGGCTGCCGACGTGACTTCTCGTTGACGCCCAACTGACTCAAACCACTCAACGTAGCACCGACGCATGGACCTCGGATCCCTTCTTACCAGCACGCTGACCGACACCCTTGAGGTGTCGCTGCCGCTGTTTCGTGTCGAACTCGCCCTCTCGGCGACCATCGTGCTCGTCCTGCTCTGCAGGATGCTGCCGGTGCTCCGGTGGCTCGATTCGGCCCTGGTCGCCTTGGGGGGCGTGGCCTTCGCGCTCTGGTACGCCTGGAGCGACCTGCGGGGGCTACCCGGATCCCCGTGGCCGGCCGTCGTCGCAGCCACGCATCCAGCCTCTCAGGAACTGTTCGGCGGTTTGCTGGTATTTGATTCGCTGACGGCCTACATCCGCTTTCTGCTGGCGGGCTTTCTCGTGCTCTACATCCTGTTCACGAAGATCTCGGGGATCCCGGATCGCGAGGACGGCGCCGACTTCTACACGCTGGTGCTCGGTTCGTCACTCGGGATGTGCCTGATGGCGTCTGCCAATCACCTGCTGATGATCTTCATGGCGGTCGAAATGGCGAGTGTGCCGTCGTATGCCCTCGCCGGCATGCTCAAGGGTCGCAAGGCAAGCTCGGAGGCTGCCCTGAAATACGCCGTGTATGGCGCGGGGGCCGCGGGTGTGATGCTCTACGGGATCAGCCTGCTTGCGGGTGTGCTCGGCACCTGCCATCTGCCGAGCATGGCCGCTGAACTCGGCCGGATCGTGGGCGATGGAGCCGACAGTTTTTACGTGGCCGACTCGGCTGGGCCGATCATGGTGCTCACCCTCGGCGGCCTGATGATGGCCGTGGGGCTGGCATTCAAGCTTTCTGCGGTACCTTTCCACTTCTGGTGCCCCGACGTGTTCGAGGGGGCCGCCGCCGAGGTGGGGGCGTTTCTCTCGGTGGCGAGCAAGGCGGCCGCGGTGGCCCTGGCCGTGCGGGTCGCTTTTGGCCTCGGCTGGCTCGGTGACGCCGCTGGCACATCGGCCGCCGGTCTGGCGGACGTCCGTCAGTTCCTGGTCTACCTGATCGGCCTCATGGCAGCCGTCACCTGCACGCTCGGCAACCTCGGCGCCTACGGTCAGACCAACATGAAGCGGCTGCTCGCCTACTCGACGATCGCCCACGCCGGTTATCTGCTCCTCGGCGTGGCGGCCGCGGTCGCGATGCTGGGAGTTGACCCGGAGGGCTGCCGGAAGGCGGTGACGGCGCTCGCGTTCTACCTCGGCACCTACCTGTTCATGAACCTCGGTGCGTTCGCGATCGTCGCCGTGCTGCGAAACCGGCTACGGAGCGAGGAGATCGCCGCCTATGCCGGCCTCGTGCGGTCGAACCCCGGCATGGTGGTGGCGGCGGGGGCGGTGCTGGTGAGCCTGATTGGCCTGCCGCCCCTCGCCGGTTTCGTCTCAAAGTTTCTCATCTTCTCCTCGCTCGTCGAGGCGATTACGAAGGGAATCGAGCGACCGCTGATGCTCGTGCTGCTCGTCATCGGCGGCCTCAACACCGTGATCAGCCTCTTCTACTATCTCCGTGTGCTCAAGGTGATGACGTTCGACCCGCCGCCTGAAGACCGCGTGGCGGCACCGGCTCCCGTCTGGCTGCCCGGAGCGCTCGTCACCGCGGTGGTGGTGCCGGTTGTCCTGCTCGGCATCTTCTGGTCGGGGCTCTACGCCTACGCCCAGTTGGCCGGGACGTTTGCGTCGTAGGAGCAGAACATCCGCATCATGCCCGCCACCGATCCTCTCTGCCGCCTCGTTGCCGCGATCCAGCCGTCGATGCTCATGTACCTCGCCGACTCGGGAATCTGGTCATATCCTGGCGATGAGTCGATCAAGCTCGCGATTGCTGACGCCGTTGACGACCTTCGGAGCATCGTCGGCCGCGTCGACACGATCCTCCAGGAACGTGAGTTGGCGAGCCCGCCCAGGGTGGCCTATCCACTCTCCTTCACCGCCCTGCACGATGTCGATCTCCGCTCCCTCCTGCCACGGTTGATCGAGGGCCTCACGCGGCAACTCGGCGTGCTCGACTCGCTGACCGGCCCCGTGGGAACCGATGCAGCGGCCGCCGACCTCGTCGGTGACGCCCAGCAGTCGACGCGGCAGCATATCGATGTGCTCAAGCAGCTCGCTGCGAAGCTGAAGGCCGGCCTCTCCGGTGGTCCAGGTCCAGGTCCAGGATCAGGATCAGGATCAGGATCAGGATCAGGATCAGGATCTGCCGCGCCGTCGGCGGCGTCCTA
>JBBDNW010000222.1:0-3905 GCA_040877375.1 Pirellulales bacterium | reverse complement strand
CAGGATCAGGATCAGGATCAGGATCAGGATCTGCCGCGCCGTCGGCGGCGTCCTAAGCCCATGGACTTCTTCGACAGCCACTGCCATCTCGACCCGATGCGGTTCGGGGCCGAGTTGCCCGACGTGCTCACGCGGGCCCGGGCTGCTGGCGTGACTCGCATAACGGTGATCGGCACGCGGGCCGCCGACAGCGAGGCCGCCGCGGAACTGGCCGGCCGCGAGTCGGGAGTCATCGCTGCGGCCGGTATCCATCCCAATGATGTCGCGGAGGCCGAGCCTGGCGAATGGGACCGCATCGAGCGGCTTGCCGTCTCGGGCCGCGTGGCCGCGGTGGGCGAGACAGGGCTCGACTGGTATCGCACAACAGCGCCACCGGAACTCCAGCGGGAGTTTTTCGATCGCCATCTCCGGCTTGCCCAACGGCTCTCGCTCCCCGTCGTGATCCACACCCGGGAAAGCATCCGCGACACGCTCGACATGCTCCGCGAGGCGATCGCTCGCGGGCCGCTTCAGCCGGTGCTGCATGCCTTCACTGGCACGGCCGACGAGGCGGTCGAGGCGGTCGAGCTCGGCTGCCATCTCGGATTCGCGGGGATGGTAACCTTTCGCTCGTCGGCAGCCCTCCGCGAGGTGGCGAAGGGGGTGCCGCTCGATCGCCTGCTCATCGAAACCGACAGCCCGTTCCTCGCGCCTGAACCGCTCCGCGGCAAGCGGAACGAACCGGCCAACGTGGTGCACACGGCCCGCTGCCTGGCGCTTGCCCGTGACGAGTCGCTCGACGCCTTCGCGGCCGCCACGACTGCCAACGCCCGCCGCGTCTTCGCCTGTTGAGCGCGGTTTATGCGTGTGCCCGCGATGATGGAAAGCCGGTATGTTCAAGCTGGTGAAGTTGACGCTGGTGTGGTTGAAGCCGGCTGCGGGACGGCATGAGGTTCCTCGCAGGAGTATTTCGCGTCACCTCGTACGAGGGTTGCTCCTCCTGTGAGCGAAATTCTCGATGCTCGTCACGCTCACGCCGATCCCTCCGCCTCCCCGAGTGCGTCAGCAGAGATCTGGGCAACGGCAAAGCAGCGAACGGCGAGGCAGTCAACGGCGAGTCAGCGAACGGCGAGTCAGCGAACGGGAAGCCGGGGATCGGCGGCTGCTCGAGGAGCTTGGAGGATTTCGCTCCCACAGGGTCATCAGGCCGAACCGGGACCACGCGAAATACTCCCGCGACGAGACTGCTGCCGTCCCCGGCGGTGCCCCTCGACCGACCCTCCCCGCCGCTTCACCGACCCTCCCCGCCCACGACACGCGCTTCTGCGGGGCAGGCAGAGATCGCGTAAGATTGTCGAACGCTACTAAAGGAGCCCGCGATGGTCCGCACGCCCAGCACGATGTTGCCTCTCGGCACGATCGCCCCCGACTTCGACCTCCCCAACGTCGACGGTCGGATGGTGACGTTCGCCGATGCCGCCGGCCCGAAGGGCACGGTGGTGATGTTCATCTGCAACCACTGCCCCTTCGTGAAGCACGTGGCCGATCATCTCGCCCAGCTCGGTCAGGAATACACGCCCCGCGGTATCGGCTTGATCGCGATTAGTTCCAACGATGTCTCCGCCCATCCGGCCGACTCGCCCGAGCAGATGGTTCGCGAGGCCGAGGACCGTGGCTATGTCTTCCCCTATGCCTACGACGAGACGCAGGAGGTGGCGAAGGCCTACCACGCCGCCTGCACGCCCGACTTTTATGTGTTTGATGCCAAGCGGAAACTCGTCTACCGAGGCCAGCTCGATCCCAGCCGTCCGGGCAGCGAGACGCCGGTGACCGGCAGCGACCTGCGAGCCGCCATCGACGCCCTCCTCGCCGGCCAGCCGCCGGTGGCGGACCAGATTCCGAGCCTCGGCTGCAACATTAAGTGGAAACCCGAGAACCACCCGCCGTACTTCAATCCGTGACAGCGGCGGCTGCCGTCAGGCGGTCACCGGGGCCGCGGGGCGTCTCCCGGCCGGGAGGGGCCCCGGTTGGCGTACTTGCCGATTTCCTGCGTGTCGCCTGGCTCGAGCTGAGAAGCCCGCAGGTTCTCCCGCTGGATGGCCTCGTAGACCTCCTGGCGATGCACAGGGATTTCCGACGGGGCGTTGATCCCGAGGCGGACTTTGTCTCCCCGGATATCCACGATCGTCACGACAATGTTGTCGCCGATCATGATGCTTTCGTCACGTTGTCTGGAGAGCACGAGCATCGCTGGTTCCTTCCTGATCCGTCGTGGAGGCGGCAATCCTGTGCCGCCCGCCACTGATGATTATGCACTCTTTTTGAGTGGAGGTCGTTCGAGAGACAGTTCGTAGTGCATGGGCAACTCGCCGCTCGCAACGACTTGACGGCCGGTGCGGGCTTCGAGGTTGATCACGATTGGCGCTTTGAGATTGAGGGTGAGGCCTCTACCGTTTTGTCCGACGACGACCACCACCTGCGCCTGCCGCATGTCGTTGATCGACAGAGGGCTCAGTTCGCTACGGGGGATTCGCACTTGGTATTCCGGCACGAAGCGCCGCGGGCTCACGACCGCCAATGCCACGTCGCCACGGGTCGTGCACTGCAGCCAGCCGAGGGCGTCGTTGGACGCGTCGGCGAGCAGGGCCCACTCGCGACAATCCTCGAGGCCGGGCAGGCCGCTGGGAAACCGGAGGATGTCGGCGGCATCGACGTCGATGCGACCGAATCTGCTGGTGTTGATCCGCATGACTGGGGCACTCCATTGCCGGGACGAAAACTGGCGGCCTGCCGCCCTGCCGAGCGAACTTCCATTCGCACCCTTGAGATCGGCAGGGAGGGCTGTCCGGGTGGAGAAAAAAGGTTTGGCGAAAAGAGGAGGATGCCGAAGGGATTGCGGGACAGGCACTTCTGGCCGGTGGCGGGCTTTTTGCCGGCGGCTTGACCCGCCGCCAAATTCCTCACAATCGATTTTTCCGGACACCAGTCCGGGTGGAACCGCCTGGTGATCCGGCCCTCCCGCGACGGTAACCAACCATGCTCCTCGTGCATCGCCCCCTGACCCTCGTTTTCCTGCCGCTCGTTTTCTTGGCGTCGCTCGCCGGCTGTTCCGTCGGGCGGTACGACGAGGATTATGCTGTCAGCCTTTCCGCCTACCGTGAAGCCGCGGTCTTCGCGCCCCTCGCCGTATTGCCCTATGAATCAGCAGGCGGTCGCGTGCAGATGCGGCTACCGAAGCAGTTTGGCGGCATGCAGCAGGACGACGGCGCCGCCCAGCGGGTCAGGCCGCCGTTCCTCAAGGACTTTCCCGGCTACGACCAGGCGCGGGAAGTGCGTCTCAACGCGGGCAACGCGGTGTTGTCTGCCGTGGTGACGGTGGGCACCGTGGCGGCGGGACAGCGACCTTACGGCGAGGTCGAGCGGGAGATTCTCGAGCAGGTCCGGGGCGACGAGGAGTTTCGGAAGGTTGACTGGAAGCGAGGGCAGAAAGTGGCGGCCGTCGCCGGAGGGCCGGCCGTGTGGGACATCCTTTCGATGAAAGGCAAGCAGGAGTTCGAAAGCGTCACCGCAGGAAGCGTGGAGCGCAAGAAGTGGGACGGGACGTGCGAGATCTGGGTTTCGGCCGATCCAAAGCAGGAGTTCTGTGTCGTGATCGCCGTGCGGGTGCCCGATGACGTCGCCGGAGCGCTTGAGGCACCGCCCGCGGAACTCGCCGAACTGATCGCCCGGACGGTCACTTTCACCGCGGCGGTGGAGGAGAAGCCTGCCACCGCCGCGCCGTAGCGGAAGCCTCGAGCGCATCTGCCTTTGGTGGAGCGGGGCGGGGTGCTACCCGCATTCCCCAAGCGTGCGCTTGGGGCTTCCTGACGGGAGGCGAGGGGGTCGGCGAACGCTCGAGGAGCCTTGGGCGTATCCTCGCCCCGGCG
>JBBDNW010000221.1:0-2312 GCA_040877375.1 Pirellulales bacterium | reverse complement strand
GCTTCGTCCGTGCCACTGGGCTGGGCTGAACTACCCGGATGGGTGTGGATCCACAAGCGGGCGAATTGTGCGAGTGGCCGGCCCGCATCGACCTGGCGGTCAAAGTAGTCGGCCACCGATTCGTCCTCCATGTCGACACTGGCCCAGGTACAGGTCTGGTCCACGAGCCGCACGTCTTTTACGAACAGTAGATCGTCCGTGGCAGAGATCCCGAAGCCGCCGATCTCGGTGTCGCCCGCATCACGCAGGCACAGGAGCTTGGCCCAGGCCGTGGGGCTGAACCGCAGGACGGGCGGACGCGGCGTCGGGGATGGTTTCGGATTCGTCTTCTTCATGGCAGTTAGGGCACCTTTCGTGGTCATCTAAACAGGACTTGCAGCGCGCCGTGCGGCAGCCGCGACAGCGGTCCAGGCAGCCTCGGCAGTAATTCTCGTCGCAGTCGGGGCAGGCCGCGGTGCAGCCCGTGCAGTAGCAGGATTCGCAGCCGCTGCACACGACTTCGCACCCGTCGCAGACCGAGTCGTGACAGGCCTGGCACGTAAAGCACTCTTCGTCGTCGACCAGGGCGCCGCAGTCCGAACAGCTGCTGCCGTGCCAGACGGCCAGTTCCACGAACGGGCTAGCCGAGTTGTAGGTTCGCAGCAGGTTGGCCACGATCGTGAAAAAGTCCAGCAGCCTTCCTTGGGCCAGTGCGCCCCGAATGGCCAGTCGGCCGTCTCCCTCGCAGAGCACCTCGTCCATGACATGTGGGTGCGTGACGCCCTCACGGCTTTCGGCCGGATGGGGGTCGAGGGCCACGACGCGATAGGTGGGTGTGTCGCCGCGCGACTCGCCGCGCCAATCGAGCCGGATCTCGAACGGTCCCAGGTACTGGCCTTCGAGCGTGATCGGTTCGGTGGTCACCGACAGCCTGGCGGCCTGTCGATCGAAGTGGAGGTCCGGGAATTCGTCGGCGAGCGCGACCAGATCTTCGTAAAGGTCACCGCTGGTGGCCGCGGTCGCCACTCCGAGTGGGGAAGGCAACTCGGCCACAATGACCGCCAGAGCGGACTGGATCGATATTAACTCATAACGGAGATTGGTCCGCAGCTCGTCGGCGGCCAGGTGCCAGCCGCGGAGCTGCGCGCGGCGGAGCTGGCGGACCGTACGATCGCACTCCTGCCAGGCGGAGGACGGCAAATCGAGGAGCCGCTCATACGGTCGCTTGCCGGTCAGATCGGCATGCATCGCCAGGGCTAGACGTAGCAGGGGTCGGTTGATGGGGGGCATGTTGTGTATTTACCTGGGTATAAGAAAGCAGGCTGCCGGGTGGTGGGCCCGACAGCCTGCTCAACAATGGGTCGTGAGAGCGCCAGTTCTAGCACCAGCCCGCTAGTCGCGGGATGCGTAGTGCGCGTCGCGGGCCGCCTCGATCTTGACAGGCGTAAAGGTCACGCGGTCGCCTTCACAGAGGACCTGGTCGCGAGGCGCCGGCTGGCGATTGACGCGAATCAGGTAGTCGTCCGGCTTGGCCGCGACCATCCGGCTGGCAAACAGCTCATGCACAGAGGTACCGTGAGGCAGCTCGACGTAGTCGGCGAAGCCGGCCCCGTCGTGGTTGACAAACAGAATCTTCATGGAAGTGGTTCCTTTCTTTACTTCTAGTAATGGGTGATGTCGGTAACGGCGCGGGACATGCCCTGTTCCGTTCGGCGCGCCGGTCCAGGGCCCGCCGCCCCTCTGAATGGCTCTATCCCCACGACGTGAAAAACTTGCGCAGGAACAGCTTTTCGAACTGGCGGCCGGCTGGCGACAGCTCCTGCGCACCGTCGACGTACCAGTAGACGCCGTCAAGTTCGTCGCCGCGGCAACCCTGGCTCTGGGAGTCGTGGTAACCGATGCCGAGCTCCAGCTGACTGGTTGTCTTGGCGATCGAAGTTGCGCCGGCAAATGCGGCTCGCAGCGACGCATAGGCGGCCTGGAGCTCCGCCATCGCGGTGTCCTCTTCGGCGTCGGTCTCGCAGTTGATCGCCGTGCGTAGCTCGTCGGTTTCTGGCGGGTCGAACTGGTAACAGCGGGCCAGACCGGCCAGCACGTGCTGGGCGTCTTCGACACTCTTGTGCTTGTCGACAACTGCCATGAACTCCGCCGCCTCTTGCGGCACGAGCTGAGCGACTTGGTCCCACTCGATCACGTCGGCGTAGCCGGCCGAGTAGTCAATTCCCATTGGTTGGTGCTCCTGTATGAGTTATCTCGCAGCAACCGGCACGTTCGCCGCTTTTTTTCTACGGCGGCAAAGTTGACTGGACGTATTTCTTGGACTTGGTTAGGAT
>JBBDNW010000220.1:3358-12768 GCA_040877375.1 Pirellulales bacterium | reverse complement strand
CCGAAGTTGGAGAGGCTGATCGTGATCGCCACGTCGGCCACCGTGGCCGTGAACCGGGTCGCGTAGCCCTTGGGATCGACCCACACATCGACCTCGGTCGGGGTGTTGTCGATCGGGGGTAGCCGCACGCCGGCCAGTTTGTACAGCGGCAAGAGCGCGACAAACGTCGACAGCCCGATGTTCGTCGTGTAACGCTGCCCAAACTCGTCGGAGCCGACGAACGCCGCATCGGTCGGGAACTCGAGCGACCGCAGCGTGTGTTTCGGAGTGAGGTTGGTGACGATAGTGTTCGTCACCACGACGGCCTGCTGGGCTCCCTGCCTGGCGGAGTCGAGCCTCACCCACGGAGTGCCCGTCGCGCCCAACGACTGGGCGTTGACGAAGGTGAGGCTGCCGATCTGCCTGAAGTTGGTGCTTTGAACCGAGGCGGCCGGGGGCGTGATTCCGACTTGGATGTCGACGAGGTTCTTCACGAAGTTGAGCGCGCCGGTGGAGCTCATCGCCACGCCGTTAGCGCTGATCTGGAGGTCGAAGGCATAGAGCCCCACTTGCTCCGCCCTCAAGGAGGCCAGGCCCACCGCGTTGAGGATCACCGACAAACCCGGGGCCGACGAGACGACCGCGGCCCCATTCTTGAGCGCGAGGTTTCTGACGTTGCCGAGCAGGTTGTTGCTGATCCGGTTGTTTTGGATGACCGATCCGGTTGACCTCCCACTGGCGTCAATGCCAAAGCGATCATTGAAGGTGATCGCATTGCCGAGGTTGGCGGCACGACCGTTGTTCGCGGGCGTCGGCCCGCCGAGGGTGAGTTGCCGGACGTTGGTCAGCGAGACGCCGGTCCGATTGTTGGAGAAGACGTTGCCCGTAATCACCGTGCCGAAGTACGAACCAGGCCCCATCTGCAAGCCGATGCCGTTGCCGGTGCTCGAGATGTTTCTGAGCGTTGATCCCGTCGAGGCCCCAGCGAACTGGATGCCGCTGCCACTGAAACCGGTGATCGTACTCGGCTGCGCTGCTAAGACGACGTTGTTGACGTTCACCGCGATCACCAAACCGCTGGTGCCGGCGGCAGTGCCCGTGCCGTCGAGCGCGAGTGAGTCGAGGACCGTCACGCTCGCTGCCTTCGAGAGGGTGATGCCCCGCAGCGGCGTCGTCTCGCCGATCGCACCGGCGAACGAAATCGAGCCGCCGGCCGAGAGCGTCAGCCTGCGGGCGCCATCGACGGTGTTGGAGAAGATGATAGTGCCGCCGGCCTTGAGTGAGGTGGCCTTCTGGAGTGTCACGGCACCGTCAAAAACCTGCGAGCCCTGGGGCGTCGTCACGCTGGCAGCCAACTGGATGCCGCTGATCGGCCCCACGCCGAGCGTCGTCAGGACGACAGCACCGCCTCCCTTGGATGCGATCGCATTCGCGACCGTGATCGTGTCCGCAGCGCCAGCACCGATGTCGATGACGAAACTTTGGTTGGTGGCCCCCTTCGTCACGGCTCCGAGGTTGACGCCCCCCGCGCCGATCGTGATCAGATCGGTGCCCGTGTCGCCCACGACGTAAATGCCCGCGAAGCCGGTGACCGTGTTGAGGTCTACCGCGATGGTATCGGCGGCTTGGTTGATCGTGATCCCAGGGGCCGCCCCCGAGATCGTGCCGGCGGTCGCCGCCGTGATCGTGAGCGTGGAGCCTGAGTAGGAGGTACGCAGGTCGGTGATCGCCGTGCCTGCCGCGTCGAGCGTCAGGTAGACCTGGTTGCTCACTACGCTGACGACGATGTCGTTGGCCGCCAGCACCAACCGCGGTTCCAGCACATCACCCCCGAGCAGACTCGAGTGCGAGGAAAAGGTTCTGCTGCCGTCGAACTGCGCCAAGAACGACTCACGACGCCGCACTCCGCGATGCCGCAGGCATCGTGTCGAGCCAAAGACGCGGCAGAACAGCAGTTTCAGAAGCGACGGCATTGGAACCTCATTCAGGGTCGGAACGTGGGCAAGGCGGGAAGTTTGAAGGGCCGAAGATCGCAATGCCCCCAGTGAAGCAAAAAGCATAACGCGAGGCGGTCGGTGGTGCGAAAAATGGGTAGGGCAACACAGCGCGAGCGTGGGGAATCCGCCCGCCATGCCGATTCGTCATTCACCATCGCGACGGTCGCCCCCCGGATTCCCATCGCTCGCGCTCCGGGCTTCTTGGAGGCATCCGACGCGATGCGTTCCAATCCGCAACGCCTCCCGTCAGGAAGCCCCAAGCGCGAGCGCGGGGAATCCGCCCGCCATGTCACCCGGCTCCGCGCTCCCCTCGCCTGCTGCGTGCTGCGTCACCGGTGGAGCGCGTCGCGAATGCTTCGCAAAAGCACGGGATCGGTCGCGATGCCGAGCACGCCATTGACGATGAACTGGATTCCGATGCAGAGGAGTAAAAATCCCATCACCTTCGTCAACGCAGTCATGCCCACCTGCCCGATGACGCGCACGATCGACCCGGATAGCCGCAGCGTCACGTAGGCGATCACGGCCATCGCCACGATGCCCAGCATAACGGCGACGTAATCCAGCCATCCCGAGGCCAGCGACGTGAAGCCGAGCGTGACCGCGATCGCCCCGGGGCCGCTGAGCATCGGCATCGCCAGCGGCGTAAACGCGATGTCGCGGTCCGGCGAGGTGATGTCGGCCTCGCCCACAGAGGCCGGCGCCGACACGAGCATGCTCGAGCCGATACCGGCCACCATCAGGCCGCCGGCGATCCGCAGGCCGGGAATCGAGATCCCGAAAAAGCCCATGATCAGCGAGCCCCCGACGAGAAACGTCACCAGGATCACCACCATATAAATGCACGCCACCAGGAGTTGGCGGTGCCGCTGGGCCGGCGAAAGGCGGTCGGTCATGGCCAGAAAGGCCGGCGCGGACGCGAGCGGATTGATCACCGGCAGCAGTGCGAGAATCGTGCCGAAGACGAGTTCCCAGAAGTGGATGAAGGGCGTCATGCGGTCTCGGCCAACACGTCGGTAAACAGCCGCGTCGAGTAGTACCGTTCGGCCCGGTCGCAGAGAATCGTCACGACCCTGGAGGATGCCGGCAGATCCCGTGCTGCGCGGAGGGCCGCGACCACGTTGGTACCAGCCGAGGTCCCTACCAGCAGGCCGAACTCCCGCGCCAGCCGCCGCGTCATCGCCAGCGCTTCGGCCGACGCGACTTTTTCAGCCCGGTCGATCGACACGCCGTCGAGCAGCGGCGGCAGATAGCCACCCGCCACACCCTCGATAAAGTGGCAGCAGGGCGACTCTCCCTGAAGCATCGCCGCCTCCGCCGGCTCCATCGCCACGATGCAAACGCCGGGATGCACATCCCGCAGGCCCCGGCTCACGCCGTTGAGCGTGCCGCCGGTGCCGTAGCCGCTCACGAACGCGTCGATCCGGCCGGGCAGCTGTGCGATGATCTCACGGGCGGTGTGCTCGGTGTGGTCCCGGGCGTTGAGCTCGTTTGAAAACTGTCGCGGCAGGAAAATCCGCGGATCGGCGGCGGCCATCTGCTCTGCCATGTCGATCCCGGTCGCGTAGCCGTGCGTCGCTTCGAAGAGCAAGAGTTCGGCGCCAAAGTGCCGCATCAGATGCCGCCGCTCCACGCTGGCGGTGTCGGTCATCAGGATCCGGACCCGGTGACCGAGCGCCGCGCCCACCATCGCCAGGGCGATGCCCGTGTTGCCGCTGGTGCATTCGACGATGACGGTGTCGGGCTTCAGCAGTCCGCGGCGGCGGGCATCGAGCAGGATGTAGGCCGCGAGCCGGTCCTTGATCGAGCCGCTCGGATTGAGAAACTCCGCCTTCGCGTGGATCGTGATGCCTTCGCTCCGGAAGTGGAGCGGGATCAGGGGTGTGTTGCCGATCAGGCGAAAGAGCGCGGGAAGTTCGTCGGTTGTGATCGGCTGGTCTGTCGCCATGTCGTCCTCGCTGAATCGCTGACTCGCTCTTTACGGCGTTGTAGCAGCAAAGCCCCCAGCCTTTCTGCCTCACCGACGGCCCGGTTCATCCAGCGGTGGTCGTGGTGGCCGCGCGGCGTTTTCCTCACGAAAAGCGGCCCGACAGATAGGCTGGCGGTGGAAGCCGCGAGATCACCACCGGCTGACCGGCCGCCGCGGGAGAGAAAGAGATGCCCAATGCTCACACAAGGCGCATGCCGCTCGCGGCCATCGTCTTCTGCTGTTTGGTCGCGACGGCCCGGGCCGACTGGCCGCACTGGCGGGGCGACGGGGGCAACGGCGTGTCGCTGACGGCCCGGCCGCCCGTGGCCTTCGGCCCCGACGCCAACCTCCACTGGAAGGCCGAGATTTCTGGCCGAGGGTCATCGTCGCCGGTGGTTGTCGGCGACCGCGTGTTCGTGACGACGACAGTGCCCGTTGATGGCGAGCCGGGTCGGCTCGATTTTCGACTCATCTGTCTCGACCGCGAGAGCGGCCGCGACAACTGGTCGAGGTCCTGCGTCAAAGCCACGCCCCACGAGGGCACCCACGAGACCAACGGGTTTGCCTCCGCCTCACCCTGCTCCGACGGCGAACGGGTGTATGCGCACTTCGGCTCGCGCGGGCTGCACTGCTACGCGGTGGATGGCGAGCACCTCTGGAGCCGGGATTTCGGAGACATGACCGTCCGCCACGGCTTCGGCGAAGGCTCGTCGCCAACGCTCGCCGGAGATCTCGTGATCGTGCCCTGGGACCACGAGGGACCGTCGATGCTCTTCGCCGTCGACAAACGGACGGGCAAGCGCGTCTGGGAGACGCCCCGCGACGAACCCACCTGCTGGGCCACGCCGCTGGTCGTTGCCGATGCGGGGGGCACGATGCAGGTCGTGATGAATGGCGAGCAGGCGGCCCGCGGCTACGACCTGGCCACGGGCCGGGAACTCTGGCGGTGTGGGGGCCAGGCGCAGCGGCCCTGCGCGTCGGCCGTGGCCGCCGCCGGCATCGCCTTCATCGGCAGCGGGTTTCGCGGATCGTTCCTCGGCGCCTTCGACCTCGCTGGCCGCGGCGACCTCGCTGGAGGTCCGCACGTGCGCTGGACCAAGCACCAGGGCACTCCCGACGTCGCCTCGCCGCTGCTGTCCGGCGACCGGCTTTATTACTACAAGGAGAAGACCGGACTGCTCACCTGCCTCGACGCGGCGACCGGCAAACCGCACTACGAGACCGCGCGCGTTCCCGGTGTCGGCCGCACCTACGCGTCGCCGGTCGCGGCCGGTGGTCACGTCTACCTGACCGACCGCAGCGGCCGGATCACCGTGATCAAAGACGGACCGATCCTCGAGGTCGTGGCCGAGAACGATGTCGGCGAGGGGGTCGACTCCACACCGGCTCTGGCCGGCGACTCGATCTTTGTGCGCGGCGAGCGGCGGCTGTTTCGCTTCACGGCGGAGTGATCGCCGGCTCGGGGGCGGCAAAAGTCTCGTCGCTGGGGCGAGGATACGACCAAGGCTCCTAAGAGCGTTCGCCGACCCCCTCGCCTCCCTTTCCTTGCGCTCTACGAGACGAGTTCGGCGATATGGAAGCTGCCGTAGGTGTGCACCCGGTCGAGTGGATGCAGGCGGGCGGCGAGGTCGCGGTCGTACTCCAGGATCTCGCGCGTGCCACGGGAAGTGCCGGCTACGTTCACCCGCACGTCATCCAGGAAATCGGTGTTGAAGCCGCCACTTCGCCAGATCAGCCGGGCCCGCGGTGCCGCGCGGTCCACGATCGCCTGCCACTCCGACTCCAGCAGCGGGAAGAAGTGGTCGCTCAGCCAGTCCATGTGGTCGAGGAGCACGAATCGCGAGATCGGCCGGTTGTGCTGCTCGAGGAACCCCTGCACGGAGTTGGTGTGGGTCGTAACGGTTTCGACGAGCCCTGCCTTGAGCCGCGCGAAGTTCTCGGGTACGAGATACTCCGGGCAGCACGTGGGCGTGTACGAACCGGTCATGTACAGCCGCCAGAAGTAGTTGTCGGTCATCGGAAGGCCGACGAACACGCCCTCCAGGCAATCCTGGATGAACTGTGCCAGGTCGCCGGAATAAGTGGCCTCGATCTGCCGCCGCTGGGCTCGAGGCACGCCGAGCATCGACATCGTTGTGTCGCGGTTGAGCGCGAACCGCAGCGCCTTGCCAAACTTGTCACGGATGTGGCCGTCGTAGATCTGCCGCTGCTCTTCCAGGCTCGAGGCATTGAGCAGACGGTCGAGGTGCGGCCGCACCTTGATGATCCTGTCGGTGTAGACCTTCGCGAGTTTGGCGAAGAATCCGGAGGTGCCGCGAAAGTAGAATGATCGCTTCGGGTCATCGAACCATTTGATGTTGGAGTCCCAAAACGTCTGCGACCACGACGGCAGGCCGGCACGGAGTTTCTGCTCGTACGTTCGTCGGACGCCCGGCAGGCGGCCTTGGCCAAACATCTGGAAGAAGTCCTCGAACTCGAGCCCCTTGATGCCGGCCATCTTGAGGTCGAGCAAGGCATTTTGCCGGGGGTTCATGTCGACGGCATACACGTGCCGCGGCTGGCAGAGTGCGTAGTCGAGCGCGTTGCAGCCAGCCGACGTGATCACGAGCACGTCGTCGTCGGGACCGATCCGCAGGGCCTCCCGGTCGAGCCGGGGATCCTCCCAGCAGGTGTTGTAGACCAGGTTGTTGCGGTGGACCGCGTTGAAAACGCGGCGGCTGATCCAGTCGAAGATGGCCATGGTGACCCGAAAGGGATGAAGGATAGCCCGCTCAGCGGCAATGCTGCAATCACCGACCCGGCAGGGGCCTGTGAGCATCGAATTTGTCCCCCTTCCAGACCGGCCGGCCGACCCCCCTCACTGTTGTGGACTTAGGCTCGAAATGCTACAACTCTGCCGTTCGACTGACTCTCGTCCGCACTCGTCTCGTGCCGGGAACTGCGGTCTGTGCTTCGACAAGGGTCGCTTGAGTCGATGGGTGCGTGATCCAGTTCCCGTTTCTTTGAGGTTGAGTTTTTTATGGCTGGGAAGATTTACGTGGGGAACCTCCCCTGGTCCACCACGTCCGCCGATCTTGAGGCGATGTTTGCTCCGCACGGTGCCGTGCGAAGCGCCGAGGTGATTTCCGATCGTGAGACCGGACGTTCACGCGGCTTTGGGTTCGTGGAGATGGAGACCAACGAGGGACTGCAGGCGGCGATTGCGGCTCTCAATGGCCAGGAGATGAATGGTCGCCCGCTGACCGTGAACGAAGCCCGTGAGCGTACCCCCCGCGCCGGTGGCGGTGGTGGTGGTGGCGGCTATGGTGGCGGCGGCGGCGGTGGCGGCGGTCGTGGCTACGGCGGTGGCGGCGGTAGCGGCGGCGGCGGCGGCGGTCGTGGCTACGGTGGCGGCGGCGGTGGCGGCGGCCGTGGCTACGGTGGCGGCGGCGGCGACCGGTACTAGTCGCGCGTGTCGCGGGCTGGTTTTGCCAGCCCTTCGACTCTCGTGCTGTGTCAAAACGTGTCGCGGGAGCCGGGACCATAAAGCCCCGGCTCCCGTGCTCGTGTTATGATCGGGAAGGTCAGCCGGTGACCGTCCCCAGTTTCATCATCCCCGTCAGCAGAGAAGGCTCGAGCACCTCCGATGAGTTTTGCAGGACCCCGTCAAAAGTTGGCCAAGACTGCCCGCAAGAAGGTAAAGCCACGCCCCAAGTTGAAGCGGCGCGACCCGATCTTCATCGACGGTGCTCGGCCGCGGCCGATGTACGTCGATTACAAGGACCTCGAACTCCTTGGGAAGTTGGTGAACCGGCAGGCCAAGATTATCGGTCGCCGCAAGAGCGGCTGCACCGCTGCCAGCCAGCATGCGGTGACCAGCGCGATCAAGCGGGCCCGGTTCATGGCGTTGCTCCCCTTCGTGGGCGAGTAAGCGGGTCACGAACTTTTGTCCTCGTAAGTCATGGCATGTCATGGCATGTCATGGCTCGCCAAGGCACGCTTTGGTACATCACGGTACGTCATGGGGCCGCTCACGACCCGCCGCCGAGTCGAGTTTCGCGATACCGACGCTGCCGGCATCGTGCACTTCTCGGCGTTTTTCTTTTGGATGGAATCGGCGGAGCATGAGTTGCTCCGGGCCGCGGGGATTGCCGTGGTGGAGCGAGACGAGAAGGGGATCGACGCGAGTTGGCCGCGTGTCTCTGTCTCCTGCGACTACGTCTCGGCCGTGCGGTTTGGCGACGAGATCGACATTGCGGTCACCGTCGAGGCGGTGGGTCGGTCGAGCGTCACCTACGCGTTCGCCTTCAGCCAGGCCGACCGGGCGGTTGCCCGCGGCCGTGTCGTCGCGGTGAGATGCCTCATGCACCCGGGCTGCAAGCCAGAGGCGGTGGTGATTCCAGACGACATCGTGTGCCGGCTCGACGCCTACCGCGCAGTCGTCTGACGGAGGGCTGCGAATGCTCGAAGTCGCTGGCATCACGAAGACGTATCCCGCCGCGACGGGCGAACTCCGCGTGCTCGACGGCGTGGGCTTCACGCTCGGACCAGGCGGACGGCTGGCCGTCATGGGACCGAGCGGCTCGGGGAAGAGCACGCTGCTCTCGATCATCGGTGGACTCGACGAGCCGACGGCCGGGACAGTGCGGCTCGACGGCGTCGATCCGTTCGCAGGTGACGCCGCAGAGCGTGCCCGGTTTCGGAATCGGCGGATCGGCTTTGTGTTTCAGGAGCATCATCTCCTCGATGGCTGCACCGCCATCGACAACGTGCTTGTGCCGGCACTGGCCTCAGGCAGCGTGCCCCTCGACCTCGTGGCACGGGCCGCAAAGCTGCTCGAACGCGTCGGCCTCGGGCAGCGTCTCGATCACCACCCCGGCCAGCTCTCCGGCGGCGAGCGGCAGCGGGTGGCGGTAGCGCGGGCGCTGTTGCTCTCGCCGCGGCTGATCCTTGCCGACGAGCCGACCGGCCAGCTCGACTCGCACACGGCCGGAGAGATCACGGAACTGCTCATCGCCCTCGTCGCCGAGTCGGGCGGCATGCTGATCGTGGTCACTCACGACGAGGCCGTGACCTCGCGGATTGGCTCTGTCTGTCATCTCCGCGACGGAAGGCTCGAGCCATGAGCGGCCCGGTGCGGTCGCTTGGCGCGTTGGGCCTGGCTCTGGCGCGGCAGTGGTGGCCCCAGGTGGCAGCGCTGGCGGCAGCATGCGCCGTGGTGGCGACCACCGTGGTCGGAGCGCTCGGCGTGGGCGATGCGCTTCGCAGTGGGCTCCTCGACCTCGCCGTTGGTCGGCTCGGCCGGATCGACGCGGCGTTGCTGGCGACAGATTTCGTGCGCCGCGACCTCGCCGCAGAGATCGCTGCGGGAGACAACGCGGGAGAGACCGTGCCCGCCATCGTGATGCCGGCCTCGATCGCGCAGGCCTCGATCGCGCAGACCTCAATCGCGCAGACCTCAATCGCGCAGACCTCAATCGCGCCTG
>JBBDNW010000220.1:0-3258 GCA_040877375.1 Pirellulales bacterium | reverse complement strand
ATCGCGCAGACCTCAATCGCGCAGACCTCAATCGCGCAGACCTCAATCGCGCCTGGCGCGCGGCCGGCCGGTGCATCTCCCGCGACCCTGCTGGCCTGCGACGATCCGGCAGCGCTCGGCTTCGATCCGCCGCCTCCGCCCCTCGGCCCGAACGTGATTCTCGTCAACGACGTGCTGGCCCGTGCGGCCGGCATTCGCGCAGGCGACACGGTGGTGGTGCGGCTACCGCGGCGTTCTGATGTGCCAGCCGACAGCCCGCTCGGCCGACGGTCCGGCGACTCGGTTGGCCGGCGGATGACGGTGTCGGCGGTGCTCGCCGACACGGGGCTGGGCCGCTTCGCGGTGCGGCCGACGCAGGTCACGCCGCCACTCGTGGTGATGTCGCTGGTCGACGCGCAGGCCATCCTCCGCGAGGGCGACGTGGCCAACGCGGTCTTTGTGATCGGCCCGCCAGATGGGTCGTCCGACGCCGCGGCCTGGCTGCGCGGACGGCTCGCGCCGAGACTCACCGACTATGGGCTCACCCTCGAGGCCGTGGCCGATGGCCGCCACCTGCGGCTCACGAGCCGCAGGCTCGTCGTCACTGCCGAGGCCGACCGCGCCGCGGAGTCGGTGCTTGCCCCGCTTGGCGGACGGCCAACGCTCGTCTTTCTCGCCAATGACATCGTGCCACTCGACGCCGCCGATGAGCCCGCCTCAGCCCGCATCCCGTATTCCACGGTGCTCGGCATCGATGGCACGTCGTTTCCCGGTGGAGATCTTGTCGACGCCGCCGGTCATGTGCTGCCGCCGCCGGCAGGCAACGAGATCGTCATCAACAATTGGATGGCCGACGATCTCGCGGCGCAGGGAAGGCCGGTGGCCGTTGGTGACCGGCTCGCGGTGCGGTTTTTCCAGCCCGAGACGATCCACGGCCGCGTCGAGGAGGCCACGACCGAGTTTCGCATCGTGGGCATCGCGGAGATGACAGGCGCCGCGGTCGATCGGTCGCTCGTGCCCGAGGTGGCAGGAGTCACCGACGAAGCGTCAATCGCCGACTGGGATCCCCCCTTTCCGTTCGACCAGTCGCGTGTGCGGACGGTCCCGCCGCACGACGAAGACGACCGCTATTGGAAGCAGTATCGCGCCACCCCCAAGGCTTTCGTCTCGCTGGAGGCCGCGCGGCGGCTGGCGGGCAGCCGCTTCGGCCGGACGACCGCCTGGCACCTGCCTCTTCCCGCGGGCACGTCGCTGGAGACGCTGGCCGATCAGATCGCCATCGCCATGCGTCCCGACGCGGCGGGATTGAACGTGATGCCGTTGCGTGCCGAGGCGATCGCCGCTGCACGTGGATCGACCCCCTTTGGGAGCCTGTTCCTTGCCCTGTCGAGTTTTGTTGTCGCCGCGGCGCTGCTCCTCGCGTGGCTACTCTTCGGCCTCCTCGTCGCGGCGCACCGCCGCACCATCGGGCTGTTGTCAGCGGTCGGCTGGCCTCCGCGGAGACTGGCGGCCTTGCTGCTCGTCGTCGGCGGCATCGCCGCCTGCGCCGGCACGGCCGTCGGTGGTGTCGTCGGCCCGTTCTGGTCGCGGGCCCTCCTCGCCGGCCTCACGGCCGCCTGGAACCGTGACGTGGCCATCGGCTCGTCGGCCGCATTCGCCGCGGCGCGGCCGTCGTGGAGCACGATCCTGCCGGGCGTCGCGGCGACACTCGCGCTCTCGATCGCCGCGGTGGCGGCTGCCGCGGCGCGGGCGGCGCGAATGCCGCCCCATGCGTTGCTCGCCGCAACGCCCGCCGGTGCCGCGGGGCGTGGTGCTGGCCGCGGTGCTGGCCGCGGTCGTGGAGCGGGAGCATGGTGGTTGCGGCTGGGCGTCGTCGGTGTGTTGGGTGCGGCTGCCGCCGCCCTTGCCGGGCGATCGGCCAACGCTGAAGCTGCGGTCGCGCTCTTCTTCACCTCGGGCTTCGCTGCACTCGCCGGCCTGCTCGCGCTTGTGCGGGCGCGGCTGGCCCGCGGACCGGCGGCCGGGGCCGTTCGCTCCCTGCCCGGCCTTGCGACGCGGATGCTCGCCGCGCGGCCGGGCCGGGCGTTTTCGATCGCCGCGATCGTCGCCTGCGGGCAGTTCCTCGTGGTGGCCGTCTCTGCCTTCGCCGTGCGCCCCCCCGCAGATCCCGATGATCGCCGCACGCCCACTGGCGGCTGGACCAGCATCGCGACGTTCGGCGAACCGACGGCTGTCGATCCTGCCGATCCCGACGCGCGGGACGTGCTGGGCTTGTCGCTAGCACAGGAGCGAGCCATCGCCGCCTGCACGATCGCGCTTGTGCGGTCGAGCGATGGCGACGATGCCAGCTGCACCAACCTCTACGCGGCCGGGCGGCCCGCCATCATCGGCGTCGGCCGTGACTTTATTGACCGCGGTGGCTTCCGCTTCGTCGCCTCCGCGCCGCATCCCGCGGTCGCGGGCAATCCGTGGCGGCTGCTCGACCTCCCGCGGCCGGAGGGCGACGGCGGGCCGGTGCCCGCGGTGCTCGACCAGGCAACGGCACAGTGGGGGCTGAAGCTCGGCGGCGTGGGAAGTCGGTTCACGCTGGCCGATGAAGCCGGTGCCGCGGTCACGTTCGAGATCGTGGGGCTTTTGGAGCCAGGAATCCTTCAGGGTCGCATCATCGTGGCCGAGCGCGACTTCGAGCAAATTTTTCCATCGCGGTCTGGCTACGCTCTCGCGCTCGTCGACATGTCGCGCCTCGCGGTCGGCGACCGCGGGGAGGTGATCGATGGTCTGCGTGCCGCATGGGCCGACGCGGGCGTGTCGCTCGAGCCCGCCGTTGACCGGCTGCGGAGCCTGCAAGCCGTGCAAAACACGTTTCTCGCTGGCTTCCAGGTGCTCGGCACGCTGGGTCTCCTGCTCGGCACGGCCGGAGTCGCGGCGGTGATGCTACAGGGCGTGGTCGAGCGGCTCGGCGCGTTTGCCCTCTTGTGTGCGGTGGGGTTCACGCGGCGGCGGATTCGTTGGCTGCTTGTCCACGAAACGCTCGCCACCGTGGGGCTCGGGCTCGCTGTTGGCACGATTGCCGGCGCGGTGGCTGTCTGGCCTGCACTCGCTGGCGGCACGGCCCGGTTGCCTCTGATCTGGATCGCGGCGACGTGCGGACTCACACTCGCCGCCGCTGCAGCGGCGGTCTGGCTCGCGACGCTGCAAGTCGCGATTCCCCAGCGGCCCCAGTAACGCAGCCGCCTTTGGTGGAGCGTCGAGATGGCACCCGCATTCCCCGCGCTCGCG
>JBBDNW010000219.1:0-2317 GCA_040877375.1 Pirellulales bacterium | reverse complement strand
GGGCCACCCTGCGGACGAAGCTCCGGCTGCTCGGGATCGACGACTAGATCGCATCTGCGATCGGTGCAGCAGCGCGATGGCACCTGAGCCGGCGAGACACATTCGTTGGATACGCTCTCTCGAGCGGTGTGAAGCGGGGCGGGGGACCACCCGTATTCCCCTCGCTGGCGCTTGGGGCTTCCTGACCGACAACAAGCCCGGAGCGCGAGCGATGGGAATACGGGTGGCAATCGTGTGCGTGGTGCGGAACGGATGGGGACAGTGGACCGCTTTCCCCGCGCTCGCGCTTGGGGCTTCCTGACGGGAGCTGGGGATCGGCGAACGCTCTGAGGAGCCGCGGGCCCCCGAAGCCGGCACTTCACATTCGTCTCGTGCGCTCCAAACAGCTGGGGCCGTGGGTGAGGAAAAGTTCACCGCTCGTGGCGAAGGAATCCCCGCGCCGGCGCTGGCGATGCGCCGATACCCTGAAGAAGCCCTTCAGGAACATTCCGGATGCGACCCAGGACATCTCCGCCGCTCAGCGGCTTCACACTCGTCGAGTTGCTCGTCGTGATCGCGATCATCGCCACGCTCATCGGCCTGCTCCTGCCGGCGGTGCAGAGCGCGCGGGAGGCGGCCCGACGGACGCAGTGCGCGAATAACCTCCGGCAGCTGCCGCTGGCCTTCCACAACTACGAAGCTGTCCGGAAAATCCTGCCACCCTTGAAGCGGCTCTTCAGCGGCACGATCACCGCCTGCGAGCCGGCCATGGCACACCGGAGCTGGGCCCCCGACGTGCTGCCCTATCTCGAGGAGTCGGCGTTGATGGCGAGCTACAACCTGTCGCGCAACTGGTGGGAGAATCAAGACGGGTCCGCCCCGAACGGTGGTACCGCGGGGGTCCTCGACAACGACCCGACCGGCAATCGCGCGATCGCACGAACTGTCCTGTCGGTGTTCCAGTGCGCGGCATCCCCATTCCCCAATCGCATTCAGGACAAGCTCGATAATCCTCGCAAGACCGGCGCGTGCGGTGATTATTTCGTGGTCGCCGGGACCGGCACAAACTTCAACGCGGTTGCCGGGTTGCCCGCCGGTACCGTGGCTGCGGGACCGGGTCCGACGGAAGAATGGAAAAACTGCGGCGGCGGCGTTCTCCGCCCTCGATCCACCATGGCCAAAATCACTGATGGCCTCTCGAAGACGATTCTGCTTGCGGAATGTTCGGGCCGCGAGGACGTGTGGCGCGACCGCATCCGTTACCCGGCCAACGCGGACCAAGCTGCGGGTGCCAACTGTGCACGGGCACAGGGTGGGGCCTGGGCGACGAACGACAATCCCTACGGCTTTGGTGAGAAAGCCGTCGGCTGGTGCACATCGGGATCGACCGCGGGTTCGATTCCGACGTCACTGATGCGGGTGAACGGCTCCAATGAGAATGGCTGGCTGATGTACAGTTTTCACAGCGCCGGGGCGAACATCGCGATGGCCGATGGAGCGGTCCGTTTCACTTCGGAAAACGCGGCAGTGCAGATTCTCGGCCAACTCGCGACCCGGGCCGGTGGTGAGGTGGTTTCGCCCGACTGAGACCGGCTGCTTTTCCCCGACCCGAGGCGACCGTAGACTGCGACGTACGGAGTCGGCGTCGCCGACGCGTGTCGCTTTTCCATTGATAAAAAAGGTTCAGCATGGACATCCTCGGCGAGATCTTGAAGCAGGTACTCGAAGGTGCGGCCCAGCAGCAACAACAGCCCCCGCAACGTCAGCCGCAGGCCCAGCCCCAGCAGCGGCCGCAGCAGCCGCCTCAGGGCATGCCCTCGCCCAACGACCTCTCGGACATCCTCACCCAGATTTTCGGCGGCGGCGGAGCCCAGAAACTTCCCGATGTTGTCAAGCAGTTTGAGGAGAAGGGGATGCGTGATCAAGTTGATTCATGGGTCCGCACGGGTCCCAACAAACCGGTCGACCGGCGGCAGGTCGAGGATGCCTTCGGCCAGCGCGAGCTCGAAGACATCGCCCGTTCGAAGGGCATCGACCGCGACCAACTCGCGGAAGTGCTTGCCAAGTACATCCCCAGAATCATCGACGAGTTGACCCCGTCCGGCCAACTGTCGTCGCGGCGCTAAAGCGCAGCCGCTTTTGGCGGAGCGGCGAGATGACAATCTGGAAAACGTAGGCACCGGGGTCGGCGAACGCTCGATGAGCGGTGGGCCGCTTCGGCCCGCAGCGACGAGACTTTTGCCGCACCTTTGCCGGTATTCCACGTAAGTTCGATGCGCTTGAGCAGCGGTGTGGAGCGGGGCGGGGTGCTACCCGCATTCCCCGCGCTTGCGCTTGG
>JBBDNW010000218.1:0-12829 GCA_040877375.1 Pirellulales bacterium | reverse complement strand
CGGCCCTCCAGGCCGCCGCTCACTGCGGTGGAAGCGGCGCTTCGCAATCCTTGCTCCGCTTGCTTCCACAGCCCGCTCGAGGGCACGGGCAACCCCTCCCGGTGCCGTGAGACCAAGTGCCCCTGGCTTCTTGGGGCGCAGCCAACAAGCCCCAAGCGCAAGCGCGGGGAATCCGCCTGCCACCCCAACCTGTTCCCCGCAATCACTGAAGTTGCCACCCGTCTTCCCGTCGCTCGCGCTCCGGGCTTTTTGTGCCGGCGAGAGGGCACGGGCCACCCCGACCGGAACATTAAGTAACAAAGGCAGACCTGCACAAGACTGAGGGGAGGTGAAGGGCTGCCCATGCCCTGAGAGCCGGCGTAGCTGACAAGTGGAGCCAGGGATGGCGGAACGCAGTCAGCTCCGAGTGAGCGGAGCCCAGGATGGGCGCAGTGAACGTCCGGCTCTCAGGGCATGGGTAGCCCCTCACCGGCGATACACCAAAGTCGCACGCGGCCTAGGCCAGCCAGCCCAGCAGCGACACCGCCACGAGCACGGCACCGAGGATGCCGCCGAGCCAGCCAATCCACTGGATCGTCGCGCGGCCGATCGCCTGCGGGCTCTCGTGATGCGTCGCCGCGAACACGATTGCGGCCACAAGGATCAGTGGGATACCAAAGGCGATGCCAGGTACACGGTCGGCCAGCACGGCGATGACTGGGCATGTCAGTGCCCAGAGCGATAGGTCCATCATGCGCGACTCTTCCCGTCGGCCTCCGCCTCGGTCGCGAGCCGCATCGGGCCGGACCAGGCGTCGTAGATCACGAGCAAGTTGAGCATCCCCGCAAGCATGGTGTAGAGGGTGCCGATGTCGAAAAAACGGCCAAGCCGTTGGTGCCACAGCGAGAGCTGGTCGGACGGTCGGCGATCGAGCATCCCAGCCCGGGGCATGGGGCGGAACTGCTGCCAGGGGGGCAGCGGTTGGAAGTCACCGGCATCGAAGTCGGGGTCGCGGCTGGCGAGCCGCTGGGCATAGGCCTGCGAGACCGGTTGGCCGCGGGACAGCGGCGGGGCCATGAAGCCGCTAGCAAAGAGGGGCTCCCGAGCCGGGCCTTCGAGCCGCCATGATTGGATCATGGCGGGAAGGGCGGCCGCCCCGATACCGGCCTGACAGAGGAAAGCCCACCGCTTCTCGCCCGGCTTCCACGATGCGTAGACGACACGGCCGTCGCCCACCCACATGCCCGCCAGAAATGCGGAGAGCAGCGTGGCCATGAACAGGACGCCCTTGAGCCTGCGTCCCTGGTAGATCTGGCCGAGCCCGGGAACAAGCCAGGAGAGCAAGGCGGCGAGTGCGGGATGTCTGAGGTCGATCGCCGATCCATCGTCGGGCGAGAGCGCCACGAATCGATGAGCCGCGGCGGATTCCTGTTTTCCCAACGGTCGCACTCCTGCTGAACGGACTCGGGCTAGAAGTTTATGCGAAGCCGCGCAGCGCAGGAATGACCGGGTCGGACCGGCGGTGTTTTTCAGCCGCCGCCGTTACCTGATACTATTTCGGGCGAATCCGCCGCGGCGTGGCGGCGGGCGTGAGAGATGGCGATCTGAGGGAACAAACGCATGCGGCGCAGGGTTTGGCTGACGGCGATGCTTTTGACGGCGGTGGGATGCTCGGGCAAGGCCACGAAGTCACGCGCGAAGACGACGAAATCTTCACGACCTGCGAAGACGACTAAATCTTCACTACCTGCGAGGAAGAATCCCAAGGGCCCCCAGACAATGGGTGGGTTGCTGCTCGACGCCTACATCGAGGATCTGAAGAGCCCGGCCGGTGACAAGCGGATCAATGCGGCCCGCGAACTGGCCAACATGGGACCGAACGCCAAAAAAGCGGTGCCGTTGCTCGAGAAGATGGCGACCGACAAGGACGGCAAGGTGAGCGCCGCTGCCAAGCAGGCCCTCGCAGCGATCCGCAAGTGACGCGGGTGAGACAGCGGCTCACGAGGTCGATCGACAGCCTATCCCCAGAGTCTACGGACGGCTTTGACCTGGGGACGGGCGGCTGGTTGCGGCGAGGAATCCTCCACCTCGGACACGGCGGTCTCAGCGGGCAGAAGCTCCCGCCAGACGCGTTCGACCGTCGCCGCGTCGATCTGATCGAGCGACTCGCCGTTGGCTGCAACGGCAGCGAGCCGCGCAAGTCGGCAGACGATGCGGGGCACGCCCCCGGAAAACCGCGCGAGTGTGGTCACCGCGGCGTCCGAGAAGGCGTCGGCGTCGGCCGAGGCGCGGTGGAGCGACGTGGTCACATAGGCCGCGACGTCGTCTTCGCTCCAGACAGGCAGGTCGATGCGGACCGCAGCGCGGAGGCGGATAGCATTGGGCACCCGGGGCAGGCCAGTCGGAGTTGCTAGCGCCACGATCACCGTCGAGGCGAACCGCGGCTCGCCGGCCGCCACTAATCGGGCGATACCGTCGAGCGCATCATCCGGAGCGTGATCGACGTCGTCGAAGATGAGGACGGTGGGCCGCTCCATCAGGGTGTTTTCGCGGAGCCGGTTTTCGAGCGCGAGCCAGGGTCGGCTCGCCTCCGCGCGGCTCGCCGGATCGAGTGGCAGCCGTGCGAGTAATAGATCGAGCCATTCCCCCACGGGCAGCCCATGGAGCGAGAGCACCGCCACCTCAGCTCCAAGGCCACCAAGCCGCCGCGCCGCCATGGCTGCTAAATGGCTTTTGCCGAGGCCGGGCGCGGCCACCACCAGCCCGCACCGCTGCCGCTCGGTGAGCAGCCATTCGAGCCGCGCCAGGGCCTCCTCCTGCGCAGGCCCGGCGCAGAAACCGGCGGGGTCGATCGCGCCGTCGAAGGCGGCTGCGGCGAGATAGAGTCGATCGCGTACCATGGCCGGAGTGTAGCGATGACGTGTCGGCGGGTCAGGAGCGACTTGGCCGCGGTTCCCATCTTTTTTCGGCGCGGATCGAGCCCGATGAGCGAGCGATTCTTCCTGTCGTCGGCGGCTTGTGCGGGCCGGGCCGTGCTCGAGGGCGACGAGGCGCGGCATCTCGTCCGCGTGCTGCGTGGCAAGGTCGGTGACATGGTCCGCGTATTCGACGGCAGCGGCGTCGAATGGCCCGCACGAGTGGTGACGATCGGCCGCGACAACGTGACGCTCGAGCTGGGCGAGCCGACTGCAGCCATGGTCGCAACCGCCCTGCCGCTCACGCTCGCCGTGGCACTTCCCAAGGGTGAACGGCAGAAGTGGCTCATCGAAAAACTCACCGAACTCGGTGTCGCCCGCCTCGTGCCCTTGGTCACACTGCGGGGTGTGGCCGAGGCGACCCCTGCAGCGGTCGAGCGGCTCCACCGCGGCGTGCTCGAGGCCTGCAAACAGTCGGGCCGCAACACGCTGATGGGGATCGGTGAGCCGCGGTCGATCGCCGAGCTGCTCCGCGACCGGCCAGACGCGGCCCGGATGCTCGTCGCCGATCCGGGAGCCCCGCCGCTCGAGTTGGCAGAGCCGCAGCCTGACGCCACGGCCGTGATCGCGCTGGTGGGGCCGGAGGGAGGCTTCGCGGCGGAGGAACTGGCCGTGCTCAACGCGACCGGTGTCGTCCGCGTCGGTCTTGGGCCCCATATCCTCCGCGTCGAGACGGCGGCAATCGCGCTGGCCGCGCGGCTGGCCTGACGGGAGGCAAGGGGGTCGGCGAACGCTCTTAGGAGCCTTGGGCGTATCCTCGCCCCGGCGACGAGACTTTTGCCGCCCCCGAGCCGGCGAGACACCAAAGTCGAATGCGCTTGAGTGGGTTAGTCGCAGCAGGCACATCGCTGGGGCACATTGAGAACCAGCGTGGCGGCGTAGGCCGTTTTGTCGAAGCCCTCACCCTTCTCGTCCGGTTTCTCGAGATGGGCGACGACGAGGATGAACGTGCCCTCGTTCGGCGTGTAGCGGCAGCGGCCCTCGGCGTCGGTCATCCGCTCGTAGGTGGGATCGAAGCCCTCCTTGAGCGTCGTGCCCCGTGGGACGAATGACACACGGTGGTTGGCGAGTGGCTCGCCTTTGAAGAGCAGCTGCACCGCGATGGGCCTGCCGGGGCCGGTGTCGAGCACGGGATGCGTTTCGGGGACCAGTTCCAGCGGGTGTCCCAGGGGCTTCGCGAACTCTCCGGTCGATTGTGGTGGAGCGTCGAGCGCGTTGGCTGCGAGGAACCAGGCCTTGCCCCCCTTGAATCCCATGGCGTTGTGGCGAACCCCTGACCGGGCATGGGCCACGCAGTGCAGCCCTTCGCGGGCGGTCACAAACCGCGCCGACCAATAGCCTTCCTTCGGGGCAGAGCCGAGATCGACAAGTGCCGGCACCAGATCGGTTGACGAGCCGTCCGGCTCGACCACCGCCAGCGTCGCGCCGTCGAGCGACCCGAGCTTGCCAGCGATCTTGAAGTCGCGGTGGTCGTTGCCGTGGTTACCGAGCACCACATCGACATGCACGACATCAGCGGTGCGGGCCACGGTGGTGGCGGTCTGCACCCAGGTGTCGTGGGCCTGCGCGGCCACCGCGAGTGATGCCACGGCCGCAGTCGCCGCGCACACAAAAGAAACCTTCATGGTGGACTCTCCTCGGGAATCGTGATGGATCAGAAACCGCTTGATGTCGTCTCGCCTCCGGCGATGCTGTGCAGCCCGCGGTGGAGGCGCGTGTCTGTGTCTTCGGCCAGAGAAGCGACGTGCCCGTCGGCGAAGAGCACGGTGGCGACGCCACGATGCCAGCTCTTGGGCCCGAAGAACCCCGACCAGTGCGCGACGTAGTCGGGGATGGGGCTATTGGGCGGCAGAAACCCGTTGGTCAGGCTGTTGCCCTGCGTGGTCGCGGCCCACGACACGCCCCGGCCGCGCATGCCGCCGCTGCTCGCACCCCGCCAGGTGTAGGCCGAGGAGGTGCGTGTGGCCCACGCGGCGACGAGGGCGTCGATCTCGGCGGTCGTCGGTGCTGACGTGTTGGCCTTCAGCGACACGTCGGCAGAGTTGAAGTCGTTTGAGCCGTTAAACGTGTATTGAAACGGAACCGGCGGCCGGGAGCCCGCCGGGAAGTCGGCGTCGCCACCGACGCTCCGCACCGCCTCGCTGGCGATGACCGTCTTCGAAGCGCCATCAGTGATCTGGGCCATCCGTACGCGGGAGTTCTCGTAGACGATGCCGTCGGTCGGGCGCGCAAAGTTCCAGAAGAAGCCCCCCTGTCCGTCCGCCACGCCGCTGCCGATGCTCACCATGTAGTTGTTGCCGCCGTAAAGGAAGCCGTTACAGCGGCTGATTGCGGGCGCCATGTCGCTTGGACACAAGAGCATCGGGATCGGCGTTGCGAACAGCGAGGCGAACGCCGGCGTCGGCTGCTGATTGCCGAAGGAACCGGTGAAGGCCGCTCGTTTGAAGTCGACTCCCGCCGCCAGCGTCGTCTCTTCGACATACGGTAATAAGCGAGCGTGCAGGGACCAGCCGCCTGTTGCGGTGCCACTGAGGCTGCTACTCCCCCGGGCATCGGTCGACGGAAAGGCCCGCCGGCCGCTCTCATAGCTGAGCATCGCGAGGCCGAACTGGCGGAGGTGACTCGCGCAGGTGATGCGGCGGGCCGACTCGCGGGCAGTCTGCACCGCCGGCAGGAGCAGGCCGATGAGCGTGGCGATGATCGCGATCACCACCAGCAACTCGACGAGGGTGAAACCATGGAGGGGTCGGATGAATTCACGACGAGGCAGGCCGCTGCGGCTCTGGGCCGCCGGCCCTGAGGCGGGGATAGGCATGAGCTGGCTTCCGAATGATGTGGGCACGCACAGGACGCCCGCGGGCACGTTGCGCGCGGTTGCGACCGAAGGCGTGGCGGCGGCAGGCCGACGGGTGCAGGCCTGCGCCGCGGACGGCCGGAGAGAAACGCCGGCTCAGGCCGCCCGCGGGGGCGGCGCGTCGGGAGCATCGCAGAGGGACCGGGGCGAATCGTCGCCGCTCATGATCGTTGCCGTCGGGCTCGGGCGGGACACCGAGGTCACGTGCGGCGGTGGTAGCGATGCTGCGCACGAGAGCCAGTCCTCGGCGAGACCGCCGCAGGCCAGCATCGCGCGGAGCACGATGCTCCGAACGCCGGCGACGTCGGGGAGGCCGGCCGGCGCGTCGTCTCCGTGGTCGGTGTCGCAGCACGACGGCTCGGATACCGAATCAGAGCAACTCGGCTTCGCGGCACTGCAGCACGCGCTGGCGGCCTTGGGCAGGCTCGCGGCGGCCCGCCTGGCCAGGCGGGCGAGCACTGCGGGGTCGATGTCATGGGCCCGGGCCCAGGCGAGTGTCTCGGCGGGCGTATTGCAGCAGCAGTCGTTGAAACACTGCTGGGCTGTGGCACAGCCGCAGGCCTTATCCATGCAGGGAAACGGTGTCGAACGGTCCTTGCCAGCCAGCCGCGCCGCCGCTGCGGGGTTGGTCCGACCGCCGCCGATCCCGGCCGTTGAGCCACCGAGCGGCAATGGCAGTCCCGAGGCGACGAGGCAATAGACGGCGAGACACCCCCATGAGGTAACCCGCTTTATCCATGCGTCGCGTTTCATAGAAGAGAGAGACTACACCATGGGTGACGGCGGTCAAAGCAACCGTTGGCAGCCGGGGACTCGCGTCACAGCGCCCCGAGGTAGGCGACCGCGGCGGCGAGTTCCATCCGGGCAGCCCGCTCGTCAACCGGCTCCAAACCGATCCAGCCGCGGTAGCCGCTCTCCTCGAGGGTCGCAAGCGCGGTCGCGACATCGACCTGGCCCGTGCCGAGGATCACCGCGCGACCGCGACCTGCGAAGGCTCCCGCCACGGCGTCGGTCGCATGCACGGCGGCGACGTGGGACGCGAGTTCTTCGATCGCGGCGACCGGATCGTGGCCGTGGACGATGAGCGAGCCGGTGACGATGTTGCACATCAGCGACCCGCCGGGGAGCGCCGCAACAAGGCGGGCGAGATCGGCCGGCGCGGCCCGGCCTGCCTCGGCGCAGAGCGTCGCGCCGATGTGCTGCCCGAAGTGGCCGATGTCGGTGAGCACGTCGACGAGTAGATTCCAATGCGGTCCTGCCGCCTCTGCAGGAATATCCCCCACGTGGTTGAGCACGATGCCGGCGCCCAGGTCATGCGCCAGTTTCAAGGCGGCCTTCGTCGCGGCGATCCGGCCCTCAAGCCGCTCAGCGTCGGCATAGCCGCCCCGCGTGCGAAATGAGACCGCCGACACGGCGACACCTTCGTCACCGAGCCACTTGCGGATCTGTCTCAGACCGGTCTGCGTGACCTGCTCCGGATCGAGTCCGCTTCTGGCGTCGAGTTCGACGCCGTGGATGCCCAGGTCGCGGGCCAGCCGCAGGGCCCGGCGAAGATCCGTCGAAAGCGCGGCGGCGGACACGGAGAGGCGGGATGTGTCCATGAAGAGCAGGGGAGTCCGGGCAGGGGGTTCGGGGATCGCGATTGACCAGTCACCATAGTATGTTCTTCGTATGCCTGCGCTCGCTGCCGTGACCGCCGCCCTTGAGCACCTCGCGCCCCTGCGGCTCGCCGCCGACTGGGATTCGGTTGGTCTGCTCGTCGCCCCGCACCGCGATCAAATCGACCGGGTGATGACCTGCCTCACGCTCACCCCGGAGGTGGTGGCCGAGGCGGTGCGGGCGGGGGCTGATCTGGTGGTCTCCCACCATCCGCTGCCGTTTCGGCCCATGCAGCGGATCACGACTGCAACCGGCCCAGGCCGCGCGGTTCTCGATCTCATCCATGCGGGGGCCGGCATCTGGAGCAGTCACACCGCCTGGGATTCAGCGGCCGGTGGCATCAACGACCAACTCGCCCACCTGCTCGAACTCGCCCACGTGTCGCCGATCGGGCCCGATCTCCATCTCCCGCAGGTGGGGTTTGGCCGCGCGGGCGTTGCCGGTGAGAACTCCACGGTGGCCGACGTGGCGGCGCGGGCCGGGAAGGCGCTCGGGGTGTCGCGGGTGCAGCTCGCCGGCGATGCCACCCGTGCGGCCGGCCGCGTGGGAATCGTCTGTGGGTCGGGGGGCGATTGCCTCGAGGAGGTTCGCCAGAGTGGCTGCCACACACTCGTCACCGGCGAGATCAAACTCCATCAGGCGATCGAGGCCGTGGCTGCCGGCCTGGCCGTGGTGGCCGTCGGGCACCACGCCAGCGAACGGTTTTCGATGGACGTGCTCGCCGGGCGGCTCGCCGCTGCCGTGGCGGGGCTATCCTGCTGGGCCAGCCGCGACGAGCGTGATCCGCTGGGCTGGTTGTAGGGGCGGCCGCCGGCGCGTTGCTCTGGCCATTTCGTGCGCTACACTTGGGGGAGTCATTGTTTCGGCAACGGTGTTCGGCAAAAGCCCTTTTGAGACGGTGGCATGCCCCGGTTTCTTACTGCCTTGCCGGTCTACAACGAGGCCGCCCATGTCGAGGGGGTGCTCGACGAGGTGCTGCGGTTCGCCCCCGACGTGCTCGTGGTCGATGACGGCTCGAATGACGGCACCTCGGAGCTGCTCGCCGCCCGCGTCGCCCGCCGCGGCGATGTCCGCGTGGTTCGGCATGCACTCAATGCCGGTTATGGTGCGTCGTTGGCCACGGCATTCCGAGAGACTCTCGCCGGCCCCTGGGACGGGGTTGTGACGATCGACTGCGATGGCCAGCACCAGCCGGGGCTGATCCCCGACTTTATCGCCGCCGCAAGCGATCGAGCCGTGCCGGCGGACATCGTCAGTGGGAGCCGCTACCTGCGGCGATTTGCCGGGGACAGCGCCCCCCCGGAGGCGCGGAGGAGAATCAATGCCGAGATCACTTCCGAGATCAACAACCGGCTCGGGCTCAACCTGACCGACGCCTTCTGCGGGTTCAAGGCGTATTCGCGGCACGCCCTCGAGCATCTCCATGTCACCGAGACCGGGTATGCGATGCCGCTGGAGGTGTGGGTGCAGGCCGCCGCCGCGGGCCTCGCCGTCGTCGAACTTCCGGTTCCCCTGGTCTACCTCGACCTGGCGCGGAGTTTCGGAGGTGCTCTGGACGTCGCAGCGACCCGTCTGGCCTACTACCGCTGCGTCCTCGATCGGGCTGAAGCGACGGTCGCTGCGGCTGCCGCGGGCCGCGACGCTTCGACCTGAGGCTTTCGTCCGCCGGCGAGAACGTCGTCCGTCCCAGGGCCCCGTTGCCGGCAATGCCTCCGTCGCGTCGAACCTACTCTCCGCCCGAGCTTTCCGGCGGCCGCCTCATCGATCCGCCCGTGGCCCCGAGCCTCGGCAGCGGCTCGATCGAGGCCCTTGTCGACAACAACCGGCTGTTGCGTGCCGCGCTCGATGCGCGGATCGGCGACATGCGGCTCTGGGAGCTTGTGGCCGCGACCCGGCGCGAGGTGCTGATGGTGGCGGCCGAATACACGGGCCACTACCGCGACGTCACCCGGCCGGCCGACGTCGCCGATTGGATCGCCAGGCCGATCATCATGGGCGGCCATCAGCCCGACCTCTTCCATCCCGGGGTGTGGCTCAAGAACTCGGCGCTCGACGCCTATGCCCGGCAGGTCGGCGGGACGGCGCTGAACCTCGTCGTCGACACCGACCGCTGTGGTCGTACGAGCGTACCGGTGCCGCTCGGCGGCCCCCGGGTGGCACACATCGAGGATGTACCCTTCGACGTCTTCAACGGCGAGATGGCCTGGGAGGAGCGGCCGGTCATCGATGCCGACTGCTTCGCCTCGTTTGGGCAGCGGGCGAGCGACCTGCTTGCGCCGCTCGTGCCCAAGCCGATCCTTCGTCGCTGGTGGCCGCTGGCCGTCGACCGCGCGCGGGAGAGTCACCGCATCGGCCTCGGGATCGCGCAGGCGCGTCACATGCTCGAGGAGCGGCTCGGGCTCGAGACCCTGGAGTTGCCGGTCAGCGAGATGGTGCGCCTGCCGACGGTGATGGTCTTCATGGGTTGGCTGCTGGCGCACGGACGGCAGTTGCATGAGGCCTACAACGCGGCGCTCTCCACCTACCGTCGGGAGCGGCGGGTCCGCGGCCGCGGCCGGCCCATGCCCGACCTCGCCCTGCGGCACGACCCCTCGGGGGAATGGATCGAGTTGCCGTGGTGGATGTGGTCGCGAGACGATCCGCGGCGGCGGCGGGTGTTTGCCAACACATCGACTGCGGGGGTGTTGGCGCTCTCTGACATGGATACGCTCCGCGTCGAACTGCCGATCACGGCCGATACGTCGCCGTCGAAGTGGGTCGATGCGATGTCGCGAATGGAGGAGCATTCGATCCGGCTGCGGCCGCGGGCGATCGTGACGACACTCGTGTCGCGGCTCCTCGTCGCGGATGTATTTGTGCATGGAATCGGTGGAGCGGCGTACGACTCCATCACCGACGATATCGTCTGCCGGCTTATTGGTTCTGATCCACCGCGGCATGCCGTCGTGTCGGGCACGCTGCGGCTGCCGCTCGAGGAGGCGTATCCGGGATTCGAGGCCGGGAATCCCGCGGGTGAACTGGCGGCGGTGAAGGCAATGCTCCGCGACATCGAGTTTCATCCGGAGCGGCACCTCCTGCCGCAGACTGCGCAATCGGAAGAAGTGCGGGAACTTATCGCGGCAAAGCGTCGCTGGATCGACACGCACCCCACGGCCACGCTTGCCAATCGTCGCTGCCGGGAGATTCGCGCGATCAACGAGCGACTCGCGGCACGACTCGATGCCGCCCGCCGCGACGTGACGGCTCGCACAACGCAACTGTCGAGTGCCACAAAGGCCAGGACAGTGCTGTGCGCCCGCGACTATCCCTGGTGTTTTTTCACGGAAAACGCACTCAAAACATTCCTGCTACTGGAAAACGACCCAGACCCGGCATAGAGTGATCGCCAACGGACTGGTTTCGAGTTGCTCCAGGGACAGGAGGCATCATGCATAGGGTGGGTTGTTTCCCAAGACGGCGTCTTGCGGCTTTCGTAGGTCGTTCGTTTTCGCCACGCCAAGCGCGTCAGGGTTCTTCAGGCTATCGGCCAGCCCCTCGTTCAGCGTCCCGCTCCACGGCCCGTTCACGGCCGGCGGCAGGCGGCGCCGCGGTGGCGGCGCAGCGGAAAAAGACAAAGAACCAGCTCACGGTACGGTCAGCCGACTCCGGGGTGAGTCCCGCGAAGTCCAAGGCCGCAAGCACGCCGGCGGTCACCATCGCCGCCGTGAAACTTGCCGAAGGCACCGAGCGTCGGACCTCCACGAAGGCCGTCGCGAAGGATCGGACGGAGCGGCCGACGGAAGCGGTCGAGACCCTGGAAATCCGTCCGTCCGGCACGGTCGTGAGCCGCCGCCCCCTCGAGAAGAGGCCGGCCATCCAGCACCTGCCGCAGCACCCGCTCCTCCCGCTCAAACCTCCGGCTTGGATGCTCGAGGAGTGCCATGTCGCGCCCGCCCGAGCGGGCGATCAAAGCGAGATTCTCCAGCTGCTCTCGGGCCTACCGACGCCCCCCTCGCGGGCCGAGTTTCATGCGGCGGTTGACCATCCGGAGCACGACTCAGCCAACCGGCTCGTCGCCCGGCTCGCCGGCCGCATCGTCGGCCATGCCGAAATCGTCCCCCGCGACCTGCTTGTTGGGACGGCGTCGGTGCGTGGCGCGATCATCGACCGCGTCGCCGTGCTACCCGAGTGTCGCGGCGCCGGACACGGCCAGCGGCTCGTCCGCGCGGCGGAAGACCGCGTGCGACAGTCGGGTGCGGTGGTCGCCTTTTCGCGCACGCGGATCGCGCCGTCGTTCCATGAAATCGGCTGGAGCGTGCTGGGCCGCGACTCGGCCACGCCCGGCCGCCCGACGGACATCCTGGCCCGGCTGCTCGAAGGGACTCAGCGGGCGGGCGAGTCGGTGACGATGCGGCAGTGGCGGCACGTCGAGTTACCGGCGATCCTTCGCATCTACAAGCAGAACGCATCGCGGTTCGTCGGCCCACTCGACCGCAGTGAGAACTACTGTCGCTGGCTTGTGAGCCGCGGGGCGTTCGACTCGATCATCGTGGCCCTTGTCGGCCAGGATCGCTACGAGCTCCACGAGAGCAGCGCGCGGATCGTGGGATATGCGATCCAGTCGGGCAACCGGGTGCTCGAACTCATGGCCGATCCAGAGTTTGCGGGCTTGGAGCGAGACCTCCTCGCCCGGGTCTGTGCCGAGGCCATCGAAAACGATCGCCAGGAGATCGTCTACGAGTCGAGCGCCTCCGACCCGCTCCACGAGGCGGTGGCCGGTGACGGCAGCCTCGTGCAGGGGGGCGACCGCATGCTCGTCGCCAAGGTTTTCAGACCGCTGGAGCTGCTCACCTCGCTATTGCCCGCCGTGGCGGCCCGGGTGGCAAATTCCGATGTCCGCGAGACGCTGGAACTTGGGCTCGACGCGCCGTCGTTTCGCGGCTCGGTCATCGTCGCTGAGGCCAAGGGGGCCGAGCGGCAGGCCACGGTCCAGCCCGGCCGGGTCGGCCGCAGCTACCTGCGGCTCTCCGACGACGAACTGGCAAGGCTGCTCCTCGGCCAGTGCGATCCAGCGGAGGCGGCAGCGGCCGGCAAGCTCGAGTCCTCGACGCAGGTCGCGCAGAAGCTCGCGTCACAGCTCTTTCCGCGGACACCTCTCTGGTGCCCGATGTGGGACGACCTGCCTGCGTGATGGCGTGGCGACGCGGAGCGAGAAGGAGTGGCGGGCGTCTTCCCCGCGCTCGCGCTTGGGGCTTCCTGTCGGGAAGCGGCGTCGATGCGGGAGATGCGGCGCGAGATGCCCACAAGAAGCCCGGAGCGCGAGCGATGGGAATACGGGTAGCGACCGCGGAAGTGGCGCGGAGCGAGAAGGCGTGGCGGGCGT
>JBBDNW010000217.1:0-2341 GCA_040877375.1 Pirellulales bacterium | reverse complement strand
GCCGCGGCCGCGGCCCTCTCGCAGCCAGACTGTTTCATTGAACTCGATGGGCTTGGCGACCTGCCGTTGGAAACCGCTCGCGCGCTGATCGCCCCCGCCAGTCCGCGCGGCGTCTCCCTGCGCGGCCTCACGAGCATCAGCGACGAGGTGGCGGAGCTGATGGGGCGGCACAACGGCTTCCTCGAACTCGGTGGCCTCGAAAACCTCAGTGACCGCCAGATCACCCTGCTGGCCGGAAGCCGTGGGCATCTCGGGCTCGTGGGAGTGCAGGAGCTCTCCGTAGGGGCGGCGGTGGCGCTGGGGAAGCACCAGGGCACGCTCCGACTCAACGGCCTCAAGACGCTCACTCTGGAGATTGCTGTGGCGCTGGCCGAGCATGCGTCTTTCCTGCGGATGGACGGCCTCGAGACGCTCTCCGCTGAGGCGGCCGCAGCCTTGGCCCAGCAACGCGGCCCGCTGGGACTGCACGGCATCACCACGCTGTCTGACGCGGCGGCCGCCGCACTCGCCCGCCACGATGGCACGCTCTACCTCATGGGGCTGGAAAAGCTCTCCGACACGGCCGCCGCGGCGCTGGCTGCGAACCCGCAGGTGTACCTGCCCGCCAAACTCCGCCCCGCGGGGGACGGTGCTGTCGCGGCCGTCCCTGCCGCGTCCGACATTCCCTCTGACCACGAGTCGGAACGCACCAAGATGCTCGTCGCCGCCGGTCGGCTCGTCGCCGCCGGTCGGCTCGTCGATGCCGGAAAACTAGAAATCGAAAGCCGCTTCCATCTGGCACGGCCGATGTGGAGCTACGACGGCCTCGAGACATTGAACGAATCGTGGGCCGAGGAATCGACCGATCCAGCCGAACAATCCCGCTTGAACAAAATCAAGGAGTTTAGCGTCGCCTGGTGGCAGGAGGTGGATCTCCGCTATGGCATTCACAGGCCGGTGCCAGAGAGCCACCAGGACTACACGGTCGCACTGGGACTGTTGCGGACGCAGGCAAACGTGGCCGGGGGCAGCAGCCCCGGGCTCGTTTCCAGCTGCCGGCTCTGCCATTCCACGATGCTGTTCACAAACCCGGATCCCCGGGATCCCCAGCCCCGATTCGCGGAGGGCATCCCCAACTCCTTCCTCGACTTCGAGCGGTTCCATCAAAACGTGGCCACCAGCGGCGGTACGAGCCCGGGATTTCTGTTCGCCAAGAACCTGCCCCGATTCTTCGTGGACTCCGCCGATTTCTTCGGCATCCTCGTGCCCGTGATGCGTCCCGACGGCATCAAGCCCAGCCTGCTTCGCTACAGCAAGTTTTTCGTGGCCGACCACGGCAGCAACTACACGAAGAAAATGGAGGCGGTGGTGCCGCTGATCCCGTTCCTCAAGCCGCAACCGTGGACGAACTACAAGTACAAGACCGCCGGTACCGAGGGGCAGGGTCTGTATGTTGACGGCGGCTTTGAAGGCAACGTGGCCGACGTAACCTATGCGATGGCCATCAGCCGCAACCACCTCGGCGCCGATTATGCCGAGGCCCGCGAGGTGTTCAAGGCATGCGTGCCCGCTTACTTTAATTCGCTCTCGACGCCCCGGTATCCCTTCATCACCACCGTCAGCGAGGAGCAGGCCGACGCCGGCCATGCGGTGTTTATGGAGACCTGCAGCCGCTGCCACGGCGACTTTAAAAAGATCGGCTCCAAGTCATACGACCTGGTGAGCTTTCCCAACACACTGGTGGATCACGAGGAACTGGGCACCGACCCGCTGCGGATCACAGGTGTGTTTGACATGAATGCCGAGGAGAAAAAACGATTCTTGAGCGGCAAGGTGAAGGCGACCCACAAGTATGCCGCCCCGCCGCTGGTCGGCATCTGGGCCCGGGGTCCGTATCTACACAACGCATCGGTGCCCACGGTCTACAACCTGCTCAAGTCGTCGAGCCGTCCGCAAAAGTATTCCATGCATCCCAGCAGCATCGATCCCTCCAACTACGATCAGGCCCGCATCGGCTGGAAGTTCGTCGACGAATCTGCCAAGAGCCATCAGCAGATCCTGGAACTGATGGAGCGGGAGCCCTACGTGCGGGTCTTCGACCCCGACTGGCGATCGCCCGAGCAGTGGGAGGCACTGAAGGTGTCACTCGCCAGCGTGACCAGCGCGAAGGTCGAACCGACCAAACCAGAGCTCTATACCGGCATGCTCAACACCGGGCACACCTTCGGGGACGATCTCACCGAGCAGCAGCGGCTTGCGGTACTCGAGTTTCTCAAGTGCCTGTAGAACAAGTGCCTGTAGAACAATGGATAGCCCGGTCAATGGCACTTCCACAAGCGTTGCCCGACGGATGAGTGGCTCG
>JBBDNW010000216.1:0-12955 GCA_040877375.1 Pirellulales bacterium | reverse complement strand
GGAGGCGAGAGCAACCGACTCACGAGTCGCTCATGAGTCGGGCCATGATTGCGGAAGTGCCATTGGCCGGGCTATCCTCCTACGCCAGCTTTTTCGTGGGTGGTTCCAGCGACGATCGGTGATTCGGAAGTCCAGCCAGTTTTTGGAGGGATCGTGAGGAGCCGGGGGTGGCACGCGCAGCAGCCGGGAATGTTTGCGACTCACGAACGATGCTCAGTCGGCCGAGTGGGCATCCCGTAGCAAAATCCCCGGCTTCGAGTATGCCACTCGCGGTGAACCAATCCGGCACCGTCTCGATGCCACCCGTTTACCCCGCGCTCGCGCTTGGGGCTTCCTGACGGGGAGGCGTGGCTCACGATGAATCGATTCCGATCATTACTGATGGAGTGAGTAGAGGAGCACGTTGAGGGCGATCTTTTCGGCGTCCTCTCGGCCGTAGCCGGTGCATTCCATCGAGTTTTGCTTCTCGAGCGCGCAGGAGAGGTCGTAGGGGGAGAAGATCACGGCCCAGCGGTCGCCCATTCGGACGCCTTCGAGTTTCGGAGGAATCTGTCGCTTCCTGACTCCCATCGGGCCATCGCCTCCCGCTGGCTCGCGGAGCGTCACCTCGCGGATGTCGTAGCCGCCGTATTCTGCCGCCGTGAAGAGCGGGTCGTCGGCGGGGATCTCTTCGAGCGTGTGGCCTGGCAGGATCGCGGCGATCTCCGCGCGGAACGCCTGCGTGAAGGCCCCGGCGGCGCAGACGCTGTCGGCGAGGAGCATGCCGCCGCGGTCGAGGAACTTCGCGATCCGTTCCCGCCGCGGCTGGTCGAAAGCGAAGCCCTGGCGGCCGTGCATGAACACGAGGTGATACTCGAAAAGCTGGTCGTCGGCCGGGTCGATCTGCGCTGGCGTGTCATCGACACGGATGCCCGTCTCGCGGGCCGCGGCCCGCAGGATGTTGGCGAGCGCTGCGGGGGCCGCGTCGCACATACCGGAGTGCCGCAGCTTGCCGATGGCGAGCTGGCCGCGGTCCACGCGGTCGGCACGGGGTTCCTCGGCCGGCAGGGTGCCGAAGAACGCATCCTTGCTCTTGAGTTCGCGGTTGGTCGCGTAGGCCAGCACGTTGGTGCCAATGGCGAGCGCCGCATCGACCTCGCGGGCGATCGCTTGAGGCAGCCCCCGGCGTGACGGCCCGCCAAGTTCCCAAAGACACGACAGGCTCGGCATCGCCGCCTGCGGGTCTTCCGAATCGGTCGGCGGCGCGTAGATCAGGCATGTGCGGCAGCCGTAGTCGACTCCCATCAGCGGCCGGTGCAGTTCGGGCGGGACGATCTCCTCGGCGTGCCAGGCGGGGTGCTCCGGAGGCAAAAGATGCAGCCGATACTCCGGTTCGGGAAAGATCTCGCTCACCAGTTGTCGCAGGCGACGATCAAACTCGGTGCTCTGCGGGCAGCAGGCCTCGGCGAAGACAAAGCCGCCCTCGTCGATGTAGCGCCGCAGCCGCGGGCCCGCGTCAGGCCCCAGATCAAAGGCAACTTTTCCCGACAGCCAGAAGACGGGTGCCTGCTGGAGGTCGTCGAGACCGGCGGTCGGCGTGTCGGTCACGTGCCATGAGAGCCCCGCGGGGTAGTCTTTTTTCCATCTCGTCTCGAGGTGCTCGACCAGGTGGGCGATGTCGTGCCCATGCCGATTCCAGTCGTTCTCGGGGCCGTGCCGGCTCTTGGAGACGATGACCGGGCGGCGGCCCTTGGCGAGAAACAACAGCGCGAAGCTCGTCGCCACGATCGAGTCCTCGATGCGGTTGGCGACGAACTTTCCCGACAGTCGATCCTGCGTGGCGGCAAACATCCGCGCTCCTTCGAGATACCAGTCGTTATCGCCGATGTAGCGGCGGGCCGTGAACCGGCCCACCCGCTCGAGGCCGTAGAGGTAGTAGTAGAGCCACGTCTCCCCGCCCGTGCCCGGGTTTTGCATCACGGAGAAGCGGCGGCCGAGCCAGTCCATGCCCTTCTCGAGCACGCGGGGCGACGCGCCGCCGCCGCAACACGAGACGCTGTCGCGGGCGGCCCGGGCGTCGGGCGTGCCGATGTGCTCTGAGGTGATCCAGACGCTGGCGATGCCCGCGCACGTCATGCTCCCGGAGCCCCCCGAGTTGCCGAGCGTGTAGCCCCACGACCCGTCGGCGTTGGCGCAGGCGACCCAGTATTGCTGAGCGCGAACCCACGTTTCCTCGGCCACCCGGATACCGGCCCGCGATGCCTCGTGCAGCCCGAGCAGGGCAAACTGCGAGTTGGAGTTGTCGCCCATGCCGACACCACGGTTCTGCGCGTAGGACCAGGAGCCGGTGCCCGGCCCCTGCTTCACCTGCGCCAGTTCCAGCCAGGCGACGTTGCGGTCGAGGATCGCCCGGTCGGCCTCCGGCGAGAGCATCGCGAGGATCATCGTCTGCAGGGCGACGGAGTAGGTCTCTTCAGGCGTCTGCTGCCGCAGCCAGTCGAGGGCCCGCCGCATCGGCGGCCGGTCGGCCGCCACGCCCGCGTTGGCCAGCGCCAGCATCACCAGCGCCGTAGCGCCGGCACGCTTGTCGTTGGAGCGCATCGCCTCCCAGGAGCCGTCGTCCTTCTGCTGCGACAGGAGGTAGTCGCGGGCCTTGTCGATCGCCCTCTGGATGTCGGTGGGGCCGAGTTGCGGTGGGGGCGGCGCCGCGGTGGCGGCCGACGAGCTGCAGACCGCGACCCAGAAGAGGACCAGCGCCGCCGGCAGGCGGAGGCTCTGGACGACGCGGAGAGGGCGGGGGCAGATCACGCCAGATTCCCGGGCGGCGGCAAGGCGGCATGGGCGGTCTGGATGCAAAACCGCGTCCTTCACGCTCACTCCAATGGTATCACGTTTGCCGATGCGGCAGGATGCGCTGCCGTCAAGCCTCGATGCCGTGCGTGTTCGATTGCCGGCCCGGCGATCACACCCGATACTGAAGCAGCTCGACAGACTCCGCACCCCGGCAGGAAGGATCGCAGGCGTGTCCACCGCTTCGAAGACCAAGACGCTCGACGAGATCCTGCAAGAGTTCGCGCAGCACCGAAAGCTCATGCAGGACGAGCTGCAGAAGGTGATCGTCGGCCAGAACGAGGTCATTGAGCAGTTGTTCGCGGCCATCTTCACCCGTGGTCACTGCCTGCTCGAGGGCGTGCCGGGCCTCGCGAAGACGCTGATGGTGTCGACGCTGGCCAAGATCCTCGACGTGGGCTTCAAGCGGGTGCAGTTCACCCCCGACCTGATGCCCTCCGACATCACCGGGACCAACGTGCTCGAGGAGGACGAGGCGGGCCGCCGTCGGTTCCGGTTCGTCGAGGGGCCCGTGTTCACCAACATCCTGCTGGCGGACGAGATTAACCGTACCCCGCCCAAGACGCAGGCGGCCCTGCTGCAGGCGATGCAGGAACGGGAGGTGTCGGTTGGTCAGGAGACCTACCAGCTGCCCGACCCGTTCTTCACGATCGCCACCCAGAATCCGATCGAGCAGGAGGGCACCTATCCGCTGCCCGAGGCCCAGCTCGATCGGTTCATGTTCAACATCAAGGTTGGCTACCCGACGGCCAGTGAGGAGGAGCAGATCCTGATGGCAACGACGCGGTCGGAGAAGCCGGAGGTTCGCAAGGTGCTCTCGGGCCGCGCGATCACCAACATCCAGAAACTCGTCGGCAGCGTGGCTGTGAGCGAATACGTTGTCAAATACGCGGCCCGGCTCGTGAGGTCGACGCGGCCGAAAGACCCGCAGGCACCCAAGTACGTCGCGGAGCTCGTCGATTGGGGTGCGGGTCCGCGGGCGGGCCAGTTTCTGATTCAGGGGGGCAAGGCGATGGCGGCGATGGACGGCCGGTTTAGCGTCTCGCTCGACGACATCCGCCGGATCGCCGTGCCTGTGCTGCGGCACCGTGTTGCCACCAACTTCCAGGCCCAGGCGGAGGGACTGACGAGTGAGTCGATCATCGAGCGGCTGGTCCGCGAGACGCCCGAGCCGGAGATTCCGAAGCTCGTGAAGTGATGCGGACGAGGAACCCGGGCCTTGGTCCCGTGGTGAAGCATGGCCCGCGCGGTCGAGGAATATCTGAAGCCTGAGGTCGTGCGGCAGATCGCACGGCTCGATCTGCGCGCCCAGTTCATCGTCAAGGGCTTCCTGCAGGGCCTGCACGCCAGCCCGTACCAGGGGTTTTCGGTCGAGTTCAGCGAGCATCGCAAGTATGCGACGGGCGACGACCCGAAGGATATCGACTGGCTGGTCTACGCCAAGACCGACAAGTACTACGTCAAGAAGTTCGAGGCCGAGACCAACATCACGGGCTACCTCGTGATCGATGCGAGCGGCTCGATGGCCTACACCTACCGCCAGCAAATCACGAAGCTCGACTACGCGATCTCACTCGCCGCCGCGCTCTGCTGGCTGATGATCCACCAGCAGGACCCCTGCGGCCTGATGGTCTTCGACGAGAAGCTCCACGCCTCGCTGCCAGCCCGATCGCGGCGATCGCAGATCGCTCAGGTGCTCTCGGTGCTCTCGAAGGTCGAGCCGTCGGGTGGGACCGACATCGCGAAGAGCCTCGTGCAGGTTGCCGCGATGCTCCGGCACCGGTCGCTCGTGATGGTCTTCAGCGACCTGCTTGCCGATCCCGCGCCGATCAAGGATGCGCTCCTCCGGCTCCGGCACCGCGGCCACGATGTGATCCTGTTTCACATCCTCGACGAGGCCGAGGTGAAATTTCCGTTCGAGGGCATGGTGGAACTCATCGAGCCGGAGAGCCGCGACAAGCTCGTGATCGACGCTGACGCGGCCCGCCGGGGTTATCTCGAGGCAGTTGAGGCCTTCCGCGAGGACTACCGGGCGTCATGCTTCCGGGCGGGGATCGACTACGTGCCGCTCGACACGGGCATGCAGTTCGACCGCGCCCTCATGGAATACCTCGTCAGCCGCCGGATGAGGTTTTAAGCCATGGGTCTTTCGTTTATCACACCCCTGCTCCTCGGTGGGGCGGCGCTCGTGGCGGTGCCGCTTGTGCTGCATCTCATCATGCGGCGGAAGCCGGTGCCGCACGACTTTCCCGCGCTACGGTTTTTGCGCGAGCGGGCGGTGGCCAACCGCCGCCGGCTCAGGCTCAGCCATATCTTGTTGCTGCTCTTGCGGATGGCGGCGCTGGCGCTCTTCGCCCTGGCACTCGCCCGGCCGGTGCTCCGCGGAGCGGGCTGGCTTGTCGATGGCGAGGGACCTGTCGCCGCCGCCTTCGTCTTTGACGCGTCCCCGCGAATGACGCTCCGCGAGGCCAACCAGACGCGGCTCGATCGCGCCGCCACGATGGCTCGTGTGCTGTTTGGCAAACTCCCCGCTGGGAGCAAGGTCGCGGTGCTCGATACCTCGGGCGGGGCGGCGACGTTCTCGCCGACGGTGGCGGCCGCGGCCGCGCGGATCGACCGGCTCACCGCCGCCACGCCGGCGGCCCCGCTGCCGAGCGTGATCGCCGAAGCCCGCCGACTGCTCGTGGGAGCGGAACTGGCCCGCAAGGAACTCTACGTGTTCACCGACTGCTCACACGGCGCCTGGGACAACGCCGCGACGCAGCCCGAGGCGGCCGCCGGTGAGCCGACGGTGCTGTTCATCGACGTCGGTGCCTCGGCCCCGCAGAACTTCGCGATCGATGCGATCGACCTCTCGGGGGAGCGGGTCTCGGCCGGCACGGCCCTGGCTATCACAGCGTCGGCCGCCCGGGTTGGGCCCGATGCCACCCGCGCCGTCGCGGTGGAAATGCTCGGGGCCGACGGGCAGTATGTGCGGCGCGGCGTGAAGCCTGTGACCTGGACGCCTGCGGAACCGGTGCAGGTCGACTTTGACATCGCAGGACTCGAGCCCGGGACGCGGCAGGGCCGGGTGGTCATCGAGGGGGCGGACGATCTGGAGGCGGACGACGTCCGCTACTTCACGGTCGAGGTGGGCGCCGCGGCCCGCGTGATCGTCGCCGCGCCTCGGCCCGCGGCGCGAACGGCGAACTTTCTCGTGCAGGCGATCGCCCCGCAGTCGCTTGTGAAGTCGGGCAAGGCACGGTTCGAGCCCGAAGTGATCGACATCGAGTCGCTCGACACGGTTTCATGGGACGCAGCCGCGGGGATGGTGCTGCTCGACCCGCCGCCGCTGCCGCCGCAGACATGGGAAGCGCTCGAACGCTGGGTTGCCGCCGGCCGCGGCCTCGTGATCTGGCTCGGACCGCGGGCCGGATCCGCTGAGCGGTTCTCCTCCGATGCCTCCCGCCGCGTGCTCGGCGGCGACATCGTGCGCGTGTGGCGGAGCAAGGAGGGCAATTTCCTGACGCCGACATCGCTCGATCACCCGATCCTCGCCGCGTTCCGCCGGGTCGGCGACGCCGTGCCGTGGCAGGATTTTCCGGTGACGCGGCATTGGGAGTTCACCCCGGCCGGGGAGCCCCTGGATGTCGCAAACGCTGCGACCGCCGCCATAGTTGCCGCCTATCGCAACGGGCTTCCCGCGGTGGTCGAGCACCGCTTGGGTGGCGGCACCGTCGTGCTCGTCACGACCCCCGTCTCGCAGGCCGGGACCGATCCCGACGCTTGGAACACGCTCGCCACCGGCTTCGAGCCCTGGCCCTTCCTGATTCTCGCCACCGAGACGCTCCTGCACGCCATCGACACGTCGGAGGACCGCAACGTGCTCGCCGGCTCCGCGGCCGTCCTGCACCTTGATCGGCGAGACGTGCCGGCCGCGGTCGTGAGCACGCCGGCCGGCGACGACTTTCCTGCGGCGGTCGACCAGAAGCGGGGCACGATCACCGTCACCGCCACGCAGGTGCCGGGCAACTACGTCGTCCGGGCTGGCGGCGAGGTGGGGGGTGTGGCCAAGGGCTTCAGCGTCAACCTCGCCCCTTCCGCCACCGATTTCAGTCGCGTGCCCGCCGCAGATCTTGCGGCCGTGCTCGGGCCGGGCTGCCGGCTCGCACGAACGGAGGACGAGCTGGTCCGCGACGTGAACATCGAACGGATCGGTTCGGAACTCTTCCCGTGGGTAATCGTGCTCGTGGCGCTGGCGATGGCAGCCGATTGGATCGTCGCCAACCGCTTCTATGCTCCCCGCGAGGGTGTCGATGCGGGGCAGGGGGCCGCCGCGACGTTTGCGGAGGAGGCCGCGCCCGCCGATCGAGTCGTACCCCCGCCGGTGCCGCCCGTCGGTCACGCGTCGTCACCGCTTCCACCCCCCGTGCCGCCGCGGTCGGGCCCGCCGCCGGTGCCTTCCGTGCCGCAGGTGCAAGGATGACTCCGTCGCGGTCGCTCCAGGAAGTGTCGCTGCACTTCGACCCCGTGTGGTCGTGGGCCTTCGTGGTGGTGGTGGCGCTGGCCCTGCTGGCGGTTCTCCTGGCCGTGCCGCCCGACCGTTCGCGTGTGTCGCCGACCGGCCGGCTCGTGCTCTCGCTGCTACGGCTCGCCGCGTTTCTGGCGCTCGTGGCCTGCATGTTACGGCCGACGTTCGTGGCCACCCAAAACGCCCGTCAGCAGGGCACCGTGATCGTGCTCGCCGATGCGTCGGAGAGTATGACGGTGGCCGACGGGCCCGGCGGCCGGACGAGGTGGCAGGAGATGGCCGATGCGCTTGCCGCCGCGCGGCCCGCGGCCGAGGCGCTCGCGTCGGCAGGTGATTTCGAGATCGCCGTTTGGCGGTTCGACCGCGAACTGCATCCCGTCGCCCCAATCGGCGCCGACCCCTTTCCGCTCGGGGCCTGGGCGGATGATCCGGCTGCCGACGAGACGGCGATCGGCGCTGCGATCGACGATGGCCTGCGGTCAACGGCAGGCCGGACGATCGCCGGCATGGTCGTACTCAGCGACGGGGCACAGCATGCCTACGCCCCGCGCGACCTCCCGCCGCAGTCGGCGGCTCGGAAGATCGCCGATACGGGCGTCCCGCTCTGGAGCGTGACCTTCGGCCAGCAGCGTGGCGGCGGCCAGGGTCGAGACGCTGCGGTCGTCAACCTCGCGGTTGCCGAGACCGTCTACGTGAAGAATGCGCTCGAAGTGGCGGGTCGTGTCAGGCTCGACGGGCTGGCGGGCCGGCAGGCTGCCGTCGTGCTCCTCGCGGAGAACGAGTCGGGTGTGATGGAGGAGGTTGCGCGGACGATCGTGCAGGTCGCGGGCGAAGCGGTCGAGGAGGCGGTGCGGCTCGCGTGGACGCCCAAGGTCATCGGCGAGCGGAAGCTGACGCTCAAGGTCGAACCTCAGGAAGGGGAGGTGATCCTCGCCAACAATGAACTCTCGACCTTTGTCGATGTGATCGATGGCGGACTCCGCGTGCTCTACCTGGAGGGCGAGCTGCGGGTAGAGCAGCGGTTTCTGCGGCGGATGCTCGCAGCCAGCCCCGACATGCAGGTGGACTTCGACTGGATCGATTCCAGCCGCCGCAACCGCTGGCCGGTCGACATCTCTCGGCGACTCACCGGCGACTACGACGCGTTTCTGATCGGCGATCTCGACTCGTCGGCGATACGGGCCGACGACCTGAAGACGATCCTCGGAAAGGTGAACGCCGGCGCCGGCCTGGGGCTGCTCGGTGGGTTTCACGCCTTCGAAGCGGGAGGCTGGGCCGGTTCTGCGCTCGGACCGGCGATGCCCTTCGAGGCCGACCGCCTCGCTCGGCAGCCGTTTGATGAGCCGGTCCGCAAGGGGCTGCACATGGAGGGGGCGATGCGGATGGTGCCCGATCAGCGATTCGGCAACATCTCGATCCTTCGGCTTGGCAAGACCGACGACGACACCGCTGCCGTCTGGCGGGCGCTGCCTCCGCTCGACGGAGCGAACCTCATCGGCCGGCTCCTACCGACAACGAAGACCCTCGCCGCGACGCCGGACGGCAAGCCGCTGCTCGTGGGCCGTGAGTACGGCGAGGGCCGCGTGCTCGCCTTCGCCGCCGACTCCACCTGGCGGTGGGCGATGCAAGGGGCCGTCGAGCAGCATCGCCGTTTCTGGCGGCAGTTCGTGCTCTGGCTCACACGGCAGGATGACGCCGAGCAGGACACGCTCTGGGTGCGGCTCGCCCAGCGGCGGATTTCGCCGGGCACGCCCTTGCCCTTCGACGCCGGCCTCACAAAGCCCGACGGCACGGCCCAGCCCGGTGTCGCGCTCGATGCGGTGGTGATCGGCCCCGACGGCCAGAAGCGGCCGGTTCGCGTCGGCCGACAGGGCGATACCTTCTCGGGCACCGTCGCCGAGTGCGCCGAGCCGGGAGACTGGAAGCTCGTCGTCAGGGCCACGCGGCCCGGTGACGCCACGCCGCGGGAGCGGTCGGCCCGGTTCACCGTGTTTCGTCAGGATCTGGAACTCGCCAACCCACGGGCCAATCCGCTGCTGATGCGGCAGATCGCTGAGGTGACCAGTGGCGGCGTACGGCTGCCGGAGGAGCTGCCGGCGATCTTCGAGGAGATCGCCGCCCGTCCGCCCACCTTCGAGTCGACCGAACAGTGGTCGTTCTCGCCGTGGGATACTTCGCCCATGTTCCTCCTCATGGCCGCCTGCTTGTGTGGTGAGTGGTTTCTGCGAAAGCGGTGGGGACTCGTGTAGTTCAGAGCGGGACGAAGTGGTGGACGTCTTCCCCCTTGCAGCCCTACCGCTGACGCGGGCACGCTTCCTGACGCGGTATCGCAGTGTTGCCCCAGGATTTCCGCCTTTATCGAGGAGATCGGCTTTGCTACTCTCCCCAGCCCGCGCAGGGTGACACAGGCGGGGACCCACCGCCGACAGGGAGGTCGGACATGCCACGGCAACGAGCGATCCGCGAAAAGCTGCTCCTCGGTGCCCTGCTCGTGGGCGTGATGGTGGCCGTGCTTTCGGCGAGCAGCTTTCTCGGCATCTACTCCTACCGCCGGCTCGTCCGCTCGCTCTCCTGCCGCGTGGCGGAACTACCGCTGGCGAGCGAACTCGGCGAGTGTGTGGGTATCCTCCGGGTCGCCCACGCCCGGGCCTTGGCCGACGAGAAGGAAGACGACGTCTTCGATTCTGTGCTCCGGGCGGCGGCCGCGGCGCTCGAGGCCTACCGGCAGCAACTCGCGGCCTTCGAACTCGACGATGTGCCGCTCGCGGATCGCACCTGCGAGGCCGAGACGGCGCAGCGGATCGCCGACTGCCTCGCGACAATCGACGGCATTGCCCGAGAGCATCGGGTCGACAAGGGGGAGGCTGCCGCGCCGTCCGCCCGCCGCGGCATGCTGCTCGCCGCCGCCCCGCACCTCGACTCGCTCGCCGCGCTGACGGCCGAGTTACCATCATTTCTCCAGCAACGCCTTCATGACCTCTCGAGTGAGGTGCGGACCCGCTACCGCTCACTGATCGTCACGACCTGGACCGCCGCGCTCGCAGCTGCGGCCCTGCTGGCCGCGATCGGCGTGCTCACCTACCGCTGGGTGTTCCGCCCGCTTCGGCTTCTCGGCCACGGCTCACGCCGCGTCGCTGCCGGTGATTTCGCCTACCGTATCCAGCTCGACACGCATGACGAGATGGCCGAACTTGCCGACGCATTCAACGACATGACGGAACGGTTTCAGGAGACCCGTGACGATCTCGACCGGCAGGTGCAGGAGCGGACCCGTGAGGTGATCCGCAGCGAGCAGTTGGCGAGCGTTGGCTTTCTGGCCGCCGGCGTGGCCCATGAAATCAACAATCCGCTCGCCTCGATCGCGATGTGTGCCGAATCGCTGGAGAGCCGCATCAACTCGCTGGCGTTGGGCGAGGCCGATGCACAGGTGGCCCGCCGCTACCTCGCGCTCATCCAGAGCGAGGCCTTCCGGTGCAAAGGGATCACGGAGAAGCTCCTCGACTTCTCACGGCTCGGCGAAGTGCGCCGGCAGGCGACGGCGCTTGTCGGCCTCGTGGCCGACGTGGCCGAGATGTTGCGGCACGTGGGCCGGTTCGCCGGCCGCACGATCGAAATCGAGGAGGGACAAGACGTGCTCGTGATGGTCAATCCGCAGGAGATCAAGCAGGTCGTGCTCAATCTCCTGGTCAACGGGCTCGACTCGATTGAGGAGACGGGACGGGTCCGCGTGGCGGCGAAGCGGAGCGGTGGCGAGGCGGTGCTCACGATTACCGACGACGGCTGTGGGATGACAGAGGAAGTGCTCGAGCACTTGTTCGAGCCGTTTTTCACTCGGCGGAAGGCGGGCCATGGAACCGGTCTCGGACTGTCGATCGCCCACCGGATCGTCACCGACCATGGCGGCCGCATCCAGGCCGCCAGCGAGGGGCCCGGCAAGGGCGCCACCTTCCGCCTGGTGCTGCCGCTGGCACAGGTCGGCACCGAGGCGTGCGGGGAGCCCGTCCCGGGTCGCGCCGCCTGAACCATGCATCGATGAATCCCCATGAGGAACACACTTTGAAGCCTCCCGCACGACCGATGCGCGTCCTGTTCGCCGACGACGAGACCTCGCTCCAGGAGCTGATGCGAATCGAACTGCCACGGCTGGGGCACGAGGCCACCGTTTGCCCCGACGGCCGCACGGCGCTGGCCGCGCTCGACCGCACCTCCTACGACTGCGTGATCGCCGACCTCGACATGCCGGGGGTGGGCGGCCTCGACTTGATCGCGAGGGTCCGAGAGACCTCCCCCGACACGGAGACTGTGATCATCACGGGTAAGTCATCGGTCGAAAGCGCCGTGACGGCGGTGCGTCAGGGGGTGTTTGACTACCTGACGAAGCCCTGCAAGCTCGCCGATATCCAGGCGGTGCTGGAGCGGGTGCGGAAGAAGCGTGAGCTCAACCTCCGGCTCCGGGCCCTCGAGCGGCGGGTGCGTCGGGCCGAGGGGAGCACGCAACTCGTGGGCGCTTCGCCAGCGCTCGACCAGGTGCGGAGGCTCATCTCCCGCGTGGCGGCGAGCGAGGCTGCCGTGCTCATCCGCGGGGAGACAGGAACGGGTAAGGAGCTGGTGGCCCGCGCGATCCATGAGGGGAGCGGCAGGGCCGTCGGCCCGCTCGTGGCGGTCAACTGTGGCGCGCTCCCGGAACATCTCGTGGAGAGTGAACTCTTCGGACACCGTAAGGGAGCTTTCACCGGCGCCGACGAGCACCGTGCCGGTCTCTTCGAGGTGGCCGATGGCGGCACGCTGTTTCTCGATGAGATCGGCGAACTGCCCAAGTCGCTGCAGTCGCGGCTCCTCCGGGCGCTCGAGAGTGGGGAGATCCGCCGCGTGGGCGACAATCACCCGATCATGGTCGACGTCCGCGTGGTCTGCGCCACCCACCGGTCGCTCGAGGACATGGTGAAGACTGGCGACTTCCGCGAGGATCTCCTCTTTCGGATCAACACCTTCGAGATTGCCATTCCGCCACTGCGAGATCGACGTGACGACATCCCCGTGCTCGTCGAGCACTTCGTGCGGAAGTCTCGGCTCCATACACCTGTTGGTGCGGTCGTGGCCGACGCCGAGGCCTTGACGGCGCTCGCCGCCCATCACTGGCCGGGTAACATCCGCGAACTGGCCAACGTGGTCGAGCACGCGCTCGTGCTCTGCGACGAACTGCCACTCGTGGTGGCCCATCTGCCGGCTCGGTTTGGCACGCTGCGGCCGGCGACCGAGCCCGTGGCAGCGAGTGTTTCGCCGCCGCAAGTGTCGCTGACGGCAACTGGCCCAGTGTCTTCACCCCTTGCGCCCGCCGGCCCCCCGCGGCCCGAGAGCCTGCGGGAACTCGAGATGCGGGCGATCCTCGAAGGAGTTGAGCGGAACAAGGGCAATAAGGCCCGCACCGCCGAGGAGCTCGGCATCAGCCTGAAGACGCTCTACAACAAGCTCCACCAACTCAACGAGGGCGGGCTCGATAAGACTGGGTGACGCACGCAAGTTTTGGCAGGCCGCGGGGCGCGGTGCTACCCGGATTCCCCAAGCGTGCGCTTGGGGCTTCCTGACGGGAGGCACGGGGGTCGGCGAACGCTCGAG
>JBBDNW010000215.1:0-2353 GCA_040877375.1 Pirellulales bacterium | reverse complement strand
CCCCGCCGCTCCCGAAAAGCCCGGAGCGCAAGCGATGGGAATACGGATCGCAACCGTATCGGCCATGCGGCCCCGGATGGGCCGGCCACCCGTATTCCCCGCGCTCGCGATTGGGGCTTCTTGGCGGGGGGGGGGGGGGCCCCCCCCCCCCCCCCCGGCGTGTCACAACTGTCGCATGAATCTTTCGTCTGAGGCCGGTTTTGCGGCGCTCGCCGTGGCCTCGTTTCTTGCCGGTGCGGTCAACGCCGTCGCCGGTGGCGGCACGATCCTCACGTTTCCCGTGCTCGGGGCGATCCTGCCCGCCGACCCGACGCAGCTCGTGACGGCGAATGCCACGAGCACGATCGGCCTCTGGCCCGCATCGGTGGTCGCGGCCTGGGCCTACCGTGGCAACCGCGCAGGCCTGCCGCCGTGGGCCCGCTGGCTCGTCGTGCCCAGCGGTATCGGCGCCGTAGTCGGCACGCTCCTCGTGCTCAAGCTCCCGCCGGAGTGGTTCGACCGCCTCGTGCCCTGGCTGATTCTTCTGGCGGCCGTCCTCTTCTCCCTCCAGCCACGGGTGGCCCGCTGGGCTCAGGGCGACGACGCCACCACGCAGCCGTCCCCAACGGCCCACACGCCCGTCGCCCGCCTCGCCCTCGCCTGCGGCCTGCAGTTGCTCGTCGGCGTCTATGGCGGCTACTTCGGCGCCGGCATCGGGATCCTCATGCTGGCCGTGCTCTCGGTGCTCGGCCTCGGCGACATCCATCGGCTCAACGCCGTGAAAAACTCGCTCGGGACGGTCGTCAACGGTGTCGCGACGGCGGTGTTTGCGGCTGGATCGTTGGCCGGCAGCCACGATGTCTCCTGGCCTCATGTCAGCGTGATGGCGGTGGCAGGGATGATCGGCAGCCTCGGGGCCTCGCATCTCGCCCGCCGCCTGCCATCCACGGTGATGCGAAAGATCGTGGCCATCATCGGCTTCGGGCTAGCCGGCTATTATTTCTGGCGGCAGTGGCGGGCCTGATCCGTCTGCCGCCTCCCTCCACCCCGAGCCCCCCGTCTTCGAGACGTCGCCGCACTCATGGCACCCATGCTTGTCTGCACCGCGGGGCTCACAAAACGCTATGGCTCCTTTGCCGCGCTCGACGGCTGCACCCTCGAGGTTCGCGAGGGTGAGGTCTTCGGGTTGCTCGGCCCCAATGGCGCGGGCAAGACCACGCTCCTGCGGCTCTTGCTCGGCTACCTCGGGCCCACAGCGGGCACGGCCACCGTCGCGGGCTTCGACTGCGCCACGCAGTCGCTCGAAGTCCGCACCCGCACCGCCTACCTACCGGGCGAGGCCCGGCTCTTTCGCCGTATGAACGGCCATGCCGTGCTCGATTTTTTCTCGGGCCTGCGGCGGGAGTGCCGCCGCGAGACAGCCACCGCAGTCGCCGACCGGCTGAGCCTCGACTGCTCGCGGCAGGTGGCGCGGATGAGCACGGGCATGCGGCAGAAACTGGCGCTGGCCGTTGTGCTCGCCACCGACGTGCCGCTGGTGATCCTCGACGAGCCCACCGCCAACCTCGATCCCACCGCGCGGTCGGTAGTGCTCGACCTCGTTCGCGAGGCCCGCACCGCCGGCAAGACGGTGATCTTCTCGTCGCATGTGCTCTCGGAGGTGGAGGAGACCTGCGGCCACGTCGTGATCATGCGGGCCGGCCGCGTGGTGCACGAGCAGTCGATCGAGGCACTGCGCCGCGGGCACCGGATCCTTGCGCACCTCCAGGGACGGTTTCCCGGTGTGCCGACGGAGTTTGCGGGCCGGCTCACGGCGACGATGGTGGCCGATGATCGTGTGGTGATGCAGACCGACGAGCCGCTCGCGCCGCTGCTCGGCTGGCTCTCCACGCTGCCGCTTGCGGAGGTCCGCGTCGAGCCGGTCGGGCTGCAGGCGGTCTACGATCGGTTTCACCGCGCGACATGAATAGAAAAGAACACACCATGGGTGGGATCTGGAATCGCGCCGTGTGGCGGAAGACCTGGGGCGACCAGCGGGTGCTCCTGCTCTCGTTCGCCGCACTCTGGTCGGCGTTTCCGTGGCTCTATCTCTGGCTCTCCGCGCAGATCCCGATGCCGGCGTTTCAAAATGTACTCCTGCAGGTGATCCCGGAAGACTGGCAGAAACTCTCCGGCGTGCCCTTCTCGGAGGTGGCGACCTACGCGGGCCGCGTGGCGCTGGCCTTTGTGGATCCGGTCGTCGTGCTCGCGGCCACGGTATGGGGCATTACGCGTGGCAGCGACGCGGTGTCGGGGCAACTGGAGCGAGGCACGATGGAAATGCTGCTGGCGGCACCGGTGCGGCGCACGGCCGTGTTTCTCACCCAGGCACTCG
>JBBDNW010000214.1:0-13000 GCA_040877375.1 Pirellulales bacterium | reverse complement strand
CACGCCGCGGAACACGCCGCGGAACACGCCGCGGAACACGCCGCGGAATCGCGACCTGGGAGCGAGCGCCTCGGCAACCGGCTCGCCAATCTCGTGCCGCCGCGAAAGCACCGGCATCGCTACCACGGGGGTGTTTGCCCCGAATCACAAGCTCAGGCCCGGGGTGTGGTGGCGACATCCGGCTCATCGCATTCATCACCGATCCGGGGCCGATTCGGAAGATCCTGACACACCTCGGCGAACCGCTCGAGCCTCCGCCCGTCTCTCCCGCCCGTGGCCCGCCGAGCTGCTCGACATCCACAGCCTGTGACGGGATCCCATGCCACGGTGTCGACGGCCCGCGAGAAGAGCGGTTTCAAGACCGGTCTGCGTCAACGAGAAAAAGTCGGCCTTGAGCGTGGACAGGAAGCTCCTCAGCACCTCCACGATCGGGCCGCATCCAGCCCGATCGGTCCCGGCTGTTGCTCCCCATGATCCGCCTCGCTCGGCCAACGCTTGCCGAAGTGCCATTGGCCGACCTACCCTTCGTAGAATATCATCCATCACTCAATCCCTGATCGAGGAACTCGAGCACGCGCCGGAGAGTGTGCAGCGGGAGGTGCTCGCTTTTCTGCGGCTCCTACGGGCACGCGGTGCCGGCAGTGATGGCAGCGAGGACGTGCATGCCCCGCTGCCGCTCGTGGAGTCAGCCTGGGCGGCGGATTGGGATACTCCTGAAGGGGATGATGCGTGGCGGAATTCATGAGCCGCCGGTCCTGCGGGAGCGATTCGTCGTGTACGACAAGCTTCCACCAATCGTGCGGGCAATGATTCCGGGCGTTGCCCCGAAACTCGTTGCTGACCTTCTTTCCGAGAACTGCTCCTGCCCCAAGGTTCGCCGGACAGATTCCACCGTCCGACGGCGACGCTCGGGGCAAGTCAGTTTGGGCGGGCGGCCTCCTTGAGGATCAGCATGTCCAGGGCCTGGTCCGCAACCAGTCTCTTCAGCCTCGAGTTCTCTTTCTGGATCTCTTGAAGCTGCTTCACCATCTTTAAATCCATACCGCCAAACTTCGTCCGCCACCGGTAGTAAGTCTGCTGGCTGATACCCAGCCGGCGGCAGACATCCGGAACGTTCATGCCCTTCCCAAGGTCAACGTCAGCCTGCCGAAGAAAGCCAATGATCTGCTCTGCACTGTGTCGCTTCTTCATCTGAGAACCCTTTCAAACCCCACCAAGGGCACGAGGACTCTCTCACAAGAACTGGCTCGGGATTTGGGGAGGGGGCCACTGTTTCCGGCCCCCCTTCGCGCTGGAACGGCTCTCCGTGATCCGCGGCCCAGACGGCCGCATCACCCGCGTCCGCTACGTTCTCCCGCGACACAAAGTCGCCAACTGGGTCTGCCCGGGCCGCGCCCGAAAGTCCACTCGGCCTGGGGCCAACGGCGTCGTCGAACTCTTGCCGTTTGAGTTCTTAAACAGGCTCGCCGATCTGATCCCACAGCCGCGCAAACACCGGCACCGGAGGCTGTTGCGACGCGAAGCAAAAGCCCCGCTCTTACGACACGTCCCGCAAAAGCCTGGGCGAAGCTCTTGGCCCGGGTCGGGGAGGAGTTTCCACTTGCGTGTCCGAACTGTGGCGGCGACATCCGGCTGATCGCGTTCATTACCGAACCGGGGCCCATCCATGCGACGGCCGCCGGCAAGAGCCGGCCCAGCTGGCAACCGGCCCGGCTGGCACAAGTCAGCGACCAGCCAGGGCTCACCGGACGGAAAACGGAGGCGGAAGTGCCATTGGCCGGGCTATCCTTCGGCTGTTCACTGCTCACGTGCTGGGCATTGTGCGTCAGCCGCCTAACGCCTGAGCTAAGCGGCAGCATCAATCGCGAGGCGACTGATTTGTGTGCTTGAGCGATTGATTAGGTGCCACGCACGCCGAAATACCTTCGCTCAATCGAGCACCCGAAAAGATCGCCGACAGCGGCAACTGGGCCGCCGCCAAGCAAGCATGCGTAGACCACTTGCAAGATGAGGCTGTAAAGAAGACATCCCGATCCAAATGTGAATGCGGCATGCACTGAAACGACGACCACAACTGCGAGAACACCAATGGCTGCTCCGCGTCGCGGGCCCAATACCGGGTTCTTGCCTGGGAAACGACTAGTCACCGAAGCCAAGACTGCAAGGAAAACAGTGACACCCGCAAGGGAGCCTAGCGCAGCCGCAATCGCACCAACGCCACCAACGCCACCAACTGCACATGCGATGTAGAGCATGGCAACCGCCAGTGCTGCAAACGCAAATGCTAAAGCTCCAGCTTCGGCAGCGGCACGAACGGCCCGATTCATTTGTGGTGCCTAACTTGTATTCCTTCGGAACCGTGTAACACCCAAGCACGTCGTGAGAACGCCCGAACGAAACTCCGCAGCACAAACGCCAAATCTAACGGCCAGACCGGCAACGTGACGACGGTGGGTACCAACGGCGGGGCGAGTTCTGATGGTGCCTTTGACATGCGTGGAAACGTCTTCGAGTGGAACGACCTCACGGGTGCTGCCGGCTCGTCTCGTGGGGTCCGGGGCGGCGGCTACGCGATATATCAGCGTCGCAAACGGACTGCGGCCTGATCGCTCGCTATGAACCACGACTTCAACGAGAGGGGAGTAGGTCACCATCACGGGCCTGCTCCCCTCTGTGTTTTGATGTGACGTCAGCCTATAGCAACTCTTGCGCTCGATTCGGTGCCAGGCATCGTTTTCCCCTTCTTCATCGACGGGCCAGCCGGCCGTCAGCCACGTCGCCATCCCTTCGATCGTCCGATGATCGACGTCAGCCAGAGAAGAAAGAGGATGCACTGTTGCCATGGTGCCCGGCTCCCCGCGCCACCGTGCGACGTAAACAGGTATCCAGTATCATCTGAGATGGCGGTTGGTCGGGTCGTACTCTCCGGAGCATTGGTCATGATTGATCTGCGCCAAGAACGCGGCCTTTGGGAAGACATTCTGGACGTCGCTACGGCCAGATCCCGCGAGTGCGAACCGAGCCACAGTTGGGCGACCGTCCGCGCCCGACTCGAGAAGTCCGGTCGCCTGAAAAAGGGGCGTCGCCGTGCATGATGTGCGGATCGGACGACTCTGGTTGCAAGAAGCTGCGAGGCGCTGACGATTTGTGGCGGGTACGAGTCGGCGATTACCGGATTATCTATGCCATCGACGACACGCTATCCGTTGTCGAGATTCGCGTCATTCGCCATCGCAAGGATGCGTACGAGTGATTCGATAAAACAGCGGAGGCGGTGGGGTGCCCCGGGCCCCAGGAGCCGGCGTTGGCGTCCGGCGCAGGCATGGATGCCGAGAGCGCAGCCGGCATCGAGTGAGCGAAGGGCAGGATGCCCGCAGCAAACGTCCGGCGACGGGGCTCGGGGCGGCCCACCGCCGGGTCAGCACCAGCGGGCGGCGGCCGGCATCTGCGACGCAATGGCCTGAGCCCTACTGCACGACCGACTTGCTGCCCTCAGTCGAACCGCCGATCGGGGCGCCGTCGGGTAGCGGCCGGCCTGCGGTCGGAACGCCCAGCCGATGGAGCTCCTCGCGAACCTGCCGGTAGGCCGCGAAGCTGTCGGGATAGCACCAGAGCGTGACCGTGGTATCTGGCTTCACGCCACCGAGCACGCCGCGGAATCGCGATCTGGGAGCGAGCGCCTCGGCAACCGGCTCGCCCACCACCGGATCGGCGGGCCGCACGACCCATTCCCGCGACCGGATCAGCACCTGCCCACGGGCCTGGTCAACCTTCGCCTCGATCACGTAGTCAAGCGCGAAGCCTTTCACGGGGCCGACTGTCTCGATCCGTGACGCCATCTCGGTGATCGAACTGGCATGCCGCTGCGTGTTGCGCTTGGCGAGTTCGAAGAGTTCCTCGAGCGGGATGTAGGCGATCCGCTCACCCGCGAGCTGGAAGTGCAGTTCCTCGCCGTTGACGGTGCGGCCGATCGGCGTCGGATACGCGAGCACTTCGGCGGTCGTCGCCTTTTGGTGGCCGATCGCCTCGGCCTCGAGGGTACATTTCTGAATCGCTACCTCCAGTTCGCGACGTTTGGACGCCCGCTCCGCAAACGCCACCCGCGCTGAATCGACGGCCTGCTTACGTTGCTCGATCTCGATCGTGGCGGCCGACACGGCGGTGGCCAGTTGCAGCCGAGCGTCGGCGGCCATTTCGGCCGCGGCCGCCACCATCCGGCCCTGGGCCTGGAGTTCCTCGATTTCGTTTTCGGCGGAGGAGAGTGTGCTTTCGAGGCCCCCGATTTCGGCGTCGAGCGCCGCGTTGGCATCGGGCACCGTCTCGTGCACCGCGTCGAGCGAAATCTTGTGCACCCGGGCGCCGACGACCATCACGAGGATGATCAGAATGCCCACGATGTTGGTGATGACGTCGAGAAACGAGTCCTGCCCGGCGGCCAGGTCTTCGACATGCTTCGGCCGTGCCATCTGACGCTCTCCGTCTACCGTCTGGGGAAAACCCCGCCCGTGCGTTGCACCGGCGGCAGGTATCGGACCTTCTCACGGGCCTCGCTCCGCCGCGTGTCGATGCCGCTGTCGGCGAGCAACCGCTCAAGATCATCCCGACGCCCAACGCCATCTGGAGTGGCCACGAGGACGAGCTCTGGCTTCCAATACATTCTCTCGCCGGCGAGTCCCCAGCGGCCCACTGCGGCATGAACCTCGCGGACAAGCGGATCGATCGAGTCGACGGTATTGGTGCCGATCGGGATCCGCGACTCCACGCGGCCGCCCTCGCCGAGAATCCGAAACTCGCTGCCTGCACACTCAAGCCTGATGGGCCGCGTGAGCGGCACCGGATTGTCTTGCGTGGCGAGACTCGCCCAGTTGCTGCCCCGCTTGCCGGCGAGCGACGCGCCGGCCGACGCGCCCGACATGCCGCCTGCCGACGCGGCTCCACCCGGCTGGTGCAGGCCAGGCATCGCCGGGCCACTACCACCCCCTGCGCTGCCTGCTCCGCCGGACGCCGCCGTCGCACCCGTCGCACCGCCAGCCGATCCGGCTTCGCTTTGGCTGCCTTGCCCTTGGCCGCCGTCGCCCTGGCCACCAGACTTTCCTGGGCCGCCCTCCGTCGAGGAACCGGCCGCGGCCGCGCCAGCACCGTCACCAGTGCCAGCACCATCTCCAGCGCCGGCGCCGGCGCCAGTCCCAGCACCTGCGGCAGTGCCGTCGGCAACGCCGGCGCCGTCAGACCCGCTGCCTGAGTAAAACTTCGACGGCCCGGCATACCGGCTGCCCACGGCGGCATACTCACCCGCTGCGGGGCTGCCGCCCCCGGCTCCGCCTCCCACGGCACCCGTCGCCTGTCCACGCTGTTGACCTGTTCCACGATTCCCGAGGATGGCGTCGCCTCCCACACCGTCGCCATTTGCTGATCCCGTGCCCGAGGCGTTGAAGCCCCGGCCCGGCGATCCAGCGCCGCCACCGCCGGCCCGCTCCTCCGTCCAATCAAATCGCGACTGGTCGCCGAGCACGCTCGGCCCGCTGTTGGATACCACGCCGCCGCGGGTCGTGGCCGCGCGATACTGCGTCGCCGGCTTCGATTGCTTTACGGGCCGCACCTGCGCGAGCCACTCGAGCCGACGCCGCGCCTCCTCGATGGCTCGCGTCTCGGCGTCGGCCATCACAGGATCACGTGGTGGATAGCTGAGCGTCCACTCCTCATCAATGAACTGGTAGCCAAACTCGCTGCCCCACGACTGGATCGACTCGCGGGCGGCGTAATAGGCCATCACGCCGCTCGGCCGCACAAGCAGGAGTGGATAGGGCTGGACGCGGGGATCACCAGACTCGCCCGGTGAACGCGCGATGTGCTCGCGAGCGGCCCGGAGGGCGCTGGCCAGCGGATTGCCGGGGCCGGGCGGGCCTTCGAAGTCGGCCGGCCCGAGCCTGATCCCTTCGGGCTGCAAAAACACGCCGTCGATGCAGCATTCGATGTAGAGCGGCCGCCGGTGCGTGGCGTTTTTCCCCTCATACGGCACCACCGCGTAGGCCGGAGGCTTCGCCGCCAGCCCGTCTTTCGCCTCGTCGAGGGCCTTCTTCGCGTCGGCGAGTCGCCGCTCGAGATCGAGGATCGCCTCCTGGGCGGCCTCGTCGCCCGATCCCTTTTCCAGCGCCTCCGCAGCATGGCCGAGGGCATCGAGTTCGTCGGCCAGCTTCCGCGCGTCATCTTCAGTGCCGGCCAGTTGCATCCGCGCCTTGGCGAGTGCGTCGGCGGTGCGGTCGCGCACCTCGCGGAGTTGCTGAACCCGCCAGCCCAGCTCCTCGCGGGCGAGTTCGAGTTCTCCCCGCTCGGCCTCCTGCGCCCGCACCGCCCGCGTGCGGGCCTCCTCCGCAGCGGCCTGACCGGCCTGTTTCGCGGAGCGGCTGAAGATGACCAGCACGACGAGGAGCGACCCCATCGTGCAGAGCAGCACGGCGAGAAACGGAAACAGGGAGATCGTGGGGCCCGATTGGCCGCGAGCGCGAGTCATGCAGCCTTTCCGGTGCGGCGGATGGCGTCGGCATCGCCGCGCCGCTGATCGGCGGCACGGACGGCGAGCAGCTGCACGGCGGCGGCTAGAGACGTGAGCGTCTCCTCAAACCTACCCGTGGCAGTGAGCGTGGAAAGATTGGCATCGAGCGTCCGCTCGAGCGACGCAATGTCGCGGGTCGCCGCCACCACGCCCTCGAGCGCCACGGTCTGCCGCTCGATCGACTCGTGACGGGCCTCGAGGCCGCGAACGGCAGACGCCAGGGCGGCCGCGGCTTCCGTCCAACGATCGTCACGCCGCGCAGAGAGTTCGTCTTGCGTGCGAGCAAACGACTCCGACCAGCGTGAGAGGCTTTCATCGAGCGCCGCGGCGAGCGCCGTCTTGATCGTGCCGCCGCTCTCGTCGAGCAGTTGCCGCACCCCGCTGGTGGCGGTTCGCTCGAGCGATGACCAGGCCTGCTCCTGCGCTTCCAGGAGTCGTGCCGATCCACGGCTGAGCGTTTCGCCGAGACGGGTCACGGCCAGCGCCGTGCCGTCGCCTCCACCCAGCGACTGAAACCTTCCAGCCAGTGTCGCCCAGGCCGCGTCGTCGACCTTCGCAAGCAGTTGCTGCTCGTAGCGATCGATGACGAACTGGAGGAACATGAGCACCATCGAGAGGGCAAGCGCGGTCGCCGTCGTGTCAAATGCCGTCCCGAGGCCGGACACGACGCCGGAGATGTTGTCGAGCTGCGTCGGCGAAAGGCACGCGATGGCTTCGGTGATCCCGATCACGGTCCCCAGGAAGCCCATGATCGGAATCGCCCAGATCACGAACCGCACGAGGCCATAGCTCTGCGATGCCCGGGCGGCATCAAGATCGGAGAGATATTTGAGGTGGTTCTCCATGTCGTCAGCGGAGCCTGTGCGGACGACGAGGTCGATCGCCTCGCGGAGCCTTCGCACCAGATATCCCGGCACGTTCTCTGGCAGCGCGGCGGCCAGCGTCGCCGCGTCCGCAGGATCAACGCCCCCCTCGGCCGCCGGTTCGAGGAGCGGCGTGTCGACGGTCCGCCGCTGCCGCACGAGGCTCCCGAGGTGCAGACCCAGAAAGGCGAGCCCCACGCAAAACAGCACGGTCTCGACGTACTCCACCCAATGGCCGGCCAGATATCGGATCACGCTCGCATTGGTGATAACACCCCCGTGGATCAGGGCGAAAAACGCGAACGACAGCGATCCGCCCCAGAGCAGGGGAGACCGGAGAAGCAGGGCGGAGAAACGGTTGAGATACGACACCGGTGGTGCCTCCCGAACGGATGGACGCTGGCTACGGTCGGAGGGCGGCGCGCCCCGACGACCCCTTTCATCGTCATGTTCTGCGCAGGCTATTGAACCGAAACATCTCCTCCCCGCGAAACCTGGACCGCGACCGACAAGCCGTGCAAGACAGGAGGCCCGGGCAATCCTCCGCAGCCGTCTCGGCCACCGCATTCAGCCTTGCCGCGACCCCCGGTCTCCCCTAGTGTCCCGTTGGCTGGGCCATCCCCGGGCGCGGCCGCTTGGAGAAGCCCCATGAATCCAGACTGCAACCGCGTGCCCCTCCGGCCCTACCACGAAGACCGCCCGCCAACGCTCCGCCATGGCAGCCATGGTCGCCGCTGGCTGCCCTGGGCTGGCTGCTGCTGTCTCGCTGTGGCCGGTCTCGCCCTCGTCGACGTGCGGGAAATCGCCGCCCAACGCGCCGTGCGGCCCCTGGACGAGGCGGGCGCCCTCTGGGTCTCGGATTCCCCGCTCGACGATTCCCGACGGCTGCTGCTGGTGGTCGATCCGGGCAGCCGGCATGCTGCGGTTTATCACGTCGACACGGCGACCGGAGCACTTGTGCTGCGGAGCACCCGCAACCTCACGTGGGACCTCATGGTCGACGATTTCAACGCCCAGGAACCCCGGCCCGCGGCTCTCAAACGGATGCTTCAGGCGGGGCCGGGACCGACGCCGGAGGCCGTGCCAGCCCTCCGCTGACCGCCGCCGAACGACCCTGGCCTGTCTCGGCAGGCTCTGCCGATGGAAGCGACTGCACCACGCGTGGCGGTGGGCGGTAGAATGCTTTGAGCGTTTCCGTCGAAGACGAGTGGAAGGGCAGGGACGACGACCATCCTGCTGGGATCCGGGGCAGTCATGGCTGGAAAGTTTCTCTCGCTGGAAGAGGCGGCCCGCCATCTTGGCGTGACCGTCGAGGAAATCAATCGGCTGATCGACCGCAAGAAACTGTTTCCCATGCGGGACGGCGCCACCGTCAAGTTCAAGCTGGAAGACATCGACCGGGTGGCGTCGGAACTCGACGACGAGCCCGCGGCTTCGGGCAATCTCTCGCTCGAACTAGAACTGTCATCCCCAGCGATTGGTGGACCTGCCAGCGGGCCAGATGCCGACGAAAACGTCGTGCTTGGCGAGGCGATCGAAGAGACGGAATCAATCTTCGGCTCGGCGGTGTCTGGGTCGGCCCAGCCCGTGCACACAATGATCCGCGGTGGCGATGACGAACTCGTGATTGATGATGCGGGAAGCGGGCTCGAAAGCGCCGACCTCGCCCTGGAGTCGATCATCGGTGCGTCGTCACTGTCGCTGGCCCGTGGCCCAGCGGGGTCGCTGGCCCGCGGCCCAGCGGCAACGCAGGGTGGCAACGCAGTCTCCGACATCGGCATCGACCTGTCGAACCTGGGATCTGGGTCGATCGTGGCCGGTTCCGGGCCGGGACTTTCGGGCCCCACGCCGGGCGCGGTCTTATCGGGTCCGCTCGACAGCGGGCTGTCGCTCGAGGGGGGCAATATCGGCGGTTCGGGAATCGTGCTGGGCGACTCGCTGGTGGCGTCCGGAGTGGACGCGTTTGGTGGCTCACTCGCCGGTGACGCATTCGAGCTGGGCGACTCGGTCTCAGACGACGAAAGCGCCTCCGTCGTGATCGCCACCGAAGACACCGGCGACTCGAGCTTCTTCGGCACGGTGACCGACGATTCCGGCTCGGTGTCGCTTGACGACTCCATCGGAAGCGCGGGGGTGCTCGTCGGCGATGAGTCGTTCACCGAAACCATGCCGGCCGGACCGCCATTCAGCCTCCTGCAGATTCTCGGACTCATCTGCTGCACGCTCTTCCTGCTCACCTGCAGCCTCGTGATGATCGATCTCGTGTGGGCCGTCCGCGCGCCCGGCGGCACTCCGCTGGCCAGCCCGCTCCTGAAGGCCCTGTCCGAAACGTTCGCCTGGCGGTAACCCGCCGTCCTGGCGAAGAAGGCAGCCGCCGCCCCGGCAGAGAAGGCCTGCGGACAGAGGGCGGCTTCCTGCTAGAATTCCGCCGGTGTCTGGTAGCGCCGTTTGCGCCGCCGGCCGCCACCGGAGAACGTACCTCGTGACCCTGCGTCCCGCCCCTGTAGTAACTGTGCCCACGCTATTCCGGCGGGCGACGGTCGTCGCGGTGGCGCTCTTGTCGATGGGCTGCGACCGCGACGCCGAGGTCCGGCCCGGCGACATCCGCTCCTACACGGTCCCCAAACAGGCCGAGCCGGCCTCGGTGGCTCAGGCGCCGCAGGAGGCGCCCCCCTCGGCCCCACGACTCACCTACGACGTGCCCGAGAGCTGGCAGGACGGGGGCGGCAGCGGGATGCGGCTGGCCACGCTCCTGATCGGCGACCCCGGCGACCGGAACGAAGTCACGATCATTCCGGCGGCCGGCTCGCTCGAGAGCAACCTCGAGCGGTGGCAGGGGCAACTCGACGCGGCGGGTGAGCCCGAGGCGATCCGAAAGGCGGCCGGCGCGGCCAGCGCCGGTGCCGAGAAGGTCGATGTCGACGGTGTTCAGGCCAGCGTCGTGCTGCTCCTCGATGAGGAAGCCAGAGCATCCAAGGAAAGCGGGCAGGCAATCCTTGGTGCGATGATCCCCGTTGACGAAACGACCTCACTCTTCGTGAAGTACAAGGGCGCGGCCGCCGTGGCCCGCCGTGAGCGCGACGCCTTCATTCGCTTCGTTTCGTCGATCCGCTGGAAGCAATAACCGCCCTGCGGCAGGAATGCCGCTCCGACAGGAATCGACCATGGCCTCCGCAAGCGCACCTCGTCCACAGTTGTCGTTCGAAGCCGGCGCCGATCTCGTCGACACCGCCAGCGGCACGGCCTGGCAACTGCTTCGGGCCGCCGGTTCGCTGAAGATCACGGTCGTGATGTTTCTTGCGGCCACGTTCCTGCTGTTTGTCGGCACGCTCGCCCAGGACGAGAAGAACCTTCCCGAGGTCAAGGCCGAGTATTTCAACAGCTGGGTCGCGAAGATCCCGTTCTCCGACTTTCTGCCCGTGACGGTTTTCGGTGAATCGGGCCTCACTGGCTGGTTTCCGTTTCCAGGCGGCGGCGCGATCGGCCTGGTGATGCTCGTGAACCTGATCGCCGCCAAGGTGACCCGCTTCCATGTCGCGGCACACGGCGGGCGGCTGCTTTGGGGCACGGCCGTGACGCTGCTTGGCGGCCTGCTCACCCTCGCCGTGATCCTTACTGGCCATCGCACCGACGGCCTGCAAGGCCGACCGCCCGTCGACTACGAGACCGTCTGGCGGATGGTGCAGGGGGGTGGAGCGCTGCTGGCGGCCGGATTGGCTTTTGCCGCCGCGGGCAGCAGCCGCAAGCTCGTGGCTGGCAGTCTGTGGACTGCGGCAGCGGCCGTGGGATGCGTCGTCGCGCTGGCGCTCTTCGGCGGCGATTCGTGGCGACTGAACGAGCCGGGACTGCGGATCATGTGGCAGCTGATCCAGTCAAGCGTCGCGGCCCTCGTGCTGCTCGCGGGGCTGGTGATGGTGTTTGGCGTCCGCGGCGGCAACGTATTGATCCACGTGGCCGTGGGCCTGCTGATGATCGGCCAGTTCGTGTTCGGCGACCGGCAGATCGAGGAGCGGATCTCGCTCATTGAGGGGCAGACGACCAGCGTGGCATATCGCACCGACGAGACCGAACTGGCGGTCGTCGACTCAAGCTCCGTGGACGACCAGGTGACGGCCATCAGCAGCCGGCTGCTGCGGGCCCGCGCTGGCGGCGACGTGATCACGGCCGACGGTTTGCCGTTTGATATCCGGGTGGTCAACTACTTCCCCAACTCGACCGTCATTCGCGTAGGCCCCGTGGCGAAAAACCCGGCCACGGCGGGCATCGGTCTTTCCTGGCTGGCGACCGCCGCGCCCCCGGAGGGAGGCGCCTCGTCGAAGTCGAACATCGCCTCGGCCTATGTGCAACTCGTCGAGAAGGGCACGGGCCGTGATCTGGGGACGCACCTCATCACGCAGTTTCTCAATGATCAGAAGCAAATCTTCCTGGGCGGTAGCGGCGACGAGTGCGACACGGTCGAGGCCGACGGAAAGCCGTGGCGGATCCAGTTGCGGTTCCGGCGGGAACACAAACCCTACAGCGTGACGCTCGACGATGTGCGGCGGATCGACTACTCGGCCAGCGCCACACCCCGCGACTATTCCTCCTACGTCACGTTCACCGATCGAGACACCAAGGCCGAGCAGAAGGGCCGCATCTGGATGAACAATCCAGTGCGGTACCGCGGCGAGACCTTCTACCAGAGCCAGTATTCGCAGGTTGACCTCGGCAACGGCCAGGTCGGCGAGATGACCGGCCTGCAGGTGGTGGAAAACGCGGGCTGGCTGATCCCCTACGTGGCCTGCGTGCTCGCCTTCTGGGGCATGCTCGTCCACTTCGGCGGCACGTTTGTGCGGTTCGCCGACCGCCACGAGCGGGAGTCGCGGGTGGTCGCCACAGCCCCGACCGACCTAGGACGCAGCCAGCGTCGGCAGCGCACCCTGCCGACTGCCACGAACACGGAAACAGGCCGCGGATGGCTGTTGCCGGCGATAGCGCTTGCCTTCGTGGCCCTGTGTGTGCTGCCCAGGTCGATGGAGCGCCGCGTGAAGAGCGACGCCTGCGACTGGGGAGCGGCTGGCACGATTCCCGTGATGCACGAGGGCCGCATCAAGCCCCTCGACTCAGTCGCCCGCAACACGCTGCAACTGCTCGGTAACCGCTCCCGAGTCGTGATGCCCGAGGGTGAGGGAAAGGGGCAGGGGAAGGCTCCGGAGGGCACCGTGTCGGCCGCGCAGTGGTTATTAGCGCTGATGGCGGGCAGCGAGTGGGTAGACAAGGCTCCCGTGTTCCGGATCGACGCGCTCGAGGTGCTCGATCTCTTCGATCTCAAGCGGCGTCAGGGCCACCGTTATTCCGCGGCTGAGCTCGAGCCGGGCAGGGCGGCGCTCCGCGAGCAACTGAAAAAGCTCCGCGAGATTCCCGCCGATCAGCGGTCATTCGTGCAGAAAAAGTATGCCGAGATCGATCAGAAACTGATGGCCCACGACCTCATGCGGTTTGCCTACGAGACTCCGTCGCTGCCGAAGCCTGCGGGCGAAGGTGACGAGGCCCGCCGCGAACTCTTCGAGCAGATCCGCCGACTCATGCAGGGAGCGCGGATGAT
>JBBDNW010000213.1:0-13120 GCA_040877375.1 Pirellulales bacterium | reverse complement strand
CCGAATTTCAAGCTCCTCGAGTGCCCAGCCTGCGGCGGCGACATCCGGCTGATCGCCTTCATCACGGAGCCGGGGCCGATCCGGAAGATCCTCGCCCACTTGGGCCAACCGCTCGAACCGCCGCCGGTGTCGCCCGCTCGTGGCCCGCCCACCGACTCACGGCGAGCTCGTCCAGGTCGACGACGACCGCGACGTCTTTCAAGGGTCGGATAGACGAGCTGCGTGCGATAGAAATTCACAGTCTCTGACCCCCTGCCGGCCGCCAGGTCACGACAAAGCCGCGAGGCCGCCGGACTCGGAGAGACTCTGCGCCGACGATAAGAAAAGCGCCGCTTCAGGGGGGAAGGCGGCCGATCCTGGAACCGCTTCCCGGGATGGGGAAGGCCCGGGAGGCGGGAGCAACCCCCTCACGAGTCGCTCAGCAGTCGGGCCATGCTTGCGGAAGCGCCATGAGCGGGGCTCTCCTTCGATACGAGTTGACATCAAAATGCAGCATTCATACATTTTGATGCATGCGAACCACAGTCACGATCCGAGACGACCTCCTGAAACGGGCGCGTCAGGCCGCGCTCGAGCGGTCGTGCACACTGAGTGAACTGGTGGAAGAGTCGCTGCAGCGGGCGATTGCCGCCCAGCAGTCCATTGCCCGGCCGAAGCGATCACGGTTGCCCACCTTTCGAGGCCGCGGCCTGCAAGCAGGCGTTGATCTGGACAGTGCCGCCAGCTTGCTTGAGATCATGGAGGGACGTTGATTCTTGTCGATGTCAATGTGCTCCTTTACGCCCATCGCGAAGAGTCCGTCCGGCATCGAGAATATCGGCGTTGGTTGGAGACGGCGATCGAGGGTCCTGAACCATGTGCCGTCTCCGAATTGGTGTTGAGTGGTTGCCTGCGGGTCCTGACCCATCCACGGGTGTTCGATCCGCCCACGCCGCTCGCGCGGGCTGTCGAATACGTGGCCTGGATCAAGGAGCATGAGCGGATGACCGTGCTCGCCCCCGGCCAGCGGCACTGGGGGATCTTTCTCGACCTCTGTCATCGGGCCGACGCCCGGGGCAATCTCGTGAGCGATGCATATCATGCCGCGCTGGCCGTTGAGACTGGCGCGACTTTGATCACCACCGACCGGGACTACGCCCGATTTCCAGGCCTCCGATACCGCCACCCGTTGGGCGGCTGACACGCGTCGCACACAATGGCCGGCTGCCGAAGGGCACGCCGATAGCACGGGCGTCATCGATCGCCTGATCACGTAGCCGCCCCCAGCCCCGTCTCCTGCAGGTGCAGCACGAGGATCCGCTGGATCTCTACGACCGTGAGCGGGTAGTGGTGCACCTTCGTGTGGATGGCGGCCAGTTGCGGCGGCGGGCGGACCGAGATTGCGGCCAGGCGACCCACGCCGAGCGATGCCAGGATCGAGCCGCGATGGGGCGTGGCCACGCAGACGATGCGAGCTACAAAGGGCAAGGGCTCGAAGAAGAAGGCCTCACGGATGAACTGTCGCACCGGGGGTTCCAGATCCATCTGGTCGAACGGCCGGCAGGCCACCGCCTCCCGCAGCGTATTTCCCGGCGCGACCACCTGCAGCTTCGCATGGAGACCACCCATGCTGTGGCCGACGAGCACGATGTTCTTACGCACCCGGTGGAACTCGGGCCAGGCCCGCAGCTCGTTGATGAGGTCGAACCAGGTGCCCTCGTCGCTGGCGAGGCCATGGATGAACACGACCGGAATCTTGCCCGGCTCGTGGGGCTGCAGAAATTCGAGCCGCGGCCGGGAGCCAATGGCGTCATCGAACTCGCGCTGTTTGAGTTCCTCGACCGGCTCGCCGATGCCGGAAAAACGCCACTACGAAGGGAGAAGGTATGCGGGCCGGGAACGGCCTGGTGCGGACAGGGAGACGGGAGCACGCGGCTCACGAGCCGCTCATCAGCTCGGTAATGATTGCGGAAGTGCCATTGGCCGGGCTCTCCTTTTTTCACCTGCCAGCGACCCAGGATGACGCCGCGTCGGACATCGGGAGCCCGATCACCGTGCCGATCCATCTCGACCCGCGCTTCCGCGCTGGCGGCGGAAAGAACCGCATCGACCGTATGTCGCATCGTCCACATTCGTGCCGCCCTGCATGCCTTTGATCTGCTCTCCGCATGGCACGAAACTCGTCCAGGGTCCGCAACTACAATAAAAAGCATTGTCAGGGCCCCAGCTCCACCCCCAAGGGAGTGCCCCACCCGTCCCATCGGAAGCCCGACCCACCGAAAAACCGGGACGGTCCATCAAGGAAGGCGAGGAAGTGGCGATGCACTGGTTCTATCTCGCGATCGCGATCGTGGCGGAGGTCGTGGCGACGAGTTGCCTCAAGGCCTCGGCCGGCTTCACGAAACTCGGCCCAAGCCTGCTGGTGCTCGCCGGCTACGGCATCGCGTTCTTCTTTCTATCGCTGACGCTCAAGGACATCCCCGTCGGCGTCGGCTACGCGATCTGGTCGGGCGTGGGCGTCACGCTGATCGCCCTGATCGGCTGGCTCGCATTCGGCGAGAAGCTCGATCCGCCCGCGATCATCGGCATGTCGCTGATCGTGGCCGGCGTCGTCGTGCTCAACCTCTTTTCAAAGATGACCGCCCACTAAAGCACATCCAACTTCCGTGGTTCGCCGACATGCTGCGCGTTGATTCCGTGAAGGGCTGCCCGTGCCCTGGGAGCCGGCCTTGCTGGCCAGCGAAGCCGGGATGGCGAAGCGCAGGCAGCACGGAGTGAGCGGAGGGCAGGATGCCCGCAGTGAACGTCCGGCTCTCAGGGCACGGGCAGCCCAGAACCGTCGCCAACGTTCTTTTGTTGCGGCCGAGAGGCCGCATGATGAGTCGCCGCAGCAGTCAGAGCAGCAGCTTCGCACTGGCGATCACGAGCACCGCCGCCATCAGCAGCCGAATGGACCGCACGGGCAGCCGGAAGGCGCCGAGCGACGAACCGATCGCACCGCCGGCGGCGGCCGCAGCCGCGAGTGCCAGTCCGGGCGCGGGAATCGGCCGGCCCGCGGCGAGTCCGCCGGCGAGCCCGGCCAGGGAGTTGACGAGGATAAAGGCGGCGGTGACGGCGGCGACGGTCTTCACCGGCGCCGCACGGAAGGCCAGCAGCACGGGCGTGAGAAACACGCCGCCTCCCACGCCGGTGAGCCCGGAGAGCAGGCCGATCGCGCCGCCGCTGAGGGCCAGCACGCCGAGCCGAGCCGGCGAGTTCCCGGCCCACCAGTCGGAGACGTCCGGATCACGTGCGGGCCGGGCGCTCGGCAGCGACTCAGCGACGATCCGGATCGCAGACACGGCAAGCACGCCGCCGAGCAGCTTCGCAAACATGCCAGTCGGCAGCGCGAGCCAGCCGCCGAGGGCGGCACAGGGAACACTCGCCAGTGCCAACGGCAGGAAGAGCCGGCGGTCGAAATGGCCGGCCCGCGCGAACTGCACCGTGCCGATCGTCGCCACAACCACGTTGAGCACGAGCGCCGTCGGCCGGATAAAAGAGGGGGCGATGCCAAACAGCGTCATCACGGCGATGTAGCCGGTGGCGCCGGCGTGGCCAACCGAAGCGTAGAGCGCCGCCACGGTCGCCACGGCTGGGACGAGCAGCCAGGTCGTCATGCTGGGCGCGCGGCGTGTCGCTTGAGCAGGTCGAGCGGCACGATCGAGAGCGTCTTCTCGTGCGTCGCCTCGAGAACGACCGGCGGCGCCCTACCGGCCTCCGACGCCTCCAGCCACCGGGCCGCGCAGAGGCACCAGCGGTCGCCGGCTACGAGCCCCGGGAAGCCCCACTGCGGATGGGGCGTGACGAGATCGTTACCCGCCTTGACTGTGAAGGCAAGAAAGTCGGCTGTCATCACCGCACAGACGGTGTGCACGCCGACATCACCCTCGCCCGTGCGACAGCAGCCGTCCCGGAAAAAACCCGTCAACGGATCCCGCGAGCAGGCCACGAGCACGCCGCCGAGCACGTTTCGCTCGGGTGGCTGCCGCGCTGCGTCCAAGGGCCGGTCGAAGGCGATCATGCGGCGACCTCAGGTGTGAGACAGTGCGAGAGACAACTCGATATGATGACAGTGCCGTCGACAGACAGCAACCGTCCGGCGGTAGCCTGTCGCCGCTGTGCCCCCGCGGCCGCCCCACACACTTGGGCCATCCCCTTCATGCTCAGTCTCCGCTCCCCGTCGTCGGAACGCTGGCTCACCCAGGTCGACGCCCATCTCGACGAGATCCTCGTCGACCACGCCCATTGCGAGAAGAAGGCCGCCGGCGTGGCGATGAACCTGCTCTTTTCATACGTCGATCACGTCGATCTCGCCCGCGCGATGACGGAAATCGTGAATGAGGAACTCGAACACTTCCGGCTCGTCCTCGATTTGCTCGAGCGCCGTGGTATCCCGTTCCGCAAGCTCGCGCCGAGTTCCTACGGCCAGCGGCTGCACGAACGAATCCGCAAGGACGAGCCGGCCCGCGCCGTCGACCGCCTGCTCATCGCCGGCCTGATCGAGGCCCGCAGTTGCGAGCGGTTTTCGCTGCTCGCCGATCATGTGGCCGACGCGGAGTTGAAGGCTTTCTATGAAAGCCTGTTCGAGTCAGAGGCCCGACACCACAGCAGCTACGTCCAGCTTGCCAGTGAGTTCCTCCCGGAGAACGACGTTCGCGCGCGGCTCCAGGAACTCGCCGCCGACGAGGCCGAGATCATCGACCGCGGCGACGCCTTCGCCCGCATGCACAGTTGAGAGACGTGAAGATGCCCAAAACCACCCCGGCAGGCCCCGTATCGCGGCCCGTGTTTCCGCTCAACGAGACGATCGCCGTGGGGGCGATCCTAGCGCTCGTAATCTGGGCCGTGCTCGCATGGTCGGGCGTCGGCGGACGACCATTCGTGCTCGGCCCACTCTCGCTTGGCCCACTCGACCTCGGCCGGTTCTTTTCCGGCCGCGGCCTCACGATCGCCGACGTGCCGCTGATCGCGATGCTGCTCCTCGGCGGCGTGCCGCTCGTCTGGGACCTGCTCACAAAACTCGTCGCGGGCACGTTCGGCTCCGACCTGCTCGCCGGGATCTCAATCATCACGAGCGTGCTGCTCGGCGAATACCTCGCCGGAGTGCTCGTCGTGCTCATGCTCTCTGGTGGCGCGGCACTTGAGGCCCGGGCGGTGAGCCGTGCCGGCGACGTGCTCAACGCGCTGGCCCGCCGGATGCCGCTGCTCGCTCACAGGAAAACGAGCGCGGGAATCATCGACGTCGCGCTCGGCGACGTCGGCATCGGCGACGTGATCGTGGTCCTACCGCACGAGATCTGCCCCGTCGACGGCACGGTCGCCTCGGGCCGCGGGGCGATGGATGAGAGTTATCTCACCGGTGAGCCCTACCGAATGGCCAAGGCGCCAGGATCGGCCGTACTCTCAGGCGCCATCAACGGCGAGGCAGCGCTCGAGATTCGCACCGAGCGGGTGGTGGGCGACAGCCGCTACGCGAAGATCATGGAGGTGCTGCGGACAAGCGAAGAGCGGCGGCCGAGGCTCCGGCGGATGGCCGACGCCCTCGGAGCCTTCTATACGCCGCTGGCCATCGCGATCGCCGCGGCGGCCTGGTACTTCAGCGGCTCAGCCACCCGCTTCCTGGCCGTGCTCGTCGTGGCCACTCCCTGCCCGCTGTTGATCGCGATTCCGGTGGCGATCATCGGTGCGGTGTCGCTGGCGGCAAAGCGAGGGATCGTGATCCGCGACCCAGCGATCCTCGAACGGCTCGACACCTGCCGCACCGCCATCTTCGACAAGACCGGCACGCTGACCTATGGCACACCGCACCTCACCGAAGTGCTGACGGTCGCACACGTTCCTGAAAACGACGCCCTCGCTCTGGCCGCGAGTCTGGAGGCGTACTCGAAACATCCGCTTGCCGCGGCCGTCACGGAGGCCGCCGCGGAACGGGGCCTGCAACTACTGGAGGTTGCGGCGGTCGCCGAGAAGCCGGGGCAGGGACTCACGGGCCGCGTCAAGCGGCAAGGCGGCATCGATGCCCCTTACGACGTGGTGATCACCAGCCGGCAGAAACTTGCGGCGGTCGATCCGCTGGGCGTCGCCCGCCTGCCACCGGCCGCCGGCGGCCTCGAGTGCGTGCTGGTGGTCGATGGCACGACCACAGCGCTTTTTCGATTCCGCGACTCACCCCGAGCCGATGGCCGGTCATTCGTCAGCCACCTGGGCCCGTCGCACCGCTTCGACCGCGTGATGCTGGTCTCCGGCGACCGCGAGAGCGAGGTGAAGTGGCTCGCCGATACGGTCGGCATCGAAGAGGTGCACGCCGGCATTCAGCCTGAGGGCAAGCTGCGGCTCGTCGAAGCAGCTGTTCGGGAGGCGCCAGTCGTCTTCGTCGGCGACGGAATCAACGACGCGCCGGCACTCGCCGCGGCGACGGTGGGCATCGCAATGGGCACGGCCAGCGACGTGACCAGCGAGGCGGCGGGAGCGGTCATCATGGATTCGTCGCTGGAGCGGGTCGACGAACTCTTTCACATCGGCCGGCGACTGCGGTCGATCGCCCTGCAAAGCGCGGTCGGGGGCATGGCGGCGAGCCTGATCGGAATGGGCTTCGCAGCAGCCGGGCTCCTGCCCCCGGCGGCAGGCGCGCTGTTGCAGGAGGCGATCGACGTGGTGGCGGTCCTCAATGCCCTGCGGGTCTCGTGGAATCCAGGGTCGCTTTCAGACTACGACTGACGGGACCAGTTCATGGCCATGCATCGCCTCTCCTGTCTCCGCGGTCAGTCCGTTTCATACGGTCCATCCTCTCTTTCCTGCGTTGCCGGTCACTGGGCGGCGATCGCCTGGCTGGTCCTCGGGACAGCCGCGCTGAGCACGTGCGCGGCCGGGGCCGATCGCCCGAACATCCTCTGGATCTCGGCCGAGGATCTGTCGGCCGGCACCCTCGGCTCTTACGGCGGCGCCGCCCACACGCCCAGGCTCGACCAGCTCGCCGCGGTGGGCCTGCGGTTCAGCGCGGCATTCGCGGCGGCGCCAGCCTGCGCACCCTCGCGAAGCGCGATCATCACCGGGATCATGCCGACCACGCTCGGGAGCCTGCCGATGCGGTGCCAGGCGACGCCACCGCCGCATGTCGTCGGCTTCCCATCGAGGCTCCGCGACACGGGCTACTGGTGCACCAACAACGCGAAGACCGACTACAACCTCGACGACTCGTTCCAGCCTGGCTGGCATGAGTCGGGACGCAAGGCCCACTGGCGCTCCCGGCCCGATTCCACGCAGCCGTTCTTCGCTGTCTTCAATCTTCATGTCACGCACGAGAGCATGCTCTTCGGCGACAAGCCGGCCGAGGCGACACGTGACCTGCCTGACGCGGCACGACGCACCGCCGCCGAGATTCGCGTGCCCCCCTACTACCCCGACACACCCGGTATCCGGCGGGCTCTCGCGCAGCGGCTCGAACTGGCTGCCGTTCTCGACACCGACGTTGGCAAAATCCTCGATGAGCTGGCTGCCGACGGCCTCGCCGACGACACGATCGTGTTCTTCTGGGGAGACCACGGCGAGGGCATCCCGCACGGCAAGCGGTCGCTCACGGAGCACGGCCTCCGCGTGCCCCTCGTGGTCCGTGTGCCCGGGCGATTCCGCTCCGGGGCCGTGCTCCCGGACGGCGGCGATCCCCGCGGCACGACGGCTGATCTCGTCAGCCTCTTGGACCTCGGGCCGACCACGCTGCGGCTCGCGGGCGTCGATGCTCCCGACTGGATGGAGGGCCGGACATTTCTGGGCGCGGGTGGCACGGCCCACGATCTGGTCATCGGTGCCCGCGACCGGATGGACGCGCCACCAGGCTTTGGGCGGACCGCGCGCGACGCCCGCTTTCGCTACGTCCGCAACTTCCTGCCGTGGCTCGATGGCGACGATCTGCCTGGCTACGCCGACGGCGTGGCGATCACCGGTGAACTCCGCAGAGTGCGGAAAGCGGGCTCGCTGCCGCCACAAGCACGGTGGTTTGCCCGCACAAGCCGGCCGGCGGAGGAACTCCACGACGTCGTTGCCGACCCGAATGAAGTCGTCGATCTCGCCGCTGATCCGGACCATCGAGCCGACCTCATCCGCCTCCGCGAGGCAGTGCGGGCGTGGATGCGGAAGACGAAAGACACCGGCATCCTGTCGGAGCCGATCCTGCGGCGCGAGGCGCGGGACGTGGGCAGTGAATGGGCGATCTTCCATCCGCCAGCCGAGCCCGAGATCACCCGCGCGACCGCACGGTACGACGCCATTCTCGATATTGCCTGGTCCGTGGCTGATGGACCCAACGCGACGCACTTCCGCATGTGTCTGACAGACCCCGACCCAGCAATCCGCTTCTGGGCGGTGGCGGGAACGGGTTGGGCTGCGGGCCGCGGCGGTGGCGACCCCCCCGCCGCGCTCGCACCGCTGCTGACCGATACAGATCCCGTGGTGCGGATCACGGCCGCTCACTGGCTCCTCAAAGCCGGGGCGACGTCTTCCGCTGACGCGTTGGCGACACTCGCCGCGGAGACCCGGGCCGACGATGCCGATATTCGACTCGCCGCCCTGGTGGCGATTGACGAGATCGGTGATGCCGGCCGCACGCTCTGGCGCAACGTCGCCGCACTCACTCTCGACAAGGACGAGGAGTACGCCCGCCGCACCGTCGAGCGCATCCGCGCGAAGCTCGCGCTCGGCTCCAGAGGCAGCGCGGCCGATGGCTCTCGTCCCTGACGAGCCGCTATGACTTCTCCGTGCCGTCGGCCCGCGGACCGCCGACCGACGGGGGAACATCAACCAGGTGCACGACGACCGGGACGTGATCCAGGCGTTATCTGACGGACTTCCGCCTCACGACCGACACCGTGGTCGACCCGCTCAGGTCCGGCGCCGTGAGCGATAGGGCGGTCAGCGTGCGTGTAGTGAGCGGATTTCCGATCGACACTGTGAACCGCTTCACACCCTTGTCGGCTGGCGTAAACGTGTAACGGTAGCCGTTGAGCGGCCGCAGCACGCCGTCGGCATCGACGATTTGGGCGTTGCCGGGCACCTTCACCCGCAGCGTGACGGTGTCCTGGAAGTACACATCAGAACCGCGGACGACGATGACAAATGGCACGCCGGCCTGCACGGTAGCCGGCGGCACAGCCCTGACCCGGATCTTTGTCCGCTGCGAAATGCTGAAGGTCTGAGACGTGGCCGGAGTGAGCAAGAGTGAAGTGCCGGTGTATGTCGCCTTGAGCGCGTAGTTGCCTGGCTTACTGACACCCAGACGATCCTTCGCGGCGGCGGCCCAGAAGGTCGCGAGCCCGTTTGCGTCGGTGTTGGCCGTCTTCTGGCCAAGCAGCTTCGCCCCGTTGGCGGAGACAAACGCCAGGCTCACCTGGTCGCCTCCGTGCTTCACGGCATTTCCATAGGCGTCCTGGACCTGCACGCTCACCGGCGTCTTGAAGAACCGCGTGGCGTAGGCGAAAGATGGCTGACCCACGAATCCAAGTTGGGCTGCCTGGCCCGGCGAAACGGTCACCGAGAGGATCGCCTGTCGTCCCGTCGCGTCGCTCACCGTCACGGTCTGCACGCCGGCCGTCTTGAGGATGATCGGGTAGGTTGCCGCGGCCGAATTGAAGGCCCCGCCGCTCGGCAGCTCCGCCTGCGGGTCGCTGCTCGAGAGGGAGAGCACGTCGCCCTGCTCGGCCGTCACGGTCACCTGGAAGCTCGTGCCGGCCACGGAGGTGGCCGGGCCCGTGACGTCGAACCGCTCCGCCTTTCCCCAGTCGTTGATCACGATCCGGGTGATCGGTGGGGCTTGGTTCGGTGGAAACTCGACGTTCGTCGAGAAGTTCCCCTGATCGTCAAACGCGAAGCCGTAGCCCAGCCCATTGATGAACTGCTCGTGGAGAAACTTTGAGACTTCGTCGTAGGTCTGACCGGCGGCGTAGAACTGGTAGGGCAGCGGTGCTCCTGCATTCACGGGCAGGGGGTTTGTTGGTTTCCCATCCACGAAGCTGCTCGCCGGCGTACCGAAGGGGTTATTGGCGACCTGCCCCACGAGCTTCAAGTCTTGCGGCAACGTACCCCGATAGATTCGGAACTGATCCACGAAAGGCAGGACCGTCGGATTCCATTCAAGTCGTGCCGCGTTCTGTTGGCTGTTGAGTGTCACCTGAACCGTGCGGGTGGGCACGGTCTCGTTGCCGGCGGGATCAACGGTGGTAAGTGCATAGTAGTAGGTCGTGCTCGGCGTCAGCGTGCCGCCCGAGAGGTTTTCCCCAACAGGATCGGCCTTCCAACTGATGGATGTGTTGGAGGTGCCGGCTAAAAACTGCTGGGGCGAGAGCAACGCCCGCGTGGCCGGGTCAGTGCTGAAGGCCGTCTGGCTCGGCATCGTGGCAATGCCACGGGAAAACGCGGACACGATCACGTTCTCGATATTGCCCAGGGCCTTACCGAGTTGGGTCGCTCCGGCCGTATGGTTCGGCGTGCTGGGTGTGGGATTGTTCACACCGGGATCGACCGTATTGCTCGCGAAGGCCTGCGCTGCCGCAGCGACCATGGCCGACGGCGAAAAATCGTTCCAGTTCGGGTGTTTAACCGCTGAAGTTCCCGTCGTCATCCACGCCGGCAGGCTGTTGGCGTTGGCCTGGATCGATCGCGGGTTATAGATGTTGACAACGCAGCCTGGAAACTCGTTGATCACGGCGGTCGCCAAAGCAGTCGCGGCGCCGGTTCCACCGCCGCCTTGGAAACTCACGGTCGGCGGGGTCGTGTAGCCGGAGCCGGGATTGTCGATACGGATCCCCGCGATGGAAAGGCCGGTCCCGGTTTGCGGATTGACGACCCCCGCCATGATCGCCGTCGCCGTCGCTTGCACGCCGCCGGGCTGGTCGGGTGCTTCGATCACGACCGTCGGAGTCGATCCGAAAAGACCTCCGCCGTTGTTGGTCACCGTGATGCCGGTGAGCCCCGTCTGGCCCGTGAGTTGCAGGGCCTCGATAGCGAACGTGTTGCTGGGATCGACCGCAGCACCGGTGTACGGCCCGCCCGACACCGTCACCGTTCGGCCTGACCAGACGGTGCCGTTATTTGGCGCTGGCACCGTTTGTGAACCTCCCTGCGAACTCTGCCAATAGACGAAGTCGTTCGTCTTGTAATAGTCGAAGAAGGCGTCAAGCGTGGTGTCGTACCAGGTGGCGAGCCCGCCGAGTTGGCCTTCATACAGCGGATCCGTCAGGAGCGACCTCGTGGGCACAAGGCGGACCTGCGTGCCGCTGGGGTCGATCGTGCCCTGCGGGCTATAGGCGCCCTGCGCCCAGGCGGCCGCCCAGGCGTCTGTCTGATGTTCTGCCTTGAAGGCCTCGAAGATCGAGGCCCGGTCGAGCCCGGGCAGCGTGCCCACGCCCTGGTTGTAGGGGTACATCGTCGTGATCAGCGTCGTGCCGTCGGCCTTGAGGAACTTGACAGAAAACGGGATCCCGAACTGATCGACGGTGGTCACGTCGACGTCGAGCGTGCTATTCACAGGCTGCGACTGTTGGTTCAAGCCGACCGAATTGTTCAACTCAAAGAAGCCGTATGCCGAACCGCCGGCCGACGAGGACGTGGGCGTGGCGACGGTGCCGCCGTTGACCGGGAGCACGCTAGGGTTGACAGCGCCGACGAAGAACGGCAGGGCGCTCGACACGTTTTGCACCTGAGGCACCGGGATCGTCACGGTCTGTGTGGTGATGTAGGTCGTGCCGAGCGTGGCGGTGGCCGTCGCCCCGCTGCCGCTTCCCGCAGACACGAACGTCACCTGGGGCGCCGTCGTGTAGCCGTAACCGGCGTTCGTGATCGTGATCCCCGTGACACCATTGTTGGCGATGACGGCCACGCCGGTCGCCGTCACGCCGCCCGACGGCGGGGCGGCGAAGGTCACCGCAGGCGGGGTGGTATAGCCGGTGCCGCCGGTCGCGATCGTGACGCTGGCGAGTTGACTTGCGCCGGCCACGACGGTGACCAACGGCAAGTTGGCCGATCCGAGAGAACTGACGTCAGCGAAGGAATAGTCCGCCTGCAGGTACTGCTGGCCGTTGGCACCGGTGCCATAGAACCCGAACTGCACGCCCTTCGTAGCGACGTGGGCAGGAACTTGGAACTCGAGCGTAGTCGCGTATGTGGGGAGGGGAAGGCCGTTGAGTACGGCCCGCGACTCCAGCCGTTCGACGTCCAGCCGAGGGGAGCGCCGCGCGGCGGGTCTAACGCGACGCACCGGGAACGAGACCGTGCCAACCATTGCGATATCCCTTAAGTTACAAAGCGATCTGCCGTCCCGGCAGCAGCTCAAAGAATCTTATCCCCCGCTGGCGGCAGACGCCCGCGTTGAGTCAAAAGTTTTTTTCTCAATTCCAGCCGGAATACAGCTTCCTCCGATGCTCTTCCCGAGGCTCTGAGCGCCGTGGCTTCCATCACCTCTCCGCCGATTGCGGAAGTGCCGTTGAGCGGTTGGCCCTCGAGGCCGCATTCGACTTACGTGTAACGCCGGCTCGGGGGCGGCAAAAGTCTCGTCGCGGTGGCAGCGACGGCCGATCCGCCGAGCCACATCGTGGCTCCGGCGACAACGCCTGTGAGCATGCCGGCCGGCCCGGCGGCGCCTACCACCGCGAAGGCGACGGCACTGGCCGCGAGCCCGGCCGTCTCACCCGACCGCCGGCTCGCCCGGCGACCCGTAGCGCACCGGGTGGTGAAGTGCTCGCAGTTGTCGATCACGAGGTCGTATCCCTCGCGGCCCTCGTGCGACAGGGCCCGCTCGGCCACCTCGTCAGAGGAGTATCTTGCCGGGGGCTCATTCCCGACCTTCACGGCCGCTCCCTGGGAGAAATCATCGCGGCTGGTGCGAACGACGCGGCCACCGCCGGAGGGATGACGAAAGTCGTGTGGCCGGGCGTGGACGACGGTGCCGTCTCCCAGATCAATGCCGTGATGCTGATAGGTAACGGTCGAGCCGATGATCCGACACGCGACTTTGAGACGGTCCCCTCGCGCCATGTGGAATGCTCTCCGTGCGATCACTGTGCGGCCGGGGTCTGGCTGGTCCGCCCGGGCTCTCGGCGGCCCAGGCCCTCCGGAT
>JBBDNW010000212.1:0-13240 GCA_040877375.1 Pirellulales bacterium | reverse complement strand
AAGACGTCGATCGTAACCAGTTGAAACTGTTCGACTTATAACCGGACAGCAGTGACTCCGCACATGAAAATCACCCGAGTCGAGACCCACGTCTGCAACGCCCGGATGCGGAACTGGGTGTTTGTGAAGGTCGTCACCGATCAGCCGGGGCTCTGGGGCTGGGGCGAGGCCACGCTCGAATGGCACACCCGCGGCATCGTGGGGGCCGTCGAGGATCTCGCGCAACTCGTCATCGGTGAGGACCCGACGCGGATCGAATACGTCTGGCAGATGATGGTCCGCCAGCACTTCTGGCACGGCCACGGCATCGAACGGTCCACCGCCATCGCCGGCATCGACCTCGCTCTCTGGGACATCCTCGGCAAGGTGGCAGGCATGCCCTGTTCGAAGCTCTGGGGCGGCCCCGTCCGCGACCATATCCGCACCTACTGCCATCTGGGCGGCGGCACCATGGAAGACTTCTACGAGACCACGGCCGACGACGCGAAGCGGTTTGCCGACCTTGCGCGGGTGGCCGTGGCCGACGGGTTCACCGCGTTCAAGAGCATGGCCGTCCCGCCGACGATGCCGCTCGAGGGCCTGAAGGCCCTGCGGGCGGCGGAACAGGCCGTCGCCGCCATGCGGGACGCGGTGGGCGAATCGATCGACATCATGGTCGATTGCCACGCCCGGCCGTCCCCCACGATGGGATTGCAGTTTGCGAAGGTGCTCGATGCCTACGGGCTCTACTTTCTGGAGGAACCCTGCTGGCCGGAGAGCATCGACGGCCTCCGCGACATCAAGACCGCCTGCCGCACGCCGATCGCCACGGGCGAGCGGATTACGAATTTGCAGGAGTTTGCGCGGCTCTTCGCCGCGGGGGCCTGCGACGTCTGCCAGCTCGACATCACCCACTGCGGCGGCCTCTCGTCGGCCCGGCGGATCGCGGCGCTCGTCGAGGCCCACCGGCTCGCGCTCGCCCCACACAACCCGCAGGGTCCGGTGAGCACCGCGGCCTCGCTCGAATTTGGGTTCTCGCAGCCGAGCTACATCATCTGCGAGACGGTGCATGCCGACGTGCCCTGGCGGCACGATGTGGTCAGCGAGGGGTTCGTGGTGGAGAAGGCGGGCCGAATCGTGCGGCCCAACACCCGGCCCGGTCTCGGTATCGAGATCAACGAAACCGAAGTGAAGAAGCATCCTTTCGAGCAGGAACTACCGCAGCGGGTGTTTTACAGGGACGGCAGCGTCGGCGACTGGTAGGAACACGTATGGCAATCGCGCACTCTCCCGACGTCCACGCCGCCCGCCGCCCGCTCTGCGGCGTGCTGCCGATTGTCCACCTGCCTTTCGACGCAGCCGACCGGATCGACGAGGCCGATCTCCGCCACGAGGTCGACTGGATTTTTTCCGTCGGCGCCGACGGCCTCGGCACCGGCATGGTGTCGGAGATTGTCCGACTGTCGGCCGACGAGCGGGCGCGGCTCACCGAGCGACTCGTCGAGTTTACAGCCGGGCGCGGCAGCGTGTTTGTGAGCGTTGGGGCCGAGAGCGGCAGCGTCGCCCGGGCCCATGCAGTGGCCGCAGAGCAGGCTGGGTGCGACGCCGTCATGGCAGTGCCGCCGATGACGGTGCGACTGCCGGCCAATGCCGTAGTCGATTACTTCCGCGGCATCGCCGAGAGCGTGTCGCTGCCGCTGGTCGTGCAGGATGCCTCGGGCTACGTCGGCCAGCCGATTCTGCATGCGGCCTGCGTCGAACTGCTCGACCGCTACGGCCCCGAGAAAATTCTCTTTAAGCCCGAGGCCTCACCGCTGGGTCCGAATCTTTCAGCGCTTCGCGACGCCACCGGCGGCCGCGCGACGATCTTCGAGGGCTCGGGGGGCATCCTGCTCGTCGATGCCTATCGCCGCGGGATCGCCGGCACGATGCCGGGCGTCGACCTGCTCGACGGCGTGGTCGCGCTCTGGCGAGCGCTATCTGCCGGTGACGAGGAGGCGACCTACGCGATCTCGCTGCCGATCTCGGCGATCGTGGCCCTCCAGATGCAGGCCGGCCTCGACGGGTTTCTGGCGATCGAGAAGTATCTGCTGGTGAAGCGGGGCCTCTTCCGCAGTGCTCGCCGCCGCGAACCCGTCGGCTGGTCGCTCGACGATGAGACGGCCCGCGAGGTGGACCGGCTTTTCGACCGGCTCGCGGAGGCGATCGCCACCCCATGCGCTACGCGGTCCTGACTTTCCTCTGGGCGGTGGCGCTCGTTGCCTACGTGCAGCGGTCGGCGATCAGCGTGCCGCTACAGGAGATCGGCCGGGATCTCGCGGTGCAAAACAGCTGGTTTGGCGATGCCACGCAGGCGCTCGGCTTTCTGCAGTCGGCCTGGCATTTCGGCTACGCCTTCTGCCAAATCCCCGCGGGCCGGCTGGCCGACCGGATCGGCGGCCGCCGGGCACTAGTCCTTACATGCATCCTCTGGTCGCTGGCCACGGCGATCACAGGCCTCACGCGGTCCTATTGGGAGCTCGTGGCGGCGTGGACGCTCATGGGGGCGCTGCAGGCGGGGGTGTTTCCGTGTGCGGTCCGCTCCATCGGGCAAGTGTTCGGCGAGAAGGAGCGGGCGCGGGCCTCGGGCTGGCTCGGGGCGGGGATGCTCGCCGGAGGAGCGATCGCGCCGGTGCTCACGGCCTGGCTTCTCGAACGGTTCGGCCCCTGGTCCGCCGCTGAAAGCATCGAGCGCTGGCGGATCTGCCTCGTGCTCTACGGCCTGCCGGGGCTTGTCTGGGCCGCGGCCTATTGGCTCGGTACGCGGTCGATGGGGCTCGATCGCGTGAACACGGCGCAGGCACCTTTTGCGGCGGTCGACGAGCCGGTTCGCGGGGCGTGGACCGATCCGTCGCTTCTGCTCCTGTGTGGCCAGCAGTTTCTGCGGGCCGCGGCGATGATCTTCTTCATCACCTGGTTTCCGACGTTCCTCCGTGAGACCCGCGGCGTGTCGCTGCTCGAATCGGGGAAGCTCACCTCATATGCCGGCGTGGCAGCGATGCTCGGCGTGGTCTGCGGGGGCTATGCGTCTGACTGGCTGCTGGCCCGCACCGGCAGCAAGCGGATCGCGCGGCAGTATCTTGCCGCCGTCGCGATGGCGACATGCGCGGTTCTGATTGTGCTCTCATCGTTTGTGGCCGACGTGAACGCCGCGATCGCGATCATCAGCCTCGGGGCGTTCGTCGCCTGCTTCGGCGGCGTGGCCGGCTACACCGTGGCGATCGACTATGGCGGCGACCGCGTGGGCACGGTCTTCGGCGCGATGAACATGGCGGGCGGCATCGGGGCGATGCTCTTTCCCGTGACGGTAGGGTGGCTCGTGTCAGCCACGGGCACGTGGAACGCCGCGCTCTTCACGTTTGCCGCGCTGATGGCAATCGACGCCGTCCTCTGGGCACTGCTCAATCCGCAGGGCACGTTCGGCCAGCGTTCATGAACGATGCGGCCGGGATGCCGTAGTCTCGTGAGCGATCATGTGCCACTTTGCGGTCGCTCGCGGGCAGAAGTCTGTCAAGGAATCTCGCGGTGAACGCAGCCTCCACCCGCATGCCGGCCTGGAGCTCCACGCCATAGGCACGGCGACAGACTGGGTGATTGCATAAATACCCCTTCCACACCGCGTTCACCGCCACCGGCACATGGCTGCCGTCAGGAATCCCGGCCACCACCGCTTCGAACACCCTGCCGCCATGCACCACGGCGGAGCTGAACAAAAACTCACGGTCAGAATCGATGAATCGCATCGTACGTCCGGGGGTGATGAGAGGGGCGGCGCCACAGGATGAAAGGCTCTATCAAGCGGGCCGCTTGGGCGGCACATGCGTTGTGGGGTAAGATTCGGACTCGCGGCGTTCCCGCGAATCAACCATTCATGCTCAGCTTTAGGAGAGGTATCCGTTTTCATGACGCCGCACCGCCGTTTCGAATCGCTCGCCCTCACACTCCCTCCGGCCCCGAAGCCTGTCGGTGTCTACAAGCCCTGCCTGGTCGTGGGGCAGCATCTCTACGTCTCGGGCCACGGTCCGCTCCTGCCCGACGGCACGCTCATGCGGGGCCGCGTGGGCCGCGACTTCGATGCCGACGGTGGCAAGCAGGCCGCTCGGCAGGTGGGGCTCACGATGCTCGCCACGCTGATCGCCAACCTCGGCAGCCTCGACAAGGTGCAGCGGGTGATCAAGGTGCTCGGGATGGTCAACTGCACGGGCGAATTCGAGAAGCACCCTTATGTGATCAACGGGGCGAGCGAACTCTTTGCTGAGATCTGGGGGCCGGAGAACGGTATCGGCGTGCGGAGCGCCGTCGGCATGGGCTCACTGCCCGACGACATTCCGGTCGAAATCGAAGCGATCTTTGAACTCGCATAGGAGGCGCTCAATGAGCACCCACCAGCCGGTCATTGACCTGCTCACCGCCCAGCGGGCCTTGCCACTCTTCAACTGCGGCGACGCCGCCACCGGCATGCACGTGCTCGAGGCGCTCCACGCCGGCGGTATCCGGATCGTCGAGTTCACGAATCGCTCGGCCGGGGCCCTCGACGTATTTCGCACGCTCATAGAACAGGCCGCTGCGCTGCTGCCCGACATGGTGCTCGGGGCGGGCACGATCATCGATCGTCCGCAGGCCGAGGCGTTTCATGCGGCCGGCGCCCGGTTCATCGTGGCCCCGAACCTCGATGCCGATGTGGGCCGCTACTGTGCAGGGCAGGGAATCCCGTGGTGCCCCGGCACGGGTACCGTCACGGAGATGATTCAGGCCCATCGGCTCGGCGCTGCCGTGATCAAGGTGTTTCCCGCCGACGCCCTCGGCGGCCCCGCGTTCATCGATGGGGTCCGCGGACCCTGCGGATGGCTGAAGCTCATGCCCTCCGGCGGCGTGACGCTCGACGAAGCCAATCTCAAGGCCTGGTTCGCCGCAGGGGTGTACTGCGTGGGGATGGGTTCGCACCTCGTCGATGCGGAAACGCTCAAGGCGGGCCGGTTTGCGGAACTCACCGAACGCACCCGTCGGCTCGTGGCGATCCTCGCGGAGATTTAGCCTGTGCCGCCGCTGGCCATCATCGCCGTCGCGATCGCGTTGCTCGTGGTGCTCGTCGCCTGGGCGAAGGTGCATCCGTTTCTGGCGTTCATCCTCGTCTCGGCCGGGGCGGCGGTCGCCCTCGGTATGCCGCTGGCCGACGTGCCGGCCGCCGTGCGGAAGGGGATCGGCGACATCCTGGGATCACTCGCAATCGTGATCGTCACCGGGGCGATGCTCGGCAAGCTTGTCGTCGAGAGCGGCGCGGCCCAGCGGATCGCCGATGTGCTCGTGGGCGGGTTCGGCGAAAAGCGGATGGCTTGGGCCATGGCCCTCACGGGGTTCATCGTCGGCATCCCGCTCTTCTATGGCGTGGGCTTCGTGCTGATGGTGCCGATCATCTTCGCGGTGGTGGAACGCTATCGGCTGCCGCCGCTCATTGTGGCGCTGCCGGCGCTTGCCGCCCTGAGCGTGGCCCACGGTCTTCTCCCGCCCCATCCAGCGCCGACCGCGCTTGTTGCGACTTTTCAGGCGAACATCGGGCTCACGCTGCTCTACGGCCTTGCGATTGCCGTGCCGGCGCTCGTGCTTGCGGGGCCAGTGTTTGCCCGGGTGGTGGCGTCGATCCCTGCCCGACCCATGGCCGGGATGGAGGCGAAGGCTCTTCCGGAATCGCAACTGCCCGGGGCCGCGATCAGCATTGTTACGGCCCTCCTGCCGGCCGTCTTGCTGTTGCTCACCACGATCCTCGGCAGCCTTCTGCCGGCCGACTCGCAGGCTGCGGCGCTCGTGAAGTTTGTGTCCGATCCGGACGTTGTGATGCTCACGGCGCTCGCCTTTGCGACGGTCACGCTCGGCCTCGCGCGGGGCCGCTCGCTTGCAGCAGTCATGAACACGTTTGCCACAGCGATCGGCGACGTGGCCTCGATCCTGCTCGTGATCGGCGGGTCGGGAGCGTTTAAGGAGGTACTCGTCAAAAGCGGCGTCAACACGCAGATCGGCGCGGCCCTGCAGGGCTTACCGCTCGATCCGCTGATCCTCGCCTGGCTCGTGACGGCGACGATCCGGGTGTGCGTGGGCTCAGCCACCGTAGCGGGGCTCACGGCCGCCGGCCTGCTCGCGCCCCTGGTGGCCGAGGGTGGAGCCGACCCCAACCTGATGGTGCTCGCGATCGGCTCCGGGAGCCTCGCCCTCTCCCACGTCAACGACGCGGGCTTCTGGCTCTTCAAGGGGTATTTCAACGTCAGTCTCATCGACACGCTCAAGAGCTGGACAGTGATGGAGACGATCGTCTCGGTCGTGGGGCTCGCAGGCGTGCTCGTGCTGGCAAAAGTTATCTAAGAAGGAACCGCAATGTTGACGATTGACGCCCATCTCGACCTCTCTATGAACGCCATGGAGTGGAACCGCGACCTGCGGCTCACTGCCGCGGAGATCAATGCTCGGGAGCGGGCCCGCGGCCTCACCGACAAGCCCGATCGGGGCAACGCCGTTGTGTCGTTCCCAGATCTGCGGCGGGGCCAGATCGGACTGGTCGTCGCCACCCAGATCGCCCGCTACGTCGCCCTCGACAATCCGCTCCCCGGCTGGAACTCACCCGAGCAGGCCTGGTCGCAGACGCAGGGGCAGCTCCAGTGGTATCGCACGATGGAGGAGGCGGGCGAGCTCGTGCAGATCACGGGCCGGGCCGGGCTCGACGCCCACGTGGCCCGCTGGCAGGCAGCGGTGCAGGTAAGCGCCGACGTCTCGCGGCTCCCGATCGGCTACATCCTTTCGCTCGAAGGGGCCGACTCGCTGATCACGGCGGCTTACCTCGATCGGGCCCACGCCGCTGGCCTGCGGGCCTTGGGGCCAGCCCACTACGGTCCCGGCCGCTACGCTCACGGGACCGACGCCTCCGAGCCGCTGAATGCCCACGGTCGCGAGCTGCTCACCGAGATGGATAAGCTCGGCATGATCCTCGACGCCACCCATCTCTGCGACCTCGCCTTCTGGGATGCCATCGAGATTTTTCAAGGGCCAATCTGGGCGAGCCACAACAACTGCCGGGCGCTGGTGGACCACAACCGGCAGTTTTCCGACGAGATGATCAGGGCCCTCATTGATCGCGGTGCCGTGATCGGCGGCGCCCTCGACGCCTGGATGATGGTGCCAGGCTGGGTTCGTGGGAAGTCCACGCCGCAGGCCATGAACTGCGATCTGGAAGTGATACTCGATCACCTTGACCATATCTGCCAGGTCGCGGGTAACGCCGATCACATCGGCATCGGCTCGGATCTCGACGGCGCCTTCGGCCGCGAACAAGCCCCGCACGACCTGGAGACGATCGCCGACCTCGCGCGGCTGCCGGGCATGCTGGCCAAGCGAGGCTATCCGCCCACCGACGTCGAGAAGGTGATGCACGGCAACTGGCTGCGGTTTTTGCGGAACGCCTGGGCATAATCCGCCCAGTTCGTCTGGCTCGCCGGCCCGGGGGCGGCAAAAGTCGCCGACCCCTTCGCCTACCTCCTCCAAGGTGCCAATCGCCGCTCTCGCAAAGGCAGACGCGGCCTCAGGGCATAGACATCCCCTTGCCGCTTACGCTTATGACAGCCGGCCGCGGGCATCGACCGTCAAAGCTCGGCACGTGCCGTCCGCCTCCCGCCACCAGACACTGTCCTGAAGATTGACGCAGGGGCAGATGTGGTTGGGAATCACGTTCACCCGCTCGCCTACCTGCGGCCGGCTTGCACACCGCGAAATGTCTACTTGGCCGTGCTCCTCGGTGAGCTTCGTGATCACGGCGTCTGGATATTCGACGAGGTGGCCGTGGCCGCTGTCGGGGGCCGGCCCGCAGCGGTCGCTCGTGAAGGTCTTCGTGCCCCCGTCGAGCACGACCTGGCCCGCCACGGCGTCGCTCACCACCGTGCAAATGATCGTGGCGGCGCAGTCGTCGAGCGAGCAGAAGCCGCCATAGACCGTATTCATGTCGTTGAACACAGTGGTCCCGGGTCGAATCTCGGTGACCTGTGGCACGAGGTGCGATTGGAAGGCCGTGGGTGTTGAGCCTCCCGACACGGCTTCCCGGCAGAGCCCGTGGCGGTCGAACAGGTCGATGGCCTCTTGCAGTTTTGAGGCGACGGTGGCGAGCGGGGCGGCCTGCTCAGCTGGTTTTGCCCAGATGTGCCCCGGATAGCAAAAGATGCCGTCGAGCCGCAGGCCCCGGGCTGCCGTGACGGCCTGCGCGAGATTCGTAAGCCGCTCAGCCGTTGGCACGCCTGTCCGCCCCATTCCCACATCCAGATCGACGAGCACACCGATTGTCACGCCAGCCGACTGGGCCGCCGCAGCGACCGCGTCGATAGCGGCGACGGTATCGAGAGCCACTCGCACGGTCGCGGCGCGGCCAAGCTTTGCGAGCCGCTGCGTACGGGCGGGATCGACAGTCGGATAGGCCACGAGGATGTCGGCCAAGCCTCCATCGAATGCAGGCAATAGTGCCTCCGCCTCGCCGACCTTGGCGACCGTCAGCCCGCAGGCCCCTGCCGCCAACTGCAGCCGAGCAATCTCGACGCTCTTGTGGGTCTTCGTGTGCGGCCGCACGGCAAAAAGGTGAGTATTCGCGTACGCGGACACACGCGCGATACTGCGATCGACTCGAGATGCATCGATGACAAGCGCTGGGGTCGCTACAGAGTCGACGGTGCGAGGATTCGAAGCGGCATCCATCGAACCAGTATGGCTTGTGGTGTTGTATCTTGCGATCCGTGCCACGAACGCACCGCGCCGCCGGGAGGAATCCTCTGACAATGCCCTCGGACGCGGGCTGTGGTGGTCATGGGCGTGTTGTGCTTCTCTTCGCCATGGTTTCACCAGGAAACGCTTCCCGTTTCGGCCACTCCCGGACGCACGTGGCCGCGAGCGTGAGACGGTTTGTCGAGCCGCACGGCGCCCGCGTGGGCTGCCACGTAGGTAGCCGCCATGGCCGGCAGCTTGACGAGGCTCGCAAGAGCCATCCGCTCATCGGCCCGATGGGCGAAGCCGATGCCCGTCTCGAGGTGCCGTACGGCCGCGGCCACCCGCCCCGCACCGCTCGACTCGACAGGTCAAAAAAGAAACACGGCGCACCCACGCGGGTGCGCCGTGTCATCAGAACCACTACCAGGAGATGGACCAGATCTCGTGGGTGGGTGTCGAATCGTTGCGCGATTGATCCGGAACGGGGGTGGTCAGGCAGCCGGTGTGTGGCACCGGCGTCGCCGAAGGGCCAAGCCGTCGATTCCGGCCGCGATGGTCACCAGGGCCATGGCGGAAGGCTCTGGTACCACGGCTACGACGTCGCCGGGAACTGCTACCGAGAACACGCCCGGACCGGTCTGGTAACTGAAGAGGAACTTACCTGGTAGTGTCCTATCGCCAGGCGACACTTCCGGGTCGGTAAGAAAGCGGGTGTCGACGTCAGACTGCGTCATCCCCAGTACGGCGATGTTGCCGAGGTCGAGAAAGCTGCCGGCAGGGCCGATCGGGCTCGATATGCTCCAACCAGCATAGGGCTGCAGCGTGAAGACTGCCGCGCTGATGTTCGCCGCAAAGACTTGCGAATACAGGCCGTTGAAGCCAAACCGATTCGTGTTGCTGAGGACAAACGAAGCGGGTGGCACAGTCGCCTCCGCCAAGCTCAGGTAGCCCTGATTATTGACAGTCGCAGGGCCGAAGGAGCCGTTACCGAGCGTGATAATGTCGATGCTCTGGAACGACTGGGTCCCCGAGGTCGTGTTTTGCACCTTCAGGTTGCCCGTCAACGAGTTGTAGTAAAGGTTGACGATGGGGGCGGCGAAAGGGGCGGTGGTCATTCACAGAGACGCTGTTGCGAGCAGCAAGCTCGTCCGGACGATCTTGAGCGTCATTTGATGGTCTCCTGATACCGTGGTCTGGTCTCGAAGTGGTCCTGATAAGCGCTGAGCCCCTGCGGGATGGGAACCGCCGTCGGAAAACGGCGGGCGCTAAAAACCACCTGCGAAACCCCGCGGAAGAGACCGGCAGGGCCGACTTCTTACTTCCGGGGAGACGCCAAATCAGAAGATTCGGCGAGCAGAACGGAAGCTACTTCCTCGAACACGACCGGACTGTCAAACCCCAAATGAAGACCCGATTTCCAACACTGAAACACGGCGGATCGCGGAGCGGGCCTCAATGCAAGTGGTGCCAAACAAATATTTTGCCTCGAAGTGAAGGCGATTTTGATCAACCAGCCCTTTCGCACGCGGCGGAATGATGAAGAGGATTCAAACATGGGTGCCATAAACCCATGGGGTTACGCCCGTTGATCACCAAGCAAGAGGGCATCACAGGCGGCCGTGGAGCTATCGTCAAAAGTTGTGTTCTGTGGGTTTGAAGGCCCCTCTCGACCACGACGAGGTCGGCCGGCACGATAGACTCCAGGCCTGTCGCATGGAGCCTGCCGAAATGTCGTTTCGCGCCGCGGTCACGATCACGCTCTTCGCCACCCTGACCAGCGTCGCGGGGCTGGCTCATGGCCAGGCCGTCCGCACACCCGGCCCACAGCCCGATGGATCGGTGCTCCTGCCGACACAATGGTCGCTGCGACCCGCGGGCCGTCAGATCGAGGTCGGCGACTTTCCCGTGTCGATCGCCATGCACCCGGATGGTCGGTATGCCGCCGTGCTGCACTGCGGCCATGGCCCGCACGAGGTGATCGTACTCGACGTCGAGGCCGGCAAGACCGTGTCGCGCACGACCGTCGAAGAGGCATTGTACGAAATTACGTTCGACGCGCAGGGCCGCCTGCTCTATGTCTCGGGAAGCAGCGGCGAAACGGTGCGGCGATTCCGGTTTGAAGACGGGGCGCTCGTGCCCGACGCGGTGCTCCCGCTGCGTCCGGCTGCGGCCCGCGGCGTCCCGGCTGGCATCGCGGTCTCGCAGGACGGCGGCTTGCTGTATGTGGCGAACCTCTGGGGGCATGCCGCCTCGCGGGTCGACTTGCGGCGAATCGGGGCCCCCGACTCGGTCAGGGATCTCAGCCTCGGTGCGCGGCGGCCGCAGCCACCACGGCAGCCCGTCGCCGACGCGGCCCCCACCGACGATCCGTCGATCACGAAACGGGCCGAGCAACTGCTCGAGCACGTCGATCCCGCGCAGCCGCACCCCTATGCCTGCGTGCTCGATGAGCCTCGGCAGCGGCTCTATGTGTCGCTCTGGGCGCTGGCGGCGGTCGCCGTAATCGATACGGAGACGTGGCGGGAGGTGGCACGCTGGCGGGTCGAGGAGCATCCCAACGAGATGCTCCTCGCGGCCGACGGCCAGCGGCTGTTCGTGGCCAACGCGAACATCAACGCGATCACGGTCTTCGACGTCTCGGAGCCGGGCCGGTCGCGAAGCCTGGGCTTCATCCCGGTGGGCTGGTATCCCACGAGCGTCCGGCTTTCGACCGCCAGAGACAAGCTCGTCGTCGCCAACGGCAAGGGCCGCATTTCCGACTCCAATCGCAACGGCCCGCGGCCCGGCTTCAATGCCGAACCCCCGACGCCCGACTACATCGGTCGGCTGTTCCAGGGCACGGTGGGATTCATCGACCTGCCTGCGGATGACGCAGCCTTCGACCGTCGCATGGCCGAATGGACGGCCCAGGCATTTTCATGTCGGCCGCCGGTTCCCGCTCGCGACGACGCCGTCGCGTGGGAGGGACATCCGATCCCCAGGGACCGCACGGACAATAGCCCGATCACGCACGTGATCTACATCGTCAAGGAAAACCGCACCTACGATCAGATCCTTGGCGACATGCCGGAAGGCCGCGGGGATCCGACGCTCTGCCTGTTTCCGGAGCGGGTCACGCCTAACCACCATGCGTTGGCCCGCGAGTTTGTCCCGCTCGACAACTTCTATGTTGAGAGCGAGGTCAGTGCCGATGGCCACGAGTGGAGCATGGCCGCCTACGCCACCCACTTCGTGGAAAAGCAGTGGCCGCTCTCCTACGGCCACAGCCGCAAGAAGTTTCCCTATCCTGCCGAAGGGGGCTTCGATGCCGCGGCCCGGCCCGCGGGCGGCTATCTCTGGGACCGCGCGATCGCCGCTGGCGTGAGCGTGAGGAGCTATGGGGAGTGGATCAACAACGGGCCAGGACCCGATGGCCCCGGCACCGCGAAGGTCAAGGCGCTCGAGGGCCGGTTCGATCCGCTCTTCCGTGGGTTCGACATGCGGTATTCCGACCTCAAGCGAGCCGAGCGGTTTATCGCCGAGGTACGACGGTTCGAACAGGAGGGGGAGATGCCGCGGCTGCAGATCGTCCGCCTGCCCAACGACCACACGAGCGGTTCGAGCCCCGGGCTCCCGACACCCACGAGCTATCTGGCCGAAAACGACCTCGCGCTCGGTCGGATCGTGGAGGCGGTGAGCCGGTCGCGATTCTGGCCGACGACAGCGATCTTCGTCGTCGAGGATGACGCCCAAAACGGCTCCGACCACATCGACGCCCATCGCACCGTCGCGTTTTGTATCGGGCCCCACGTCCGCCGCCGTGAGGTCGACTCCACGCTGTATTCCACCAGCTCGATGCTGCGCACGATCGAGTTGATCCTCGGCCTCATCGCGATGACGATGACGATGACGGTGATCACGACGAATGACATCGATCAAGACAAACGATCAGCGCGACGGCCATACCGCCATGGGTGTGGCATTTTGGTGTGATGTTCAAATGCAGGAGACCAAGGCATGAATCACGTGTGGAAGCTGCTCCTCGTGCTCCTGGTCGGGGTCATATTGTTGGTCGTGTTGAGCGGAACGGGAGAGAGAACGCCCGAGGCAACGGGTCCTGCCGCCGCGGCCCCGCCACTTCAGCCGCGGCAGACGCTCAAGAAGACCACGCAAAATGTGCTGGAGTTGTGCGAGGCGTTCGAGCAGGGAGGCGTGCGGGCCGAGATGTCGATCAAGAGCGAGGGCCTCGAAGTCACCGCCGATGCCTATCGAACGAGCGTCGGAAAACTGTCGACCATCGCGGTTGATCAGAAAATGAAGTTCTTCCAGGCGGAGAGCGGTCGGAAGCCGAAGGATTACAAGGAGTTCATGGACCGGATCATCGAAAAGGGAAAACCGGAGGGCATCATGCTGCCGATGCTGCCCTACTATCAGGAATATGCCTACGATCCCGAAGCGAAGGAACTCGTCGTGATCGAGTTCCCTGCCAAGAAGGAGCAGCGGCGGAAGGAAA
>JBBDNW010000211.1:10856-13406 GCA_040877375.1 Pirellulales bacterium | reverse complement strand
CTGCGGAGCATGACGCAGGGGCAGGGTGTGTTCACGATGGAGTTCAGCAAATACAAGCCGACTCCGGGCAACATCCAGCGGGAAATCGTCGAGGAGCGGAAGAAGGCCGAGTTGGCAGCCGCGAGGTAACCGTCGCTCGCTCGCGCTCCCGGGCTTTTGCTCGTCAGGAAGCCCCAATCGCGAGCGCGGGGTAGAGGGGTGGCTTCAAAACCGACGATTGGGTGCCGCGAGGCGTTGTTTCGATGCGTCGCGTATTCCCATCGCTCGCGCTCCGGGCTTCTTGGGGACGATGAACGTGGCCATCCAAAAAGCCCCAAGCGCGAGCGCGGGGTATACGGGTGGTAGAATCCAGACTTGTTGTCCCTGGAGACTCCCCGCATGACCCGGCATTTTCCGATCGTCATTGAACAAGACGCTAACGGCGTCTTTATCGTTGATTGCCCTTTGATTCAGGGCTGTCGGAGTTACGGCGCTACGATAAACGAGGCCATTGCAAACATCCGCGAGGCCATCGAGGCGTGCCTTCCCGGCGAGGCGCAGGGGGAAAGCACGACGTTCATCGGCATCAGAGATCTTGAAATCGCACTGCCATGAGCAAGCGGCCGTCAATCTCTTTTCGTAACTTCATCGCTCGCATCAAAGAACTCGGATTCATGCCGGTGCGGCAAAAAGGTTCGCACATAAGGTTTGAGCACGAAGACGGTCGGAAGACAACGGTACCTGATCATGGAAGTAAAGACGTTCCTGTTGGGCTGATGAATAAGATCATTCGGCATGATCTCGACATGGAAGTCGATCGCTTTTTCGATGAAAACGATGAGTAGTGGTCAGGCATAACCGCAGCCGTTTTGATAAAGCCGTCCCGCGCGTCGCTTTCGCGCGGCCGCGTGATACGATCTTTCTCATGCGCTCCCTTGCCGTCCTTTTCGCCCTCGTCGCCGCGACGGCCGTCGCGGATGCCCCCGCGGATGACGCTCCGCCGCGGCCCACGATGCGGCAACTGCCCGCCGCTGCCTCCCTCGAGGCTCCGCCGTCGGCCCGGGTCTTGGTTGACGCCCGCGCCGAGTTTGACCGCCGCTATCCGGGCCTGCTGGCCCGCGGCCGCACCACCGCCGGCGCCATCCTCGTGGCCGAAGCGCTCATCGAGGCGGCGATCACCGAAGAGGATCGCGGGCTGAAATGGCTGATGCTCGCCGAGGCTCAGCGGATGGCTGCGGCGTCTGGCAACGCGGCCGCGCTCGACCGGGCGATCGTGCTGGCATCGGCCACCTACGAGTTCGACGCAGTCGAAACAGAATACCGTGCGCTCAAGGAGATTCCGCTGCGGATGCTGTCGCCGCCGCGGGCTGCGGCGCTTGCGGAGGTGGCCGAAAAGGTTGCGTCGCGGGCCGAAGGCGACGGTCGCCGCGACCTCGCGATGTCGGCGCAGAGCCTCGCGATTCGCGGCTGGCAACGGGCGGGGCTCATGGAGCCGGCCAAGCGAGCCGCGATCCGGCACGACGAGATGCGCGGGCCGTAGAGCGGCGGCCACGCTTTCGGGGTTTTTTGGGGGCGGCTACGTGGCCCACGCGATCATTTCGGCGAGCCCCTCGCGGGTGGTCTGCGGATGTACGAATCCGGCGGCGACGAGTTTGTGGCTCGGGAAGATCGTGGTTTCCTCGATCGCCTTCAGCCGAGCCGTTGTAAGCGGGAAATCGCGGTGCGTCATGGTTTCAATCACATCCCCGATCGGCGCCGCAAGACGTGCGAGCCATCGGGGGATGCTTCTGGGCGGCGATGTGTCGGCAAGGTCTGCGATCACTCGGGCGAGCTCGGCCAAGGAAGGCGTCTCGCGGTCCGACACGTTGAAGACCTCGCAGCCGGGCTGTGCGGTCGTGGCCGCAAACTCGATGGCCCCGCAAAGGTTCGTCCGCGACACGATCGACTTGCGGGTTTCGCCGCGGCCGATGAGGCACGGCTTTCCGGCAAGGATCTGCCGCACAAACGCGGCGAGATTGGCTTCGTTTTCGGGTCCGTAGACGGGCGCGGGCCGCAGAATCACCGCTCGGCGGCCCGGGTCCGCGGCGGCCCATTCACGCACGGCCGCTTCCGCCTCGGCCTTCGAGCGGCCATAGGGGGATTCCTGTTCTGGTGGTGAGGATTCGCCCATCGGCCCCACTCCAGCGGCGACCGCCTTGATCGAACTCAAAAACACAAAACCCCCGATGCCCCGCTGGCTCGCCCATTCGAGCCACGCCCTCGTCCCGGCCACGTTAACGGCGGCAAACGCATCGACATCAGCCCGTGTAGGCCGAGGCACATGCTGCTTCACCTCGAGGTGAACCACCGCGTCCAAAGCCGGCAAGCGTTCGTGGGGCGACAGAGCGTCATCGAGCAGGGTGTGGCGAGTCTCGCCTGTCCACCCTGCGGGCAGTCCCAGTGGCAGTTCGCGGCCCGATGCGATGCCCGTGTGTCCATGGGCCGCAAGACGCGTGCACAAGCCACGACCGACGAACCCGCGGCTCCCGGTGACGAGCAGTTTCATAACCGGCAGTTTATCCGCTGGAGCCC
>JBBDNW010000211.1:0-10756 GCA_040877375.1 Pirellulales bacterium | reverse complement strand
GCGCTCCGGGCTTCTTGGAGGCGGTGGTCAGGAAGCCCCAAGCGCGAGCGCGGGGTCTCTCGGCCTATTGGCGGTAAAAATGCGAGTAGTTCATGTACGTCGCCCGGTGGCCGGTGGGGCGGATGGATTCGTCGATCTGGCGTCCGGTCGTATCTCGCTGAATCTGCTGCACTTGGTTCTGTAGCTGACCCATCTGCCGACGCTGGGTCAGTTGCTCGATCTGCTGCTGTTGCTGCTGAACCTGCGGCTGGACCATCGTCTGATAGATATTCTGGGCCTGAAGCGGATTAAAGCCCTGCTGTTGGAGTTGCATGTAGGGGCTGACCGTCGGCCGGCGGTAGGTGCTCGAGAAGGGAAGGCCCCCGCCCTGACCACCCGCTCGCGCGCCAGCTGAATAAGACGACCTGGCAGGCTGAGCCTCTGCCTGCTGTGTGCCGATCACCGCAGCAATCGTGACTGCTGCGGTGAAAAACAGCCCACGATTCCTCACATTTTTGATTCGGCAGATCATCTGAAAACCTCGTGGTCGCATCATCCCGTCACCCTTAAATGTAGCCCAGTTATGGTTCGTCGATCAATCACTCGGCCGCCGCCTTCGGCATCTCGGCCTCATACCGCTGGATCACCTGATCCATCAGGGCCTTCACCACAGCCTTCATGACCGGCTTGTCGTGGATCCAGGCGGCAAACTCTTCGCCGTGAGCCAGATAGGTCTCACGCAGCCAAACTGGTGCTTCCGTCAGCAACCAGGCCCGGAAGAGCAGCCATTGCGGGTTTTCAACACCATACACTTCGCGAGCCACCCAGCAGGCACCGCCGAAGTTGGGGTTGAAGCCGAACGGGAAGCGGTTGATCTGCTGCACAAGGCTCGTGCCGAGCAGCGTGAAGCCGAAGATCCGCTCGAAGGGAGCCGTGATCTTCCCGATGATGCTGTCCGCGGCGACCCACTGGTCTTGAGCGATAAACACGCGGTCCCCCGGCAGAATCTGGTAGTTGGTGGCCGTGGAGCCCCCCTTCATGATCGCCTCAATATCCACAGGCAGGATTTGGTCGCAGCCCACGCCCGACGGGGCGGGCCGGGCGATCCACATGTCCTTGCTCGACAGTCGCGAGATGCCGTTGATTTGGGAAATCGCGTCGAGCACCGTCTCGTTGCCGGTGACGGGAAACCGTGCGATGTTGTCACCAAAACCGGCTCCTTCGGTCACGACGTAATACACCTTCGAGTTATAGGCAAACACGTCGATGCTCACGAGCGGCGCATCGAGGAAGTTGCCCAGATGCTTTTCGATCTCGATCTTTGCCTCGTCAAGCGTCAGGCCCGTCACAAACACGCTGCCGTAGGTGCCGAGGTTGATCATGCCGTCGGGGCCCACGAGATGCTCGCCGGCGATCTGCTGCTGGCCGGCGGCCTGAGCGAGAGTGAGCGACACCTGCGGCTCCTTGAGCACCCGCTTCAAGTGCTTGAAGACGGCATCCTGGGCCTCCTCCAGCGACTGATTGCCCACCATCACCTTGCCGTACGAAGGGCCAAGGTCGAGCATCCCGCCTGGCTCCACCACGTAGAGCCCGTTGATCGGCTGTTCGAGGAGCGTGCCCTCGACGATCACCTGGAGCGTGTCGAACGACTGGATCTTGAAGGGCGGCTTGGGCACCACGCGCAGCGCGTCAATCAACAGGATGTCCGGCGGCTCGATCACGTAGGCGGGGAGCGTGATCTTCGCGAGTTCCTTGGCGGGCATCCGCTCCGGGTCAGTCGGGCACTGGGCGTCGAGCATCACCTGCTGCGTGGTTGACCGCTGGGGTCGGCCGTAGATGCTGCAGCCCGTCACCTGGGCCAGCACGGCCGCGATCGCCAAAAACCTGCCCACATGCCTGGTCCAGAAGCCCCGCCCGGGCCGCAATCGCGACCATTTCCAGACGGTTTCTTCGCGGGTGCTGAGATTCATGTAGCTGGCCATGGCAAACTCCTTGCGACCGGTAAGGTCGTTGCAATCGGGTTCATCGGCAGATTCAACCGGCAAACTTTGCCCTTCCTTCCGATCGGGAAAGGGGCGGTCCGTGAGATTCCCGCGAGAAATGGGCAGGGCGGGCGACGCCGCCCGTTTACAGACGTAAACTTGCGGGAGGTCAGCGGTTTGTCGCAGCGAATCCACACTGGGGCAGGGATTGCCGTGTCACCCAGAAGAACGGAGTTTGCGCGGTCAGCCCTTAGGCCGCCCGATCGCCAACACTCGATGAACTCGCGACGAACCTCCCTGCCATGCCCATTTTGCCCAAGCAGCGGGATATTTTCCCGGACGATCTGCTCGACGAGGCAGGCGGAGCGGTGGGCCGGAAGTTGGCCGACGCGGCTCAGTGGGTCGCTTTCTATACGCTCTCCCGCCGGGAGAAAGACCTCATGCGGAAGCTGGAGGCGGCGGGAGTTCCCTTCTATGCCCCGCTCGTCAAGCGTCGGCTTCATTCGGCCGGCGGCCGCGTCCGCAGTTCATTCGTCCCACTTTTCCCAGGTTACGTCTTCGCACCGGTCGACGACGATCAGCGTCGCGCCGCGTTGGCAACCAACACGGTTGCCCGCTGGCTTTCCATCGTCGACGAGCGAATGCTTGTCAGTGACCTGCGGGCGATCAAGCGGCTCATCGACACCGAAAAACCGCTCACGCCCGAGGCCCGGCTCGAACCAGGCCAGTCGGTTCGCGTACGGAGTGGACCGATGCGAGGGCTGGAGGGCACGATCGTCAAGCGACGGGGGCAAGAACGCCTGCTCGTCGCCGTGCGATTCCTCAACCAGGGCGTCTCGATCGAACTCGAAGACGTCGATTTAGAACGGCTCTAGGTTTGCATAGGAAGCAATCATGAACCTACCTGTCCCCAAAGCCTCGATGTCGTTTCGGCGAATGAGTCGCCGCGCCTTGGTGCTGCTGGTGGTGCATGCGATCGTTTTCGCAGCCGCATTCTTTACGGCCTTTTTCATCCGCAGCGACTTCACGCTCGATGCTGGCTGGCTGGAGATCTATGCCGCAACAGTTCTCGGCGTCGTGGCGGTGAAATTGGTGGTGTTTTACGCGCTTGGCTTGTGCCACTTGTCGTGGGGCCGGGTCGCCTTCAGCGATCTCACCACCTTGCTTTGGGCAGCCACGCTTTCCATGCTTCTGTTCGCCGCATTCGACAGTCTTGTCGTGTCGACCGGGTGGGCCCCATGGTTGCCCCGGGTTCGACGCAGCGTGATCCTGCTCGATTGGGCGGCCACGATCATGTTCGTCGGTGGCCTTCGCACCGTTTGGCGGAGCATCCGCGAGGAACTTCGTCCCTATTTCACCGGCAGGGTCGCGAAATCTGTCATCATCGTAGGCGCCGACGAATCGGGCGAAATGATCGCCCGTAATCTGATGGCAGCCTCCCACGAACCCTATTACATCTTCGGTTTTGTGGACGACGACCCGCGGCTCAAACACACCCGCGTCGCTGGTTTTGAGGTCTTGGGCGCGGTCGACCAGGCTGCTATCGAGGCAACGCGGCGTGGTGTTGACGAGGTGATTGTGCAGTCCGGCACACTCACCGGCAAGGCGTTCCGTCGCCTACGTGATGAATGCACCGAAGCGGGCGTTGCGGTGAAGGTGCTTCCCGGGATCGATGAACTGCTGAGCGATAAAACCAATCTCTCGCACATCAAGCTTCGGTCCGTCGAAATCGAAGACTTGCTACGCCGTGAGCCCGTGAAACTCGACGACACCGCGATCCAGGCCCTCGTCGAGGGCCGCACGGTCATGGTCACCGGGGCGGGCGGCTCGATCGGCTCAGAGATCTGCCGCCAGATCCTGCGGTACAAGCCAAAGAAGCTGCTGCTGGTCGAGCAGGCCGAAAACTCCCTCTTCCTCATCGAGCAGGAGTTTGTCCGCCGCGACCCGCGGCCGGATTTCGAGCCGCTGATCGCCGACATCACTGACGAGCGCCGCATGGAGCAGATCATGGCGACCTTCTCGCCCGACGTGATCTTCCATGCCGCGGCTCATAAGCACGTGCCCATGATGGAGTGCAACCCGGCCGAGGCGATCAAAAACAACGTTTTTGGCACCCGGTTGCTCGCCCGGCTCGCCGATCAACACGGCGTCCGCGAATTCGTCGCGATCTCCACCGACAAGGCGGTCAACCCGACGAGCGTGATGGGCTGCTCAAAACTCCTCGCCGAACGGTTTCTTCAGACGATGTCAAGTTCTTCGCAGACAAAGTTCATCGTGGTCCGGTTTGGCAATGTGCTGGCGAGCAACGGGAGCGTCGTGCCAATTTTCCAAGAGCAGATTGGTCGCGGCGGTCCGATCACGGTCACTCATCCGGGCATCGAGCGCTACTTCATGACGATCCCGGAGGCCTCGCAGTTGGTGCTCCAGGCGGCAACGATGGGCGAAGGTGGTGAGATCTTCGTGCTCGACATGGGCGAGAGCGTGAAGATCGTTGACCTCGCCCGCGACCTGATCTCACTTTCCGGGCTCGAGCAAGACGACATCGAGATCGTGTTCACGGGGCTGCGGCCGGGCGAAAAACTTTTCGAGGAGCTCTATTTCGCGGACGAGCGGCGGACAATCACCCGACACGCCAAGGTATTCTGCGCTCATCACAGGCCCGCGGAACTGGCGGCCATCGAGGCTGTCTTCGACGAACTGTCCGAAGTAATCGACGAGCAGCCGGAGGTGGTCCGGGCACGGCTCCGCGACCTCGTTCCCGAGTATGCTACCGAGGGCGATCGGGCCCTGCCTGAGTCGCTGCCCAAGCAGCGGACCCACGCGAAGTGACGTTCAAGCGGAAAGGGAGCTGCGACCATGAAGCGTGAAGTGTTACAGATGATTCCCGAGATTCATGCCGGCGATCCCTCGCAGTCGGGAATCCGGGTGCCGTTCGTACGGCCTGCGTTGCCGTCTGCCGAGTCTCTGCAGCCCGCGTTCGATGAGATCATTCGGAGTGGCCGGCTCACCAAGGGGCCGTACTGCGAGCGACTGGAGCAGGCGATTGCAAAACGGCTGGGCGTCCGCCACGCCGTGGCCGTGAGCAGTTGTACGATCGGCCTGATGCTCGTGTATCGGGCGCTTGACCTTTCCACAGGAAGCTGTCGCAGCCGACGAGCGCTCACCGACCCCTGTCAGGTCGCTACCATGGAGCCGTTGTCGCGGTTCGGCGTGGCCCGCACGGGCAGTCGCACGGAGCCGTTGGGTGAAGTGATCATCCCCAGCTTCACGTTTCTCGCGGCGGCTGCTGCGATCGTGTGGAATAACCTCCGGCCTGTCTTCGTAGAGGTCGATCCTCGCTCCACCAATGTCACCCCCCAGGCCGTCGCCGCGGCGATCACTCCCCGCACGGTCGCCATTTCGGCCTGCCACAACTTTGGCAATCCATCTGATATTCCGGCCCTTGAAGCGGTGGCAGCCGAGCACGGCCTGCCGTTGATCATCGATGCGGCGCATGGCTTTGGGGCGAGCGTGCATGGTCGCCCAGTGGGTGCCGGAGCGACGGCGCAGGTGTTTAGCCTCTCGCCCACCAAACTCCTCGTGGCGGGCGAGGGGGGCATCGTTGCCACCAACTGCGATTGCCTCGCCCATTTTGTGCGGCTGGGCCGGGAATACGGTAATGACGGTTCGTACGATGCCCTCTTTCCGGGCGTCAATGGCCGGATGCCTGAGTTGAGCGCGGCCACGGCACTCGCTTCGCTCGGAATCCTCGACGAGGTTTCGGCCCGTCGCAACCAGCTCGCCGAGCTCTACCGTGGGGAGCTCTCCGGTCTTCCAGGCATCGGATTCGTCGAAACGATGCCGGGTGCTCGATCGAGCCACAAAGACTTTTCGATCATGATCGATCCCACACGATTTGGTATGACCCGCGATGCGCTTCGCCGGGTACTTGCCGCCCGGGGGATCGAGACGCGTGCCTACTACGATCCGCCCTGCCATCGACAGACAGCCTACGAACACTTCCACGACCGCATGAAGCCGCTCGTTGCCACCGACATGCTCGCTGCCCGCAGTCTCGCGCTGCCGATTGGCGCACATGTTGATGAGACAGTGGTTGGCGAAGTCTGCGACGTGATCGCCAACGCTAAGCAGATCGCGTGACGTCCTGGCATCCCTTGGCGTTCTGGGTGCTCTGGTTCGTGGCGGCAGTGGTCGCGGCGGCCACCATCACGTCGCAACTCATCGGCTGGGCGCGATCCCGCGGTGTCGTCGATCGGCCCAACTCCCGGTCGAGCCACCACCGTGTCACTCCCCGGGGCGGCGGTCTGGCGATCGTGGCGGTCACGGCGTGTGCGACGATCGTGTCCTCGGTCCTGCATCTGGGGTCGTGGCAGATGACCGCGGTCGCCATGGCATCCGCGCTCGCCATCGCCTGGATCAGTTGGCTCGACGACATTCAGCCGGTCCGAAACCGCATTCGCTTCGGGGTGCATCTGGCCGCCGCGGCGGCTACGGTCGCCGCTCTGGGGCCGCTCCGTGAAGTCGGCCTGGGCTCGTTTGGCCGCTTCGAGCTCGCCGCCGCTGCCTGGCCCATCACGCTGCTCTGGATTGTCGGCATGACCAACGCCTTCAATTTCATGGACGGCATCGACGGGATCGCGGGAATCACGGCCGCAGCTGCGGGAGCGGCGATTGCCGCGGCGGCAGCGGTCTTGGGCATGCCGCTGCTGCTGGGAATCTCCTTGGCGTTTGCTGGATCTGCGATCGGATTCCTCACCTGCAACTGGCCTCCCGCGAGGATTTTCATGGGCGATGTCGGTAGCGCCTTCTGCGGATTCATGATCGCCGTCCTGCCGCTCGCTGCGGCTGGCGACGAGGCATCACGCCTGGTGCCCATCGTCGCCTTCACCATGTGGCCCTTTATCTTCGACTCCGCCTACACGCTCGTTCGCCGGCTCTCGAAACGGGAAAACATCTTCACAGCCCACCGCAGCCACCTCTACCAGCGGCTGGTTATCGCTGGCTGGTCGCACCGGTCCGTGTCCACGCTCTACGGAGCCCTCTCCGCGATGGCGGCCGCCGTCGCGGTCGCCCCCCTGCTGGATCCTACGCTCCAAAAAACCGCGACCACTGTTGCCCCTGCAACACTTCTCGTCGGCATCGCCTTGCTCCTCGCGCTCGTGAGCTTCTCCGAAAGGAAGCCCGAAGCGCAAGCGCCGGGAATACGGGCATGACCACCACCTCCGCTCCGACGTCCGCCATCGCCCCCACCCTCTGCTGCGCTCCCCACACCCTCTACGCCCGCGTCATCAAGCGGCCGTTCGATCTCCTCGCCTCGACCATCCTTCTCGTCCTCCTCCTTCCGCTAATGGCCCTCGTCGCCGCCGCCGTTCGCCTCTTCCTCGGCGCGCCGGTCTTCTATCGCGAAGCCCGCGCCGGCCTCCATGGTCATCCGATCCAGATCGTGAAGTTTCGCTCGATGCGGGAATCCACTGCGGCCGACGGTAGCCCGCTATCCGATGCCGACCGCCTGAGCCTGTTCGGCCGCGTCCTTCGCCAAACAAGTCTCGATGAGCTCCCCCAGCTCTTCAGCGTCCTCCGTGGCGACATGAGCATGGTCGGCCCCCGGCCGCTGCCGCTGCGGTATGTGGCCCGCTACAACCCCCGGCAGGCAGCCCGGCTGCTGGTGCGCCCGGGGCTTACGGGGTGGGCTCAGATCCACGGCCGCAACGCCGTCGATTGGCCCCGCCGGCTCGAATACGACGCCCAATACGTCGAGATGCTGGGCCGTATTACGGCTCCGCTGACCGATCTCTGGATCGTTCTGGCCACGATCATTCAAATACTCTGGCAGGCGGTCACCGGCCGCGGCATCGCCGCGCCCGGCGCCGCAACCATGCAGGAGTTTGCCCCGTGAAGCCAGCAAGACTAAACCCGCTCCCACTTGTGACTCTCGCGCACGCCGGGGAATACGGACTGCCTCGAGACGGTGACGTAATGCCCCTCGGCTCTGCCTCCGGTCGGGAAGCCCCAAGCGCGAGCGCGGGGTATTCGGGTTGCCGTATCGTTCGGTTCCGCGCTGCCAACGAGGTCGCCGCCCGTCTACCCGTCGCTCGCGCTCCGGGCTTCCTGAGCGCGATGGGGCACTCGGGCGACCGATCCCCTCGCCGCGCGGCAAGTTGATGTATGCCTAGCGCGACAACATGTGTGTCCTTAGGTCGGGCGGCTACGGCCGCCGGCATGTTCGCAATGCAGGAGTTTGCCCCGTGAAGCCCGCTGTGTCCGAAGCCGTCATCGCGGCGATCAATACCGTCCTTCGCGACACGGGCCGTGATACGAAGCCCGTCGAGTCGGCCATGCTCCTGGCCGCCGACATCGGCCTCGACTCGCTCGATCTCGCCCAGACGATCGTTCTCTTGGAGCGTTCCCTCGGGGTCGATCCATTTCGTTCGCCTTCCGCGGCTCGTCCGAGCGTGCGCACCGTCTCGGATCTAATCTCGATTTACACCCAGGCTCTAGGCCATTCATGACCACTGCCACCATTGCCGACGCCCCCGTCGAAGATCGTCTCGCCTACGCCCTCACTGAGATCGCCCGCCAAGAGCCTGGCCGCACGGCGATCGTCGCCGGAGCCGGCGGCACGAGCCGGAGTGTCGTCGATTACGCCGCGCTCGCGGCCGCCGTCGAGAAGCTCGAGGTCAGCCTCGACGCTGCCCGGCCGGTGGGCGTGGTCGCCCGGACGGCTCGGCTCGAGTCGCTTGTGGTGATTGCCGCCGCCTGTGGCCGCCAGCACGTGCCCGTGGCGTTTTTGACCGAAGACTCCCGCGACTTGGTGGGTGAGCTTCGCGATTGGATCACGCTCGACGATTCGTTGGCTCTGCCAGCCTCGGCCGCCCGCGGCCCGCGTCGCGAGTTTGATGCCATTTCGCCCCAGGTGGTGGTGGCCACGTCTGGCACGAGCGGGCCTCCGAAGCTCGTTCACCATTCCTGGGATTCGGTGCTTTCTGCGGCTCGGCTTGCCGAACAGTGGCATGGCCTCGCCTGGCTGCTCGTCTACGACGCCACCCGCTGGGCCGGCATTCAAGTCTGGATGCAGGCCCTCCTCACTGGCGGCACACTCGTGGTGCCCGCTTCGAGGGATCCCGACATCGTGGCGGCGGCCCTCGTCGCCGAGCAGGTGGCCGTGCTGCCCGCCACGCCCACACTCCTGCGCCGGCTGGTCACGTCGGCCGATCGCTCCCAGCTCGCCAAGTCGTCTCCCGCTCGGATCACGCTCGGCGGTGAAGCGGCCGACGGCCCGCTCCTCGAGCAGACTCAGGCCGTGTTTCCCCAGGCCAAGCTCACGCAGGTCTATGCCACGACGGAGCTCGGCGAGGTGTTTCGCGTGGCGGACGGCCGTCCTGGGTTTCCCGCCGCGTGGCTGGGCAAGTCGCTCCCCGGCGGCGTCCGGCTCTCGACCCGCCGCGATGGCGAGTTGCTTGTGCAACTCTCCCGCGACACCGCCGAAGTGGGCACGGGCGACCTCGTGGAGCGCCGCGGCGACCGGTTCGAGTTCACGGGCCGCCGCAGCGACGTGATCGTCGTGGGCGGTGCGAAAGTGTTTCCGAAGCGGGTGGAGGAGATCCTGCGGCGGGTGCCGGGTATTGCCGAGGCGCGCGTCTACGGCCTGCCGAGTGCGATCACTGGCGAACTTGTGGCCGCGGAGATCGTGCTCGCCGAGCCGCTGCCCGAGTCGGCCACACCCGATCACGTCCGCACGGCCGCCCTGGCGATGTGCCGTGAGTCGCTCGAGGCCCACAGTGTGCCGCGGTTGCTCGACATCGTGAAGAAGATCGCGACGACCGCCGCCGGCAAAACCACCCGTCGGCCCGCCGGTGTGACGCCGTGACCGACGTGATCTCGCTCGTATCCGGTGGATCGCGGGGCCTCGGCTTCGCGATCGTCGAGCGGCTCTTGGCCCGTGGCGATCATGTGGCCACGTTCTCACGGTCCGGCTCGCCCGCGCTTGCGGCACTGGTCGCTGCTCATCCTGGTCGTCTTCATGTCGAAGCGCTCGACGCGGCAGATTCCTCGGCGATCCAAGGATTCGTCAGCCGGGTCGTCGCGACGTTTGGCCGGATCGACCACTGCATCGCCAATGCGGCGATTGCTCACGAGGGCGTGTTGGCCACGGTACCGGACGACGAGATCGATGCGATGCTGGCCGTCAACGTGAAGGGCTCGATCGTTCTGGTCCGCGAGTGCGTCCGCCAGATGCTCATGCAAGCGGATGCAGCGTCGATCACGCTCGTCTCCTCGATCGTCGCTCGCTCAGGCTCCCCAGGCCTGTCGGTCTACGCGGCCACGAAGGCGGCGCTCGAGGGCTTTGCCGTCAGCCTGGCGCGGGAGCTCGGGCCTCGTGGCATCCGCGTCAACGCTGTCGCGCCGAGTTTCCTCGAAACCGATCTTTCGGCGTCGCTCTCCGAGGAGAATCGCCGCCGGATTGTGAAGCGCACGCCGCTTGGCCGTCTGGGCCTGCCGGCCGACATCGTGGGCGGGATCGACTTCCTGTCGAGCCCCCGTGCGGACTTCATCACGGGCCAAGTCCTCACGATCGACGGCGGCTCCTCGTAAGCCCCGCCTCGGCCCGCGTGCGCGTGGCCCCCAAGAAGCCCGGAGCGCAAGCGATGGGAATACGGGCGGCGACCGTGGGCGTGGCGGGGAGCCTGACGGAATGGCGGGCGTATTCCCCGCGCTCGCGCTTGGGGCTTTCTGACGGCGTGCGCTCCCATGCGGCGTGCGCTCCCATGCGGCGTGCGCTCCCATGCGGCGTGCGC
>JBBDNW010000210.1:0-13423 GCA_040877375.1 Pirellulales bacterium | reverse complement strand
GCCGCGCCGACGAGGTTCCGCCAGATCGCCTCGGTGGTGAAGGGCACAAACGGCGCAGCCAGTTTGATCACGGTCACGAGCGTCTCGTAGAGCGTCCAGTAGGCGTCGAGCTTTTCCTGGTTGGTCTCCGGGCCGCCGTCGGCCTTGCCCGCGGCCCAGAATCGGTCGCGGCTGCGGCGGACAAACCAGTTGCTCACCGCATCCACGAGACCGGTGAGTTGCTGGGCGGCCCCGAAGTGGTCGTAGGCGTCCATCTTGATGGTCATCGCGGCGGCGACGGCGTTGAGCTCGGAGAGCATCCAGCGGTCGAGTTCGCCGCGCTTCGGCACCGGCCTCCAGCCGCGGGCTCCCGCCAGATCGGCGTGGTCGAGCATGCCGGGGTTGTCGAGCAGTGCGCCGGGATCGAAGCCGTCGATCCGCGCGTAGATCACGAAAAATGAATAGACGTTCCAGAGTCTCAGGAGAAACTCGGGGATGCTCTCCTTGATGGCCCGCTCGCTATAGCGAATGCTCGTCCAGGGGGCCTGGCCGGCGAGAAAAAACCAGCGGAGTGCGTCAGCGCCGAACTTGTCGAAGATCTCGGCCGGCTCGCGGTAGTTCCGCTTGCTCTTGCTCATCTTCTGGCCGTCCTCGCCGAGCATGTGGCCGAGGACGATGCAGGTCTTGAACGGATGCGGCGCGGGGCGGGCCGCGGCGCCGGCACTCTCCCCGAACAGGAGCGTGCTGATGGCGAGCTGGCTGTAGAACCAGCCCCGCGTCTGGTCGATCGCCTCGGAGATGAAATCAGCCGGAAACTGGGCCTCAAACTCGGCATGCCCGCGGTGTGGCCAGCCCCACTGGGCGAACGGCATCGCGCCTGAGTCAAACCAGCAGTCGATCACCTCCGTCACCCGCCGCATCCGCGCACCCGGGGCAAACGGCGAGTCGTAGGTGACCGCGTCGATGTAGGGCTTGTGAACTTTGAGGTCGGCGGAGAGATCGGGATTGGCTGCCTTCGCCTTCGCGAACACGTCGGCCCCCTGCACGCCCGGCTTGGCGAGCAGGTCGGCATACGAGCGGATCGCCTCTGCCTTTCCGGTCTCGTCGCACACCCAGATGGGCAGCGGCGTGCCCCAGTAGCGTTCCCGTGAGAGGGCCCAATCGACGTTCGTCTCGAGGAAGTTGCCGAACCGGCCATCCTTGATGTGCTCGGGCAGCCAGGCGATCCGGGCATTGTTGGCGAGCATCTGTTCGCGGAACTGGCTGGTGCGAATGAACCAGCTCTGCCGCGGGTATTGGATCAGCGGATCGGCGTCGGCCCGCCAGCAGAACGGATAGTCGTGGACATACTGCTCCTGGTGAACCAGCAAACCGCGGGAGCGGAGATCGCGGGTGATATCGCGGTCGCAGTCCTTCACGAACCGGCCGCTCCCCATCCCGAAGACGTCGGTGAAGGTGCCGTCAGGGGCCACGGCGTTGAGGAGCTCCGGGCCGCTTCCCGGGATGAAGCGGGCCTGCTCGGCGACCAGCACGGTGTAGTCAACCTCACCGAAGGCCGGTGCGATGTGGACGATGCCAGTACCGGAGTCGGTGGTCACGAAGTCGGCAGCCACCACCCGCCAGGCGATCGCCTCGGTGCCGCCGGTCGCGAGCGGGGCACATTCCGATGGACCGGCGGGGCGGAAGATGTCGAAGGGGGGCAGGTAGGAGCGGCCGACGAGCGCCGAGCCAGGCAGCCTCGCGACGACGTCGAACTCCTTCTTCAGCTTGTCACCGAGCCCGGCGGCGAGCGGCTCGGCCACGATGTACTCACGAGCGTCAGCGCTGCCGGTTTCGCGCAAGACGACGTATTCCAGGTCGGCCTTCACTGCGGCGAACTGGTTGGAGGGAAGCGTCCAGGGCGTGGTTGTCCACGCGACGAGGCTGCGGGCGGTCGGCGTGCCGTCGTCGTCGAGCAGAGGGAAGGTGACATAGACGCTCGGGTCGGCGACTTCCTTGTAGCCCTGGCCGACCTCACCACTCGAGAGGGCGGTGCCGCCCTGGGCCCACCACCAGACGATCTTGTGACCCTGGTAGAGAAGTCCTCTATCGAAGAGTTCGGCGAGCGCCCACCAGACGCTCTCGACGTAGGACTGGTGGTACGTGACGTAGGCCTGGGAGAGATCGATCCAGAAGCCGATCCTTTCGGTGAGTGTTTCCCACTCTTTCGTGTACCGCCACACGCTCTCCTGGCACTTGTGGATGAAGGGCTCGATGCCATAGGCCTCGATCTCGGCCTTCGAGTGGATGCCGAGTTCCTTGCAGACCTCGACCTCGACAGGGAGGCCGTGCGTGTCCCAGCCGGCTTTCCGCTCGCAGAACTGACCCCGCATGGTGCGGTAGCGCGGATACAGATCCTTGATCGTCCGCGTCAGGCAATGGCCGGGGTGGGGCATGCCATTGGCAGTCGGCGGCCCTTCGAAAAACACAAACCGCGGTGCTCCCCGGCGGCGGTCGAGCGACTGTTCATAGGTGCCGTGCTCACGCCACCAGGCGGCGATCGACGCTTCGAGGGCGGGGAAGTCGGGCTGGCCGCGGACGGGTTCGAACATGGGGCGATGGTGGAGTGGTGGGGCAGGGGGCCGGAAACTATAAAAAACGAGACGCTAAGCTGCTGCAATCCTAACGCGATGCCCACGGCCCCCACAGGGGCATTCACTCAGCTGCTGGTGCGCATCCGCTTTTGGTGGAGTGGCGAGCCGGCGATCCACGTAAGTCGAATGCGCTCTAGAGGAAGTGAACGCCCAGTTACCGACGCCGAACGCCGACCACGACTCCGTCCGCGATGGCCCGAAAAAGGAACGCAGCTCTCGGTGAGCCGAGGCACTTTTTCTGCGGCCCGGAGGATGGTTGGGGTATGTTTTACGTTTTCATCGCGACCAGGAGATGGGTGATGCTGCAATTTCTCGGGATGCTGGCCGCGATCGGGCTCACGGCCCTGTGTTGGGGCATGTACGGACCGGTGCTCCACTTCGGTCGTGAGGACATGCACTCGCCGCTGCGGCCTTTCGTCTGTGTCGGCATCGCCTACTTCGTGATCGCCGTCGTCGTGCCGCTGCTCCTGCTCCTCAAGGGGGAAAAGGGGAGTTGGAAGACGAAAGGCGTGGTCTGGAGCCTGCTCGCCGGTGCGGCCGGCGCGCTCGGCGCACTCGGGGTGATCCTGGCGCTCCACTTCGGCGGCCGGCCGATCTACGTCATGCCGCTGGTCTTCGGCGGGGCGCCCGTGATCAACACGCTCCTGACGGCCGCAATGAACCGCAGCTTCAGCCAGCTCAAGGCGCCGTTCCTCGCCGGCCTGCTCCTCGTGGTTGCCGGCGCCGTCACGGTGCTGGTCTTCAAGCCGCAGTCGGCACCGGTCCCACCGGCGGCGACCGCAGCCGCGGAGATGGCGGCCCCGGCCGACGCCCCGCAGCGGACTGTGGAGCAGAATGCCGAGCGGCTCGTCGCGGTCCTACTTTCGATCGCGTTGGCCATGGTTTCATGGGGGTCGTATGGCCCCGTGCTGCACCGTGGTCAGGCGGGCATGGAGGGGAGCAGACTGCGGCCGCTGGTCTGCATCGGCATGTCGTATTTCCTGATCGCGGTGCTCGTCCCGCTGGCCCTGCTCGTGCCGCTCGGCGACACCGGCCAGTGGAATGCGGCTGGAGTCCTCTGGAGCCTCGGCGCCGGTTCGCTCGGCGCGCTTGGGGCCCTCGGCACCATCCTCGCGTTCACGCTCGGCGGCAAGCCCTTCACGGTGATGCCCGTGGTGTTTGGCTGCGCGCCGGTCATCAACACGCTTACCACGCTGGCCCTCCACGAAGTGCCGCTGTCGAGCGTCAGCCCGTTCTTTCTCGCGGGCATGCTGGTCGTGGCGGTGGGCGCTGCCACGGTGCTCGCGTTTGGACCCCGCGGGCACGCTCCGGTGCTGAGGTGATCCACGACGCAACGGCGGAAGTATTCTTCCGCCCATAAGTTTTTCCAACCGCAAGGAGTCGCTGCATGGCCGCTAACCCGATCTCAGGAATCCTGTCGCCCCACATGGTGCCGCTCGATGACCGCGGGCGGATCGACGAGGATGAACTTGCCCGCTACGTGACATGGCTCATCGACCGCGGCGTACACGGGCTCTATCCGAATGGCTCAACCGGCGAGTTCACGCGGTTTTTGCCTGAGGAGCGGCGGCGGATCGTGAGCGTGGTCTGCCGGGCAGCGGCGGGCCGCGTGCCCGTCGTGGCCGGTGCGGCCGAGGCAAACGTGACCGAGACGATCCGCGCTTGCGAGCACTGCCTGGAGGCGGGAGCCCGGGCCGTGGCGATTGTCGCCCCCTTTTATTACAAGTTCTCGCCGGAGAGCGTGTATGCCTACTTCCGAGAGATCGCGAGGCAGAGCCCAATCGACATCACGCTCTACAACATCCCGGCCCTGGCCTCGCCGATCGACGTGGCGACGGTGCGGCGACTCGCGGAGGAGTTTCCGCGGGTCATCGGCATCAAGGATTCGACCGGGGACATTTCCCACATGATCCGCTTGATCGCGGCCGTGAAGCCTATCCGGCCCGACTTCCTGTTTCTCACCGGATGGGATGCGGCTCTCGTGCCGATGCTCCTGATCGGCTGCGACGGCGGCACCAACGCCACCAGCGGCGTGCTTCCCGAACTCACGCGGGCGGTCTACGACGCGGTGCGGGCCGGTAATCTCGAGCGGGCCAACACACTGCAGCACCGGATCACGTCGGTCTTCGATCCGCTTTTGCAAGCCGCCGATTTTCCAGAAGGCGTGCGGGTCGGCGTGGGCCTCCGCGGCTTCCGGATGGGTCTGTCGCGTCAGCCAGCGACGGCTGAGCAGCAAGCCGACCGCGCAAAACTCGCCGAGCGGTTCGGCTTACTGCTCGCTGTCTGTGGCGTGAACTGCGACGATCCTGCCGCTGCTGCGGCCGTGTGAGCGAGCCGCAGTTGGTTGACCTGCACGTGTTTTTGGATGCACGTGATTCAACGTGCGGTAGCAGCCGAATCTTGAGTTCACGGCTGTGGACGCCAACTACTTCTTGACGGGAACCTTCGTCTTGTCCTGCTTGGGCTTCTTGTTTTTCTTGTCGTTTTTCTGCGAGTTGTTGCCTTTACCCATGGCCGACTTTCCTTTCAACAGGAGGGGAGTGAACGCACGAATGAGGATGCTACCGAGTGAACTTCATTTCCGGCAATGGCGGTGCGGACGCGATTTCGTAGCCGGAGCGATGCCGCAGTTCATTTTTCTCCGAAGCTTGATGGCACGGACAAATCTTCGATAGCCGCGCCGTCGAGCATCAGCGCCAGGATCACAGGTCGTTTCACGATGAGCCGGTGCCGCATGGCGAAGACCGGTCGCCCGTGGGTCGCTCTCGGGCGAGCGAAGACGCGTCGCAGCGCGTGTCTGCTAAGATGGGGGACCAGGAACCTTCTCGCTCCCCCCTTGCGGGGCAGGCGGTTGGTGGATCGGCGCTGTCTTGGACCGCCGCCAATTCCCCCCTCGAACTGGAGCGGACCGGATGAGTAGCAATGAGCGAAGCGAGGCCCGCAGTGTGATTCTGCGCTTGCGTCGCTATCGAGACCGCATTGAAGAAATCACGACAGTCGACGATGGACGCGTCCCGACCGGTGCCCCTGCTGCGGTCGCTGCCCAACGCCGACTTGCGTCGCTGAAAAGCGATCTCGACCACGACGCCCACGAGTGCGGCATCGGCAGGAAGCGGTTGGTCCAGACGGATTGCGAACAGCGGTTTTTGTGGCCGGCGCTGCGGGAAGCGGCCGGAGCGATGAGGGACCAGCCTGGCGCCCGTCCGCTGGATGCCCACGCAAAAGACGACCTGCGAGCTGCTCGGACCCACATTCTGACCTACCTGGAGCAGCTGGAGGGCCTGTACCCGACCCTGTAGCCCGGGAGCGGCGTTGCTTTCCGTCGGATTTCGTTTTAGACTATTTAGGTTGGTGTTGGACGACGCTAGAGGTTCCGCGGTGGCCGATCGGCCGCGTCTGCTGCTTCTTTATCTCCTTTACCCTCTGGCGGGCTGCCATCTCTGGCCCTTTCGATGTGACCCCGAAAGCACATTTGGGTCATCGGTAGGAGTGTTTTGTCCATGGGCAAGAAATTGTACGTCGGAAACCTCGCTTACAGCGTGACGAGCGAGTCGCTTGAGCAGATGTTTCTCGAGTTCGGCACCGTTGTGAGTGCGCAGGTCATCCAGGATCGTGAGACGGGCCGGAGCAAGGGCTTCGGTTTCGTGGAGATGCAGGCCGACGACGCCGCGCAGCGCGCGATCAGCGGCATGCATGAGAAGGAGTTCGACGGTCGGCCCCTCACGGTCAACGAGGCCAAGCCGCGTGAGAGCGGTGGCGGCGGCGGCGGTCGCGGTGGCTACGGCGGCGGCGGCGGCGGCGGCGGCTACGGTGGCGGCGGCGGCGGACGGCGGTACTAAGCCGCACCGCCTGGAAATACAACAGGTTGTCAGGGCCGGAGCGCGTCGTGAAGGCGCCCTCCGGCCCTCTTTTTTGCCGCGGCACCGCGGTTGATCCGGCGGACCGGATTCGGGTGCCCTTCGGTTTGAGATCCCACCCCGAGAGCAGTTCATCGCATGCCCAGTCCCGCCTCTCCGCAAGCCCGCCCCGGTCACGTGCCCTTCGCCTCGCTGGGACTGTCACCCGAAGTGATCGAGGCCGTCGCTCGGCTCGGTTTTGAGGAGACCTCGCCGATCCAATCGGCGGCGATTCCGCTGATCATGCGGGGACACGACGTGATCGGCCAGTCGGAGACGGGATCGGGCAAGACCGCCGCGTTTTGCATTCCGGCGATCGAGCGAGTCGATCCGACGAAGCCCGTTACGCAGGTGCTGATCCTCGCTCCCACCCGGGAGCTGGCCACCCAGGTCGCCGACGAGGTGCACAAACTCGCCGTCTGCAAGAAGGGCGTGCGATCGGTGCCGATCTACGGGGGCGCACCGTACGAACGGCAGTTCGTCGAACTGAAGCGGGGCGCGCACATCGTAGTGGGCACGCCAGGACGGCTTGCGGACCATCTGGCCCGCAACACGCTCGACCTGTCCGGGGTGAAGCTGGTGGTGCTCGACGAGGCCGACCGGATGCTCGACATGGGATTCCGTGAGGATATCGAGAAGATCCTCGCGGCGGCCCCCTCCGAGCGGCAGACGGTGTTTTTCTCGGCGACCATTTCCCCGCCGATCCAGTCACTTGTCCGCGGTCATTCCCGCGACGCCAAGCTGGTGAAGATCGAGCAGCGAGTTGTCACCGGGGCGCCGCTGGTCGATCAGATCTATTACGAGGTCCGGCATCACGCAAAGTTCGACGCGTTGGCCCGGCTGATCGATTTCTACGACGTGAAGAGCGGCTTAATCTTCTGCAACACGCAGCAGATGGTCGAGGAACTCGCCGACTCGCTCGTGGCTCGGGGATGTGCGGCCGAACGCCTCCACGGCGGTATGGCGCAGACCCAGCGGACGCGGGTAATGAATAACTTCAAGAAGGCGGCATTTGCGTTCCTCGTGGCGACCGACGTCGCCGCCCGTGGCATCGACGTCAATGACCTCGAACTCGTGGTCAACTACGACCTGCCGTACGACGCCGAGGACTACGTTCACCGAATCGGCCGCACGGGCCGGGCGGGCCGAAAGGGCCGAGCGGTAACGCTCGTGTCGGGGGCGGGCATCTACAAGCTGCAGTCGATCGAGCGATTCACCAAGGCGAAGATTCGTCGGGAACAGGTCCCCTCCGCCGAGGCGGTGGAGAGCAGGCGGTCCGACGCTCTGTTTGACAAGCTCCGAACCACGCTGGAGGCAGGGGAGTTCCCGCGACAGGTATTGCTCGTGGAACGGTTGCTGGAGCAGGGATATACGCCCACCGAGGTTGCCGCCGCGATCCTGCACCACTTCTCGCCTCCGGTGGCCACCCGATCTGCTGCGGACGACACACCGCCACCACGCGATGAGCCGCGGAAGCATCGCCATCCCCCGGCTCGGTTTCAAAACCGCGGCGGTGGCGGGCAGCATGGAAAACCGAGAAAGTTCGCTCCCCGGGGGCGGAAGCCGTCGTAGCACGCCCTGGGCCTGAAATCCGGGCCTGAAACCCGGGCCTAAAATCCGGGCCTGACGTGCGCGGCAGGGGAGGAGCGGTCGTGGCACGCAGCGTCGTCCTTGCCGGTACGCCTCGTTGCGACGGCTGTCGTCTGCCGCCCCGCTGGTGCATCTGCGGTGTTCTTTCGCCCGTCGAGACGGCGGTTCGAATCGACGTCTTGATCCATCGCAGCGAGCAGTGGCGGCCTTCCAGCACCGGCGGACTCGTCACCCGCGCGGTGGCGGGCGCGAGATGCCACGTGTATCAGCGTGAGGATCACTTTCACGTCGGGGCGTTTCAACCGGAAGCCATCCCGCTCCCCGGCCATGAAGTCTGGATTCTGCATCCTCGCGGCGAGGAGATGCCGGCCCGCGGGGCGGCTCCGCCACCGCAGGTACTGCTCCTGGACGGCAACTGGCGGCAGGCGAACGAGATGCTGCGGGCGGTCGAGCGGGCCGGCAGGTGCGTGCGTCTCCCTCCAGCTGGTGCCAGCCGGTTTTGGCTGCGGGATCAGTACGCCACAGGGCACCTCTCTACGGCTGAGGCGCTGCTTCGCGTCTTTCATGCGCTCGGAGACACGCGGGCGGAGGAGCAGCTTCGGCTGCACTTCGAGTTGCACGTCTACGCGACGCTGCGGGCTCGCGGTCAGCGACAACTGGCGGAGGACTATCTCCAGGAGTCGCCGCTTGGTGCGGCCATTCCCGGGGTGCTCGAGCGGTTGACGACGCCCACTCGGTGAATGCATTGCGTCGGATGCCCACAAGAAGCCCGGAGCGCAAGCGATGGGTATGCGGGTAGCGACCGTGTGGGCGGTGTGAAACAGGACGGGGTGGCGAGCGTCTTCCCCGCGCTCGCGCTTGGGGCTTCCTGACGGGAAGCGGCGCGTCGGATGCCCACAAGAAGCCCGGAGCGCAAGCGATGGGAATCCGGGTAGCGACCATCAGCGTGGTGTGAAACGGGCCGGGGTGGCGAGCGTCTTCCCCGCGCTCGCGCTTGGGGCTTCCTGACGGGAGCGAGGGAGCCGGCGGACGCGTCAGCCGCGACCGACCGCACGGACGGCGGCGACGATGATCGACCGCAGCTTCGGCTCGGCGGAGCGGGCGGTGGCCAGAATGCGTTCGACCGTCGCCACCTCCAACGCATCGGGCAGGCACATGTCGGTGATCACGGAGATCCCGAGCACCGCGAGCCCCGAGTGCACGGCCACGATCACCTCGGGCACGGTCGACATTCCCACCACGTCAGCGCCGATCGTCCGTAGAAACCGGTATTCGGCCCGCGTCTCCAGGTTGGGGCCGGTCACGGCCACGTAGACGCCGCGATGCGCCACGAAGTTTTCCCTGCGGGCGACAGCAAGTGCGTCGTCGACGAGGTGGGCCGTGTAGGGCGTCGACATGTCGGGAAACCGCGGGCCCAACCGTTCGTCGTTGATGCCGATGAGAGGGTTATCACCGATGAGGTTGATATGATCTTCGATGACCATCAGATCGCCGGTGCGGTATTGCGGGTTGAGGCCGCCGCAGGCATTAGTGACGATGAGCATCTCCGCGCCCAGGCGTTTGAGCACGCGGATCGGGAAGGTGATCTGCGACAGCGGGTAGCCCTCGTAGGCGTGCTGCCGGCCCTCCATGACGACAACCGGCACCCCCTCCAGCAGGCCGCACACCAGTTGCCCGGAGTGCCCGTGAGCGGTCGAGCGGGCGAAGTGCGGGAGTTCGTCGTAGGGGATGGCGACCGTGTCGGTGATCGCGGCCGCAGCGTTGCCCAGCCCGCTGCCGAGGATCACGCCGACCTTCGGGGCGAGCTTCCACCTGCCCTGGATGAACGAAGCGGCTTCCGTGATCTTCTCATATTGGTCGAGCATTCGTGCTCCCTGTGGGGGCGTGTGGGGCCGCGGCAATCAGCCGCATGAGCCGCGGAGTCTAGCAGGAGCGGCGGAAGCCGCGATGGCCGCCGGCCTCAGTCGCCGAGCAGGGCGAGAAAATCCGGGTGCTTGCGGATCGACTCCAGGTCGGGATCCGATTCCATGTGGTCGAGGTCGTCGTACCCCAGGAGGATCGCCCGCGAGAGCGCGTCGATCGCGTCGTCCGACCGCCCGGCCCGCGCGAACGAGCAGGCGAGGTTGTAGCGGGCGAGAAAGTCTTCGGGGAGCAGTTCCACGAGCTTCCGGTCGAGCTCCACGGCACGGCCCACGAGCCCCTTCTTGCTCACCAACTCGGCGAGGATCCGTAGCACCTCGATCGAGTCTGGTTTGCGGGCGAGCACCCGCTCGAAGAAGTCGATGTCGAAGTCGAGTTGGCCCAGCGTGCCAAACCACGCGGGCGATGACTGTCCGCGAGCCTTGCGGCCGCGGGGCTTACCCGCGCCGGCATTGGGGTCGTCGGGAGTTGACTGCGGCTTGTCGATTCCAGCCATCGGTGTGTCTCTCGATGTCCGCCGCGAGCGGTCACTTCTTCCTGCCGGGTGCCTTGCCGGGAGGCGGCGTGTCAGTGTCGCCCTCGCCCGGGTGGTCCCAGTCGGGATCATCCTCGTCTTCTTCGAAGTCGTCGTCGAACTCGTCGTCAAAGTCGTCGAACGTCGATTCCTCGTCGGTCGCCGGTTGCGCGACCACCAAATCCTCCTCGTCGCCGATCTCCTCCTCTTCACCATCCTCCGGTTTGGCTGCTGCCAGAACGACCACGACTCCCAACTCGGGCGCAGCGGGCGCAGGCCACCAGTTCAGGGCTGGCGGAAATCCGGCAGCGGGCAGGGGGGCGTCGAAAAGGGGCGAGAGGCAGGCGGTAAGCAGGGGCATCGGCTGGGCTCGGAGGGCTTCGGGATCGACCAGAGCAAACCTTTTTGGGCGGTCCGCGTCAAGGCTCACGATTCTACGCAACCCCGGGGGAAAAAGCGGGGAAATCCTCCCGACACGTGCGGCCGGCTTTTTTGGCCGGAGGGACCCGGAACAACCGGTCGTGCGGCTCGTCAGGTGTGGTAGTCGGCGTTGAGGTGGACGTACTCGGCCGTCAGGTCGCTTGAATGGAACCGGATCCTGCCGGGACCGTCTCCGACGGAGAGTTCGATCAGCGTCTCCCGATTGTTCTTGATCGAGTCCGAGACGACGTCGGCGTCGAAGGCCACCGGGGCGCCGTGCTGGAAGAGAAGTGCCCCGTTCAGCCGCAGCATGGCCCTTGACGGCTCAAACACCACCCCCGCATAGCCCGCAGCCGAGACGATCCGCCCCCAGTTGGGATCGGCCCCATGCACCGCTGTCTTGACCAGGGGGCTGTCGGCGATCGTTCGGGCGATCTGACGAGCGGCATCTCGGCTCGTCGCTCCCGTCACCTCGATCCGCATCACGTGCGTGGCCCCCTCGCCGTCATCGGCCATCTCGCGGGCGAGCGATTCACACACGTCGTGGAGCACGCGGCCGCAGGCCTTGAGGCCCGCACCGTGGAGCGGACCGCCACCGACGGCGCCGTTGGCCAAAAAAAGCACGGTGTCGTTGGTGCTCATGTGGCCATCGACGCTCACGCAGTTGAACGTCTCCTCGACGGCCTCCGAGAGGAGCCGCTGGGCATCTGCGGGGTGGATGGCGGCGTCGGTGATCACAACGCCGAGCATCGTCGCGAGCTTGGGGCCGATCATGGCGGCGCCCTTGGCCATGCCGAAGATGGTGGAGGTCGTGCCGTCGGCGGTGAAGATGCCGCCTGCCATCTTCGGCCGCGTGTCGGTGGTCATCATGCCGCGGGCAGCCGTCAGCGCCGCCGTGTCGTCGTCGCCGAGCGCTGCGGCCGCGGCCTTGATGCCGGCCGCCAGTTTTACCATCGGCATAAACTCGCCGATGATCCCGGTCGAAAGCACGAGGATCTCGTCGCCGGCCACGCCGAGTTCACGGCCCGCCAGTGCCGCCATCTCGCGGGCATCGTCAAGTCCGCGGCTGCCGGTGCAGGCGTTGGCATTGCCCGAGTTGATCACCACGCCGCGAAACCCCCGGCCGGGTGTCCGCTCACGGTCGAGGGCGACCGGGGCGGCGAAGACGAGATTCGTCGTGTACACGCCGGCCGCCGCGGCCGGCTGGTCGCTGGCGATAAGCGTCACGTCCTCGCGGGTGGCGTTGCGTTTGATGCCCGCATGCACCGCCCCCATGCGAAAGCCGCGGGGCAGCGGGGGGATCGGAAGCCGAACGGGCGTGTCGGTGACGGACATGATTAAAGAAGACCCATCGATTCGGGGAGATCGAACATCACGTTGAAGTTTTGGACCGCCGCACCAGCGGCGCCTTTCACGAGATTGTCGAGGCAACTGATCAGGAGCACGCGACCGCGGACGACGCGGGCGGTGATGTCGCAGAAGTTTGTGTCGACGGTGTCTTTCGTGCCAGGGAGGTGGTCGACGACGCGGACAAACCGTTCGTCGGCGTAGGCCTCGCGGAGCAGGCCCATCACGTCTCCTTCGGCGATCGTCTGCTTCGGCCGGATGTAGATCGTGGAGAGGATCCCGCGGTCCATCGGTGCCAGCTGTGGCGTAAAGATCACGGCGGGCCGCACAGACGCATGACGGCCGATGATCTGCTCGATTTCGGGAGTGTGCCGGTGGCGGCCGACATTGTAGGCCGACATGCTCTCGTTGCACTCCGGGAAGTGCGTCATCAACTTGGGCTGGCGGCCCGCCCCGCTGACGCCGCTCTTGGAATCGATGATGATGTCGTCGGTCTCAAAGAGACCGCTCTTGATCAGTGGCGCCAGGGGGAGAATGGCAGAGGTCGAGTAACAGCCGGGATTGGCCACGAGATCCTGGTTTGTGATCGCGGCGCGGAAGAGTTCGGGGAGGCCATAGACCGTTCGCCCGAGGCGGCCCGCGTCGGGATGCTCGTGCCCATACCACTCGAGATACGTGGCGGCATCGTCGAGCCGGTAGTCGGCGCTGAAGTCGACCACCTTCGCGCCGGCGGCGAGCACCTTGGGCAGGATCTCGGCGCTCGCGCAGTGCGGTAGGCAGCCAAAGACACAGTCGGCCCGCCTACCGACTTCTTCCGGCGAGAGGTCCTCGAGCGGAAGATCGAGGCGGCCCACGAGGCTCGGGTGGACGCTGGACACCGGCGTCTTGCCTTCCTGGCGGCTGGTCACCGCCACGATCTCAGCCTGCGGATGCCGCAGCAGGATCTTGATGGCCTCGAGCGCGGTATAGCCGGTGGCACCGAGAATCGCGACTTTGACCATGGCAGGGCTCCGCGGGCGGGAATGAAGAGCGGATTGTATAGGGCGGCCAGCGGCCCAGCCGCTAGATCGCATCAGACTTCCATGGAACGCCGGCTCGGGGGCGTCAAAAGTCTTGTCGCTCCT
>JBBDNW010000209.1:0-2453 GCA_040877375.1 Pirellulales bacterium | reverse complement strand
GCCAGTGGACGATCCAGGGCGTGGCGATGCCCCCCTCGTGCACCCAGGTCTTGTGACGGCGAAAGGGGGCGTTTGCGCAGCTGGACCAGCCTGGCCCCAGGCAGAGAAAGGTCGCGCGGGAACCGGCGGCCGCGCTGGGATCGTGACCCTCGCCGCGAATCATCATCTCGGCCGATGCGCCGTTGTCACTGAGAAACAACACGAGCGTGTCTTCCAAGACGCGCATGGCCACAAGCTGGGCCACGATACGGCCGACTTCATGGTCGAGTGCCTCGACCATGGCCGCGTGGATCGCCATTTTTTCTGCCTGAAACACCTGCTGTTCCGCCGAGAGCGTGCCCCACGGAAGCGGCCGGTTGACCTCGCCTGACCCGATCTTCTCGACGACTTGAGAAAACGCGTAGGGCGGCCCGACGTTTCGCTCGCTGACAGACGCCGCGGTCGTCACGATCCCGAGTTGCTTCAAGCGGTCTACCCGTGAGGCACGCACCGTGTCCCAGCCCGCGCGGTAGCGATCGCGATACTTCGCGATCAACGTTGGGGGGGCGTGGAGCGGAAAGTGCGGCGCTGTGAAGGCCACATACTGAAAAAAGGGTGCTGTAGCGTGGTCTCGGGCATGATCGGCGAGACAGGCCACGGCATGGTCGCCGATCGCAGTCGTGGCGTAGAAGTCGTCGGGTGATCCTTGGGCTCGAGCCTCCCCCGTCAGGCCAGCCGGGTCGAAATAGTTACTCTGGCTGCCAGCAGTCGCTTCGAGCGACCGAGCAAACCCCTGAGCGACCGGGTCGCCATCGATGTGCCACTTCCCGGAGTGGTATGAGCGGTAGCCGGTCTCGGCGAGCAGTTCTGGAAGCAGTCTGGCCCAGGCGGGCCGCGCCGCGTTGACGCCCCCCGCGCCCTCCGTAGGCCCCGGGAGCACATCGCGACGAATGGACTGGGCGTAGTATCCCGTGAGCAGCGCCGCCCGCGTCGGCCAGCACCGCGCCGTGTTGAAGCCCTGCGTGAACCGCAGCCCGCCGGCCGCGAGCCGGTCGAGATGCGGCGTGTCGATCTCGCCTCCGTGGCAACCAAGGTCGGAGAAGCCGAGGTCATCGGCGAGGATCACCACCACATTCGGCGGAGCAGCGCACACCGTGGCAGCCACCGGCAACGCTGCGAGCAAGATTGCGATGCACCGAGCGATTCTCGTCATGAAGTCGTCTCTTCACTGGGGGCCATCGATCGCCGCGATCACCTTGGCGTAGGCCGCTGCCCGGTCCTCGGTGTTTTTCATGGTACGGATTTCGAGCAGCATCGGTCGCAGCGTGGCGGCCCACGCTCCGTCCTTCGCAATCCGCGCGTCGGCCTTGGCCCGCAACTCATCGGCGTCGCGTCCGGTGGCGGTGGCGGCCGCAGCCACCACGCTCCGCAGATACTCCGCGGCCTGCACGTCGGCGTTGGGTGTGGCTGGTGCGTCGAACCGGCCCAGGGCCCAGGCGACTCCCTCGGCCATGTGCTTCTGAAACATCGGCTCTTTCCAGGTGGCGTCGTTATGGCCGAAGTTCGTGGAGAAGACCCGCCCCTTGCCATACTCGCGCACCCACGACACCGGCACGTGCCATGGCTCCTTGGGGCTGCTCCCCTGCATGTCGAGGCTCACGAGCACACGCAGATTTTCGGGCTTGTACCGCTGGTCGTATTGATAGATCTCGTCCTTCCAGCGGAATCGCTCGGGAAACATCGCCGCCACCCGGTGGCCCGGCTCATGCACGACGAAGGCGTGTTCGCCACCGCCATTCCACGGGTGGCCCGCGAAATATCCACCGACCATCTCGATGTAGGCGTCGGAACTCTTCAGGGTGTCGGTGGCCGCATGAAATCCGATAAACGCCTTGCCCGACTTGATCCACTCGAGAAAACCCGTGATGTCGGGCAGAGGCAGCTCACCGGTGGTGCTCGCGAAGATGACGCCGTCGAAGGTGGCGAGCGACTCGGGTGCGAAGACTTTCGCGAACTGTTCCTTGAGAGCCTTTTGCCAGACGAGGTCAGCCTCTTGAAATCGCTGCTGCTCGGCCTTGAAGGCGTCTTCCTGTTTTTTCCAGTCGTCGTCACCGACATCCTTGCCACGCTGCGGTGCCTTCGGCTGCGGCGGCCGTCCCGGCGGCATCCGCAGAAAATCGACGTGGAACATGCCGCTCGAGCGACCCAGTTCCTCGAGCACCGGCTCCGCGGTGTTGATCGAGGCATGTCGGAAGCCGGTCGTGACGGTCACGACGAGGAGCCGGGCCGGCCGGGCCGTCTCCGCCGCGAGGCCTCCGCTCTGGCTCGCCGCGACGAGCACCACCAGGACCAACCACATCCGAATCGTGGTCATCATTGCTCTCCGATACACCACCGGGAATCGTGCGTCCTCCGGAAGATCCGTCCGTCGACGCAGACGGGGGCATGAGGTGTTCCTTGGCTCCGGCGATGAC
>JBBDNW010000208.1:0-13662 GCA_040877375.1 Pirellulales bacterium | reverse complement strand
AGGAGCCTTAACGCGTATCCTCGCCCCGGCGACGAGACTTTCTCCGCCTTGCCCACGCCGGTGATGCGGGCCACAATCGATTGCATGGGCACGATTACCACAAGACTTTATGTCGTCAGGCATGCGACGGCCGAAGATGCCGCGGCCGAAGGCGGCGATCATGCCCGCAGGCTGACCCGCAAGGGCCGCAAGCGATTCACCCGGCTCGTTCGTCGGCTCATCCGCGGCGGGGTGGAGATCGATCTCATCGCCACCAGCCCGCTCGTGCGGGCGATGGAGACGGCCGAGATCATCGCCGACGAACTTCCGACGCGGCCGCGGATCGAGGTCGTCGAGGCACTTGCCCCGGGGTCCGACTGGCAGGAACTGGTGGAGTGGACCATTCGGCAGGACGCATCCAGCGTGGCCTGGGTGGGGCATGCGCCCTGCGTCAGCAGGCTGGTCGCGATCTCGATTGGCGACGGGTCGGCGGCGGTGCGGATGCAAAAAGGGGCGATCGCGGCGATTGCGCTCGACGACGGCCCAGGCCAGCCCGGGGAGCTTGAATGGCTGGCGACGCCAGATTTCGTCGTCCGGGGGTAGGCTGGCCGGAGCGTCGGACCACCACCTTTTTCGACTGTTCGCCGCTTTCAAGCCGTTTAGAATGAGGATCGTGGGCGTTGCACGAAATCCATCACGGCCGCTTCTTGAATAGTCCCAGTGGGAGGTTTCACGTGTCGATGTTCATCCGGGAAATGGCGTCGCAGCAGGCCGCGGGGTTCAAATATTTGCTCGCTTTCGCGCCGATCCTCACCGCCGTGACCACAGTCGGCTGCTCTCCCGCCGGCGGACCGATTGCCCGCGAAGACGTCGTCGAGATCGAAACGATCGAGATGGCGCCCGTCGCCGCGAAGATGCCTGCCGCCGAGACGGCTGCCAAGGTGATCGACGAATCGAGGAAGGCTGTCGACGAGCAGACTGCCGTCGCTGACCGGGCGATCGAGGCCGCTGCGGTGCAGCCCGGTGAGAAGGTCGCGCTCGGCGAACCAGCCCTCACCTCAGGCGTGCCCGGCACCGGCCCGATCACGCTGGCGGCGATCGACGCCTGGCTGGCCGACCCCAGAAACTTCACCGTGCTCGAGCCGGTGCTGCCACTCGGCCTCTCCCAGGGGGCCGCGCAGATCACAGGGCTCGACGCTAATCCGCTTACCAGAGCGAAGATCGAGCTCGGACGGCAGCTCTATTTCGATCCGCGGCTCTCGGCCGACTCCACCGTGAGCTGTGCAAGCTGCCACAGTCCGAGCGAGGGCTACTCGGCCCGCACCAAGACGGGCTTAGGCATTCGTGGCCAACTCGGTGGCCGTCACTCGCCGGTGTCATTCAACCGCATTCTGTCGGGCAAGCAGTTTTGGGACGGCCGCGTCGACTCACTCGAGGCTCAGGCGATCGGGCCGATTCAGAATCCGATCGAGATGGGCTTCACGCACGAAGGCGTCGTCAAACGGCTGTCGGAGAATCCTGTCTACAAGCAGCAGTTCGATAAGGTCTTCGGCGAGCTCACGATCGATCGCGTTGGCCAGGCCATCGCTGCCTTCGAGCGAGTGCTCGTCACCGCACCGTCCCCCTACGACTTCGGCGAGCAACTGCGGGCCTTCGCCGGCCTCGACGACGAGGACATCGCCGACGATCCCGAACTCGCGGCGAAGTATGCCCAGGCCAAGCGAGACGCCGATGCCCATCCAATGTCGGCATCGGCCACGCGGGGCCGCGACATCTTTTTCACCGAGAAGGGCAACTGCACCGCCTGTCACGTCGGCGCGAACCTTGCCGATGAGAAGTATCACAATCTCGGCGTCGGGATGCACGAGGCGGAGCCTGATCTCGGCCGCTTCGTTGTGACGAAGGATGAGAAAGACAGGGGCGCCTTCAAGACGCCGACGGTGCGGAACGTGGCCCTCTCGGCCCCCTACATGCACGACGGCTCGGTGGCGACGCTTGAGGAGGTGGTCGAGTGGTACGACAAGGGCGGCCATCCGAATCCCCACCTCAGTGACAAGATCCGGCCTTTGAACCTCACCTCGCAGGACAAGGCCGACTTGGTCGAGTTTATGAAGGCCTGCACCGGCCCGACACCAACGGTCGAGACGAGCCGTCTACCGGAATGATGGGCTCCGACCGCGATCTCCTGCCCTTGTCCGAGGCGACGCGGCCGCTGTATGCGGGCGTCGATCTCGGTGGCACCAACATCAAGGCCGCGCTCGTCGACGACGAGGGTCGGCTCGTCGCGTTTCATACCGAGCCCACGCACGCGGCGCGGGGGCCGGAGGACGCGGCCGCCCGGATGGGCCGCATGGTGCACACGCTGGCGTCGCTCGTGGGCGTCGCCACGGCTGACATCGCCCGAGTGGGCCTCGGGTCACCAGGACCGCTCGATATTCCGGTGGGAAAGATCGTGAGGGCCGGTAACCTGCCGGGTTGGGACGATTTTCCGCTGCGTGACCGCGTGGCAACGCACTGCGGACACGAGGTGACGTTTGCCAACGACGCCAATGCCGCCGGCTACGGCGAGTTTTGGGTGGGCTCGGCCCGCAACGCGTCGTCGCTTGTGCTCCTCACGCTCGGCACCGGCGTCGGCGGCGGAATCATCATCGGCGACGTCAATGTCGAGGGTGCGCACAGTCACGGCTCGGAGTGCGGCCATATCATCGTCGACCCGGCCCCCGACGCACGGATGTGTCCCTGCGGTCAGCCGGGCCATCTCGAGGCCTACACCAGCGCCACCTCGCTGACGGCAATCGCCGCGGAGAAGCTCGCAGCCGGCGGCAGCGGGTCGCTGGCGGCCGCTGTGGCCAAGGGCGAGGCACTCTCCCCGATCCTCATCGCGCGCGAGGCTGGCGCCGGCGACGCCCTCGCGACGGCGATCCTGATGGAGGCAGCCCGCTGGCTCGCGATCGGCATCGTCACCTTCATGCACACGATCGATCCCGAGGCGGTCTTGATCGGCGGTGCGATGACCTTCGGCCGCGAGGAGCATCCCGTGGGCCGGATGTTTCTCGACTGCGTTCGCGCGGAGGTCCACGGCCGTACGTTCCCGGTGCTCGCGCGGTCCACGACGATCCGCTACGCGAGCCTCGGCGGGGATGCCGGCTCGATCGGCGCCGCCGGCCTCGCCCGGCTCGACCACCGGCGAAAGCACGCTTGACGCGGCTTTTACGCAAGGGGTTGCCCCTGCCATGTCGCCGGCCTTGCTGGCCAGCGGAGACATGGATGTCGAAGCGCAGGCAGCATGCAGTGAGCGAAGGCCCGGAAGGCCGCAGCGAACGTCCGGCAACATGGCAGGGGCAACCCCGACTCACGAGTCGAGAAGGCGAGCAGCCGAAACACGGTACAATCCTTTCATGGATTGCAAACACATTCGTAATTTTTCGATTATCGCCCACATCGACCACGGCAAGAGCACGCTGGCCGACCGGCTCCTCGAACGCACCGGCACCGTCGAAAAGCGGCAGCTCAAGGAGCAGATGCTCGACGACATGGAGCTCGAGCGGCAGCGGGGGATCACGATCAAGGCCCGGGCCGTGCGGATGGAATACCGACACGAGGGTGAAGTCTACGAACTCAACCTGATCGACACTCCCGGCCACGTCGACTTCCATTACGAGGTCTCCCGCAGCCTCGCCTGCTGCGAAGGAGCCGTGCTGCTTGTCGATGCCTTCCAGGGTGTCGAGGCTCAGACCGTGGCCAACGCCTACGCCGCGATCAACCTCGATCTTGCAATCGTCCCGGTGATCAACAAGGTCGATCTGGTCCATGCCCGGGTGGACGACGTGCTCCTGGAGATGGAGCAGAGCCTGGCGATCGACTCAGCCGAGGTGATCAAGGCGAGTGCGAAGACGGGGATCGGCATCGACGATCTGCTCACCGCGATCATCGAACGCATCCCACCCCCCCAGGGCGATCCGAATGCCACCCTGCGGGCGTTGATTTTTGATAGCCACTACGACAGCTATCGCGGCGCTATCACCTATGTGCGGCTCATCGACGGCACGATCACCAAGGGGCAGAAGATCCGCTTTCTCGAGACGAGCACGACCCACGAGGTGCTCGAGCTCGGGCAGTTCGTGCCGCAGCGGCGGGCCTGCGAGACGCTCTCGGCGGGCCAGGTGGGCTACCTCGTCTGCAACATCAAGGACGTCAAGCAGGTCCACATCGGCGACACGGTGACGATCCCCGGCGACCAGGCGGCGGCCCCGATGCCCGGCTACAAGCCGCCGCAGCGGATGGTCTACTGCGGTCTCTATCCCAGCGAAGGGGAAAACTTCGAGGAGCTCCGCGACGCGCTCGAGAAGCTCGTGATCAACGATCCGTCGTTTGAGTACGCGCCGGAGAGCAGCGAAGCGCTCGGCTTCGGGTTTCGCTGCGGCTTTCTTGGCCTCCTGCACATGGAGATCATCCAGCAGCGGCTCGAGAAGGAGGCCGATCTCGACCTCGTCCAGACCGCGCCCAACGTCACCTATCGGATCAAGAAGACGACGGGGGAGACGATCGAGATCACGAACCCGCAGGATGTGCCCGACACGGGGCAGATCGACGAGTTTCTGCAGCCGATCGTGCGGACTAACTTCCTCGTGCCGGTCGAGCAAATCGGCCCGGTGATGCAGCTCTGCACCGATCGCCGTGGCGTGTATTTGAAGACGGAGTATCTCTCCCCGACGCGGGCGATGCTCACCTTCGACCTGCCACTCGCCGAGGTGATCTACGACCTCCATGACAGGCTCAAGAGCGTGACCCGCGGCTACGGCACGATGGACTACGAGCTGATCGGGTATTTTCCAGCGGATCTCGTGCGGCTCGACATCCTCGTGGGCGGCAAGCCGGTCGATGCCCTGTCGATCATCTGCGATCGCCGCGACGCCGACCGTCGCGGTCGGGCGATCGTCAAGAAACTCCGCGGTGAGATCGACCGTCACATGTTTGAGATCGCCTTGCAGGCGGCGATCGGCACGAAGGTGATCGCCCGCGAGACGATCTCTGCGATGCGGAAGAACGTGACGGCGAAGTGTTACGGCGGCGACATCTCGCGGAAAAAGAAGCTCTGGGCGAAGCAGAAGGAGGGCAAGAAGCGGATGAAGAGCATCGGCAGTGTCGACATCCCGCAGAAAGCCTTCATGGCGGTGCTCGACACGGGTTCGGAGCGGCAGTGAGCCACGTGGCTTCCCGGCGCTAAGTGGCCGCGACTGGCGGTCGTCTCCTCGTGGGAATATTTCGCACGGTCGTCGCTTGGCGGCTCAGCACTCAGGCGAGCGAAATCTTCAACGCTCGTCGAGCGACCGCCAGTCGCGGCCGGACTGATTACGGGATGGAGGTGGCGAGTGGTGGATGACACGAAGCCGCCGAGGCCCGGGTCTCGCGAAGGGGAGGTGCCCGCCACCGTGCGGGGACAGACTGACCTGCCCGCCACCGTGAGGGCCTTGGGCTGGACGAGTTTCCTGACGGACCTCTCGAGCGAAGCGATCTATCCGCTCATGCCGGGCTTCGTGCGGGGCCTCGGAGGTACGGCCGTCGAGATCGGACTCATCGACGGGATCGCCAACGCCGTGGCCGCGGTTGTGCGGCTACCGGCCGGCGCGGCCTCCGATACGTTTGGCCGCCGGCCGCTCGTGCTCTTCGGCTACGGGCTCTCGGCGCTGATCAGGCCCCTGATGGGCATCGCTGGCTCGCCACTGCAGGTGCTCCTCGTGAGGGCCGCCGACCGGTTCGGCAAGGGAATCCGCAGCGCACCGCGTGACGCGCTCGTCGCCGACCTGGTCGAGCCGGCCAACCGCGGGAGGGCATTTGGCCACATTCGCGCGATGGACCACGCCGGTGCCGCGGTCGGGCCGCTCGTCGCCATGCTTTTTCTCCTGCTGTTTCCGGACCGGGAACGAATGCTCTTTCTGCTCGCGCTCTTGCCGGGCCTCGTCACCCTCGCCGTGATCTGGAGGTTCGTCCGCGACCCGCCCCGCCGCACGGCCGTGCCCACGACACCGCCGCTTGCTGCCGGAATGACCCGCTCGCAGGTCGTGTTGCTGGCGTGCGTCGCCGTTTGGGCGCTTGGCGCATCCAGCGAGCAGTTTCTGCTCGTACGGGCGGCAGACCTCGGTGTGCCAGCTGCGTACATCCCGCTCGTCTGGTTCGCGACGAGTCTGGCCAAGAGTGTCACGGCATCCCGGGCAGGCCGGCTCGCCGACATGGTCTCGCCGCGGATCGCGCTGGCCGCAGGCTGGATCATCTTCGCGGCGGCCTACGGCGGCCTCGCCGTGGCCACGAGCCTGCCGGTGGCACTCCTCCTGGTGGCGGTCGTCGGCGTCGCCTACGGATTGGCTGAGCCGGCTGAGCGGGCGCTGGTTGCGGCGCTTGCCGCCGAGGGTCGCCACGGCGGGGCATTTGGCTGGTACGCGTTCGTTCAGGGCATGATGGCGCTCCCGGCAGGACTGCTCGCCGGCTGGCTCTGGGAGCGCGGTCCCGACGGTTCGGGGTGGGCGTTCGCGGTGACGGCGGTTTTCTCGATGATCGCGTCAGGCTTGGTGCTCGTCACCGGCAGGCGGCGGCCGTCGATGACATAGATCGCAGCTGAGATGTCAGGCGATAGGGTGCGTGTGCCAGCCGGCGCGGGTGGCAGCCGCGATGTCGAGTTCGGGATCGTCGCCGACGAGGAGCAGTTCGTGCGGCCCGTGGCCGAGCCGCCGTTCGACGGTGCGGAAGAACTCCGGCGACGGCTTCCGCCAGCCGATCTCAGAGGATGCAAACACGTGGTGGGCCCACGATAAGGGCTCGATCATCCCGGAGATGGCGAACAGCCGCTCGTCGAAGTTACTTGCCAGGGCCACTGTCAGTCGGGCGTCGAGCGCAGCTCTCACCAGGTCCACTCCGGCCGAGAGCGGCCGCCAGGCATCAGCGCGGCCGAAATGCTCCCAGAGGTCGGTGAAGATCGCGTCGCTGCAGGGAGGTCGCTCGAACACGTCTGCGACGATCTCCCGCCAGCGTTCCGCCTCTCGAGCGGGGCTCGTGGCATAGGCCGGTAAGGCAGCCGCGTCGATCGTCTCCTGCCGCCGCCACGCGGCACGAAACCGCCGCTGAATGTCCGCCGTCTCGAGCGGCACTCCATGGCGGAGGCCCGCGTGGGCGTAGGCTTCGGCCACCGACGGCAACGGCTCGACGAGCGTGCCTACCACGTCGAAGACCACGGCTCGCACTCCCGCTGGTGGAAACCCACGGCCGCTCGCGGCTTCGGCCACGGTCGTCATTGGGAGGCTGTTCACGGGAGGGTCAGCGTCTCGGGATCAGCCCCAGGTCGAGGCCGAACACGAAGAACATCAAGGAGAGGATCAGCGCGAGTCCGAGGTAACTGAGCACCGCGACCACGCCCTCGCTCGGCGGCTTGCCGCGGATCAGTTCGTATGCCAGAAAAACCATATGCCCGCCGTCCAGAACGGGGATGGGCAGGAAGTTCACGACGGCCAGATTGGCGCTGAGCATCGTCAGGAAGAGCAGCAGGCGACCGAAGCCCTCGCTGGCCGACCGCCCGGCCTGCTTGGCGATCTCGATGGGCCCGCCGAGAAGCCGCGGACTGATCTCCCGCTTGGTGAGCTTTCCGAGAAAGCCATAGACCATCGAGAGGTCTTCCTTCGCCTTGCGAACGCCGCGGCCTAGCGCGTCGGCGACCGAATGGGCGCGGACGGTCTCGTAGACGGGCTCGAACACCAGGTCGCGATCAACCACGAATTGGTCGGCCGCCGCGACGGGCAAGAGGGTCACTTCGCGGCGCACCCCGTCGGCCGCCTCGAGTGAGAGCACGAGCGACGTGCCCGCCGGCAACTGCTGCAGCACCGCCGCCACCACCGGCCAGTTGGGCCGCTGCGGAGAAAACTCGATGCCGGCTGTGGGATCGGGTTTTTCACCCGGTGTCACGAGCACGGCCTTCGCCACGCGGTCGCCGGCCACGATCCCAGCCCGGGCCGCGGGACTGTCAGCTGCAACCGCGGCGACGAGGGCGTCGACCGGGATCGCGAGGCCGAGCGAGGCGATCGAGACCGGACTACCGATTCCGGTGGTCTCGTCATCCCGCCAGGTCACCGCGCGGGGCCGCACGTCGACGGTGCGCTCGGTGCCCTGCTCGTCGGCCAGCGTCAGCGCGACGGCCTTTCCCACGAGGGCACGGAGCCGATCGTCGAGGGTGAGCGGGTCACCGACCGGTTGGCCATCGACGGCGATGAGCCGCGCGCCCGCCTTAATGCCCGCGAGAGCCGCGGGAGAACCCTCCTGCACCGCCTTGATTGGCATGGGTGAGAGCGTCATGCCGGTCACAAGACGGGGCTGGGGCGGTAGCGTGATCGTGAGCGACGACGTGCGACCCTTGCCGCCGGGCGGCGCTTCCTCGACTCGATCGACCGTGAGCGTCACGTCGTCGGTAGGCCTCGTCGAAAGCTCTGCGAGCAGTTCGGCATAGGTCGTCACTGTCTTACCGTCGACGGTACGGATCGTGTCACCGCCCAGGAGCGGCGGCTTCGCCTCCGCTGCGCCGCCGGCTAGTCCGCGTGAGATGTCGGCCGGCAGCGTGAGCGAAAAGGGACTCGTGACGCCGACCGTAGGCGCGCCCAGGTCGGTGTCGGGCTTGAGCAGCACTGTCCGCGTCGAGCCGTCGGCGGGTCTGCGAACGGTGAACTCAATGCCGTCCTTCACGCTGCCCACCGTGACGCCATGCCGCAGGTCGTTGAAGATCGGATCCTTGCGTCCGCCGATCGCGACGATCTCATCGCCGGTGCGCAGACCCGCCCGCCACGCGGCACCACCCGTGCGGACGCTCGAAAGTGCGCAGGTCATCTCGCGGACGCCGAGGCCGAAAGCCCACGACGCCATCAGCACGGCGAAGATCACGTTCATGATCACGCCCGCGGAGATGATCGCCATTCTCTTGGGGACGCTCTGGGCTGGATAACTCCGCGGATCCCACGACGGGTGCGGGCCGGCGACGGGTTCGGCAGGCAGGTCGCCCGACATCCGTGCCCGCTGGGCTTCTTGGGCGGCGGCCCCGGGGTTGTCGTCCTGGCCCAGCATCTTCACGTACCCGCCGAGCGGCAGGGCACCGATACCGTATTCGGTTTCCCCGTATTTGAAGCTCGCGAGTTTGAGGCCACCGATGTCGAAGCCGAGGAAAAACTTTTCACACTTCACGCCACAGGCCTTGGCGACGAGGAAGTGGCCGAGTTCGTGCACGAAGATCACGAAGCCGAGTCCAGCGGCGACCTGGAGCACCACCCACAGATTGGCAGGCTGCGCCAGCCACTCCAGCCAAGCCGCCCCGAAGCACGGGGAGACGAATGAATTCAGGCAACAGACCACGTCGCAACCTCCAGTCTCGCCCACGCGTCGAGTCGACGAATCTCATCGAGCGTGGGTTCCGCCTCGAACGGGTGCTCGTCGAGCACCTTTGCACATGCATCAGCAATGTCGGTGAACCGCAGCCTTCCGGCCAGGAAGCCCGCCACGGCCTCCTCGTTGGCGGCGTTGAGCACGGCGCCGGCCGTGCCGCCGCGGGCGGCGGCCTCGTGGCCCAGACGCACCGCCGGAAACCGGCCCACGTCGGGGGGCTCAAACTCGAGCGTCATGGTCCGCGAGAAGTCGAGCCGCCGTGCGGGGCCGGTGGTGCGGGCCGGGTAGGTCAGCGCATATTGGATCGGCAGCCGCATGTCGGGGGGGCTGAGTTGGGCGATCACCGAGCCGTCGATGAACTCCACGAGGGAGTGCACAATCGACTGTGGATGCACCATCACCGCGAGTTTTTCCGCGGGCACCCCGAACAGCCACCGGGCCTCGATGAGTTCGAGCGCCTTGTTCATCATGGTCGCCGAGTCGACGGTGATCTTTGGGCCCATCGACCAGGTCGGATGACGCAGCGCCTCCGCTGGCGTGATGTCGGCGAACGATTCCGCGGCCCGCGTGCGGAAGGGACCGCCACTGGCCGTGAGCACGATCCGCTGCACCTCCTCGGGCCGTCCCGAGCAGAGCGCCTGGTGGATGGCCGAATGCTCGCTGTCGACCGGCAGGATCGTGGCGCCGGTTCGGGCGGCGAGTCGCATCACCAGCGGCCCGGCCATCACGAGCGTCTCCTTATTGGCCAAGGCGACGGTCTTGCCCGCCTCGACGGCCGCCCAGGTGCTCCGCAGGCCGGCGGCTCCGACGATCGCCGACACGATCCGATCGGCCGCGGGATCCTGAACAAGTGCTTCCAAGGCGTCGGCGCCGACGGCGAGCCTTGTGCCCGGCGGCAGGCTGCCAGGGCCAAGTTGGGCGGCTGCCTGCTCGTCGACCACAACCACCCAGGCGGGCTTCAGGCGCTTGGCCTGGGCCACCAGCGACTCCACGCTGCGGTGTGCCGCCAGGAGCCAGGCCTGGAAGCGTCCGGCCGACGACTCGATGACGTCGAGCGTGCTGGTGCCGATGCTGCCGGTCGAACCAAGCACCGCCACCCGCAGGGGATGGGCCTGCGGATCGGTCGCACCGGAATCGGTGAAAGGAAAGCGAGACTCCCCACGAGAGGGGTCGCTCGGCGTCGGCGGCATGGATTTGGCGGGGTGAATTGCAAACATCGAAGAATCGAAAGTCTATGGGGCGGGTGCGGGGACCGCCACTTCTATTTTCACAGCACTAGCCTCGTGCGGGCCCGGTGCCGACGGTTTGTCCGGGCTTTTGCTGCGGCATAGGATGCTGGATGCCGATTGGGCACTCGCCCGTCGGACCACCGACGAAGGACACGCATGGCCAAAAAACGCGACCTCCCCAAGCGGGCCCTCGATCGCAAGCCCCTAGGCGGCAACCTCGTCTGGTCGCTCGTGGCTGCTGGCGTCGCCAGTCTCTTCGCCCTGAGCCTCGTCACCACGACCCCCGAACTGCAGTTCAGCTATAGCGATCTCGAGAAACTGATCGTCGCCACCCGGCAGGAGGGTGACGGCCGCTATGTGTCCATCGAAGGTGCCGCGCGGGAAGACGGGTTGCCCGTGCGGTTTGGCGATCTGCACGATGTGGTCATCGGTGCCTTCCAGGTCTCCGGCATCGTGCAGGCAGCGCCTGGCGAAACGGTGCAGGCGGAGTCCGGCGACGGCAGTCGCGCGCGGGTCAAGCCGGCGGGCGTGGGGCTCGTGTCCACGGAGCGGCGGTTTCGCACCGCCAAGCTCCCGAGTGAGAACTCCGAATCAGAGCTCATGAAACTGCTCAAGGAGCACGGCGTGCCCTTTCGCTACGAAGATCCGCCGAGCGCGTGGCGAAACTGGCTGCCGATGCTGTTTCTGATGGGGCTCTTCGGGCTCCTGTTCTTCCTGATGATGCGGCGGATCGGCGGCGCTGGCAGCCCGATGGCCTTCGGCCGCAGCCGCGGCAAGATGTACGCCCAGGAAGACCTCGGGATCACGTTCGACGATGTGGCCGGGATCGACGAGGGCGTCGAGGAGCTCCGCGAGGTGGTGGAGTTCCTGCGCAGCCCTGAGAAATACCAGGTGCTCGGGGGCCACATCCCCAAGGGTGTGCTGCTCGTCGGCCCGCCGGGCACCGGCAAGACGCTCCTCGCCAAGGCGATCGCGGGCGAGGCGGGCGTTCCCTTTTTCGGGCTCTCGGGCAGTGACTTCGTCGAGATGTTCGTCGGCGTGGGGGCGGCACGGGTTCGCGACTTGTTTCAACAGGCCGCTGCCAAGGCACCGTGCATCATCTTCATCGACGAACTCGACGCCCTGGGCAAGACCCGCGGCACGAGCGTCGTGGGCGGCCACGACGAACGGGAGCAAACCCTCAACGCCCTGCTCGTCGAAATGGACGGGTTTGGCAGCAACTCGGGCGTGATCGTGCTGGCCGCGAGCAATCGTCCGGAGACGCTCGATCCGGCACTGCTAAGGCCCGGCCGGTTCGACCGGCACGTGCTGGTCGACCGCCCCGACGTCCGCGGCCGCGAGGCGATCCTCCGGGTGCATGTTGCCAAAGTGAAGCTCGATCCGGCGGTGGATCTCGGGCAGATCGCGCGGATCACGTCGGGATTTGTGGGGGCCGATCTCGCCAACCTCGTCAACGAGGCGGCTCTGTTGGCCGCCCGCAACGACAAATCCTCGGTCGGCATGGACGAGTTCAACGAGGGTGTCGAACGGGTGACGGCGGGCCTTGAGAAGAAGAACCGGGTGATTCACGAGGACGAGAAAAAGCGGGTGGCCTATCACGAGGCGGCCCACGCGCTCGTCGCCTACTCGCTGCCCAACACCGACCCGGTGCATAAGGTGTCTATCATCCCCCGCGGTCTCGCGGCCCTCGGCTACACCATGCAGCGGCCGGAGGACGATCGCTATCTGCTCACGCAGAGCGAACTTGAGAGCCGGATTCAGGTGCTGCTCGCCGGCACCATTGCCGAGGAGGCCGTGTACGCCGACGTGTCGACCGGTGCACAAAACGACCTGGAGCGGGCCAGCGCGATCGCCCGCTCGATGGTCATGGACTACGGGATGAGCGGGCTTGGCCGCGTCACCTACCGCGAGAGCCCGCGGTCGCCGTTCCTGGCGGCGGCCGGGGCCGAGCTGCCCGCGGCGCGGAGCCACAGCGAGCAGACGGCCCGCGAGATCGACGAGGAGGTGCGACGCATCATCGATGCCGCCATGGACAAGGTGCGGCGGATCATCGAGACCCGCCGTGCGGCGCTTGAGGCGGTGACGCAACGGCTGATGGAATGCGAGGTCATCGGCGGCATTGAACTGAAGGAGATCGTCGAGGCTTCCACGGGGGCGCCGCAGATCGTGCCCGGCACCGATACCGACCGGCGGCCGGCGAGACCGACTGCGGCGGATGGGTCTGATGCCGCCGCGGGCATGGCCGAGGCCTGAACGGCCCGGCGCGACCGCGACAACCGTCATCGTCAGCCCCGTCCGACGCGATGCTCATGCATCAGCCGGGTGAGGACCGATCCTCCCCAAAGTATCCCGGGCCGCTGAGCGACGCGGCGGATGCATCCGGCAGGGAGCCGTCGGCAGGCGGCAGTAGGAAGACCATGTGGAGGAGTTTCTTTCTCGCTGCGGGCATCTTCGCCAGTATTGTCGGTGTGGAGATGCTGGTGATCGATTCGGCGGTCATGATGCCGATCGATGGCCGGGGTGCCCCGCAAAACGTCGCCGCCCCGGACTGGGCGCCGTGGACGCTCCTGTCGATGGGAGCGGTGACGATCCTCCACTTCTCAAACCTCCAGGCGAAGTCGTCATCGACGTCGCCGCTGAAAAGCCCGGGTGTCGGGCACTGGTAAGCTCCCGGGCGGTTACCGGCGGCCCGGGATTGCGGTTTCCTTTCCAGAGATGATGGCAGGGTGGACGCGGCCCTGCGGTGGATCCGCACCATGACTACGGTCCCAGTTCCAATCACGACGCAGACCCATCCCGTGCGCGACACGGTTCTCTACGACGGCCAGTGCCGGTTCTGCCGGGGCCAGATCACGTTGCTCCGCCGGCTCGATGTCACGGGCCGGTTGCAGTTCTCATCGCTCCACGACCCGGGTGTGGCCCGTGATTTTCCGGAGATCTCGCGGGACGACCTGCTCGCGGAGATGTTTATCGTCGACCGGCAGGGCCACACGTACCGCGGGGCGGGTGCGGTGCGGTATCTGTCGCGTGTGCTCGTCGCCCT
>JBBDNW010000207.1:0-13670 GCA_040877375.1 Pirellulales bacterium | reverse complement strand
GCGGGGTGCTACCCGCATTCCCCGCGCTTGCGCTTGGGGCTTCCTGACGGGAGGCGAGGGGCTCGGCGAACGCTCAAGGAGCCTTGGGCGTATCCTCGCCCCGGCGACGAGACTTTTGCCGCCCCCGAGCCGGCGAACCACCCACATCGACAGCGCTACTTCTTCTTGGCCCCGGCCGCGGGCTTACCGGCCGCGGGCTTGGCGGCCGCACCCTCAGCCCCCTCTTCCTTCTTGACCTTTTTCTTTTTCATGGCGAGCTTTTGGACACGGACCTTCGGCAGCCCCAGCGGGCTGCGGCCTTCCTGCCACCGCTCCTGCTCCTTGAGCTTGGTGATCCGTTCAGCACGGCTGAGCACGCCGCGGGTACTCGAGGAACCCTTGCGCACCCGGAGGCTTTTGTCCATCGTCATGAAAGTGGTCCTTGATCCTGCTGGCTCGGAATGAACGGCGGTGGGGGCCGTTTTTCATGCCTCCGCACGCCGCCGCAGAAGCCACGAAACTACGGACAATAGGCGTCGGCTTCAAGGGCTGTCGCCGACGGTAGGTTGCGACGGGGTTTTTCAGGCCTTCACCCCGGCGATCGACGCGAGAAACTCCGCCATCGACCCGACTCGACGGGCGGGGTCGGGCTCGAGGCAAGACGCGATCGCGGCGGCCAGTGGGAGGGGAATCTCGGGCCAGTGCTCGCGGATGTCGGTGGGCGGGGAGTCATGGGCGAGGGCCGCGTTGCCGCTTGTGCCACGGGGCCATGGGGACTGTCCCGCGCAGATTTCGTAGGCCGTCACCCCGAACGAGAAAATGTCGAGCCGCTTGTCGGCCTGCCGCCGCCGCACCACCTCGGGGGCCATGTAGTTTGGCGTGCCGATCCGATTGCCTGGCTGCAGAAAGGCCGGCCTGTCGGGCACGGTAAGGCCAAAGTCGATGAGCACCAGCCGGCCGTCCGGTCGGACAATGAAGTTGCGGGGACAGATGTCGCGGTGCACAAAGCCGGCATCGTGCACCGCGGCGATCGCCGTCGCCGCCTGTCGCATGAGGTCGATACGCTGGGCGGGGCTGAAGGGCTTCCGGGACATGATCAGGGAGTGCAGCAGCACGCCATCGACGTATTCCAGCACGAGAAACGGGTCGCCGGTGGTTGACGTGCCCCACTCCAGCGTGCGGACGATGTTGGGGCCCACGATCTTCTGGCCGATCTCGCCTTCAGTGGGCTTGTCGAGCGACTTGTAGCGGCTCTCCACGGGCGACAACTTCGCCATGTCGATGATCTTGAGACCGAGGACCTGCCCCGACTTCAGATCGCGGACCTTGTAGAAGGTCGACATCGTGCCGGAGGAGCTTTCCCGCAGCCGTTCGAACCGCTTCCAGAGGTCGGTTCGGTCCGACCCACCGAACAGCGAAGAGAAAAACCCCATGCCCTGCCTTCTGGTGCTCAGTGCTGCTTCAAGATCGCGATTTCAGCGTGGGCGGCGGCCAGTTCCTTCTCGAGCCGGGGCGCCTCGGCCGGATCATCGGGCTGCTTCTTCGCCCCGGCCACCAGTTGCTGGAGCTTCGCGATCTTCTGCTGCAGCACCTCGATCCGCTTCTTGTCTTTCTTGTCCATCGAGATCCTCCCCGCCTTTTCGGCGCGCGTCATAGTCTTTCCCGCGTTCGATCGGCACCCCGCCGTCGCCGAGAGGCATCACGTTGGGGCCCGTGTGCAGCTGCCTCATCCAGCCCGAGAGCAGCACAACGGCCAGCGTCAGGCCGATTGTCACCGAGAGCCACTTGGCCCGATCGTTCCGCACCCAGTTGGTGCCTGCTCCCCGGCCGACCAGCGCGCTTGCGAAGTAGAAAACCACAAGGGCGAGCAGAAACTTCGCGCCAAAAAGTGCGTGGTAGCTCGTCTGTCGCATCCACTCGCCGCCCGCCCAGCCCTCTGCCTTCACACGGAAGTTGAAGAGCAGGAAGTTGGCCAGTCCGGTGGCCAAGAGCACCGTGATCGCCCCGATCGCCCAGGGCAGCCAGGCTCGACGGATGCGGTCGTGAATACGGTTTCGGGTGGCCTCGTCGACCTCGGAGAGTGCCGGGAGGAGTGCGAAGCGGGCAAACACGAGCCCCCCCATCGCGACGATGGCGGCAAGGACGTGGGCCCAGCGAAGCAGGAGCAGAGTCGGATCCATAGGTTCCCTTTGTGGCGACTGGACCAGGACTGGTCATGGTACCCGATGTCGCAGGGCGGCCCAAGCGGCGTGGGCAGTGGGCCCGATTGTCGCGGCCCCCTTCCGCCGCCTACAGTGCGAGAACATGAACGACTTCGATGAATTTGACGAAGACTGTGAGCCGGACGCACAGCTTCCTGGGGTGCTGCCGCACGACCGCTGGATGCGGCTGGCGCTCGACGAGGCGCGGGCCGCGGCCGCCGAGGACGAGGTGCCCGTGGGCGCGATCGTGGTAGCGGGCGGGCGGGTCATCGCCAGCGCCCACAACCAGCGGGAGCAGCTCGGCGATCCGACTGCGCATGCCGAGATGATCGCGTTGACGCAGGCGGCCGCGGCACTCGGTTCGTGGCGGCTCGAGGGCTGCGTGCTCTACGTCACGCTCGAGCCCTGTCCGATGTGCGCCGGCGCGATCCTCCAGGCCCGCGTGCCGTTCGTGGTCTGGGGCGCGGCCGATCCCAAGGCCGGGGCGGTCGAATCGCTCTACAAACTCTTCGAAGACTCGCGTCTCAACCATCGCGTCGACCACGTCGGCCACGTGCTTGCCGACGAATGCGGCCGGGTGCTCACGGAGTTCTTCCGCGGAAAGCGGCGCGGGCCAGGAGCGGGCGAGTGAAGCCCCCCGCGCTGTTGGGCCGGCAAGCCATCACGACCGTGACGTGATCGGCACGAACTCGCGGAGGGTTTCGCCGGAGTAGACCTGCCGGGGTCGGCAGATCTTCTTGGTGGGCGAGTGGTGCATCTCGTTCCAGTGGGCGATCCAGCCGGGAAGGCGGCCCATCGCGAACAGCACCGTAAACATCTGCACGGGAATCCCCATGGCCCGGTAGATCACCCCGGAATAAAAGTCGACGTTGGGGTAGAGCTTCCGCTCGATGAAGTAGTCGTCAGCGAGGGCCACCTCTTCGAGTTGCTGGGCGATGTCGAAGAGCGGGTCGTGCCGTGCGATCTTGGCCAGCAGTTTGTCGGAGGTCGCCTTGATGAGTTTGGCCCGCGGGTCGTAGTTTTTGTAGACGCGGTGCCCGAAGCCCATCAGCCGGAATCCCGAATCCTTTTTCTTGGCCAGATTGACGTATTTCTGCACGTCGCCGCCATCGGCCACGATCTTCTCGAGCATCTCGACGCAGGCCTGGTTGGCACCGCCGTGCAGCGGACCCCAGAGCGCGGAAATGCCGGCGGAGATGCTGGCGAAGAGATTGGCGTCGCTCGAGCCCACCATCCGCACCGTCGAGGTCGAGCAGTTCTGCTCGTGGTCGGCATGCACGATCAGGAGCATGTCGAGGGCGTCGGCGAAGTCGGGGTCGATGTGGAATTCCTCGCACGGCACCGCGAACATCATGTGGAGGAAGTTTTCGCAGTAGTTGAGGTCGTTGCGGGGATACATCAGCGGCTGGCCGCACGACTTTTTGTGGCTATAAGCCGCGATCGTCGGCAGCTTCGCCAGCAGCCGGTGCATGCTCACCTCGACCTGCCTCGGATCACGGACGTCGAGGGAGTCTTGGTAGAAGGTCGAGAGCGCGCCGACGACGCTGCCCGCGATCGCCATCGGATGGGCGTCGCGGGGGAAGCCGCCGTAGAAGCTCTTCATGTCCTCGTGGATCATGGTGTGATGCGAAAGCGACGTGCGGAAGGAGTCGAGTTCGGCGACCGTCGGCAGGTTTCCGTAGATCAGCAGATAGGCGACCTCCACGAAGTCGCACTTCTCAGCGAGAACCTCGATCGGGTAGCCCCGGTAGCGGAGGATGCCCTTGTCGCCGTCAAGGAACGTGATCGCGCTCGTCGTCGAGCCGGTGTTGACGTAGCCCTCGTCGAGCGTGATCAGGCCGGTCTGTGCCCGCAGTTTGGCGATGTCGATCGCCCGCTCGCCTTCCGTGCCGACGATCACGGGAAACTCATACGCCGCGCCGCTGACGTCGAGCCTCGCGGTGCCGTCGGCTTTCGTGCCGGACCACGGCGGAGCCGCTGCGGCCGAACTGGAGGGGGAGTCAGAAGTCCGGGCGGGGGAGGTCATCGGCGGGTCTCCGGCACGTGCCGGCTGCGACAGGATCGCCGCTGCCAGTGCGAACACGAGTCTAGCCCCTGACAAATAAACGGGCAATCCGCCCCGAAATGATGCGGTCGCCGACCCACTCGAATGTCATGCCGAAGGGAATGTTCAGCGACGCGACTTTCGCAGCCCTGATTCGTCGGCAGTGCCGTCATCGATCCAAAGGCCGCCGAGGGTCGCGAAGGCCGACATTTTCGCGGCGGTGAGCCCGTCGTCGTTGACGATCGTGCCCGTCGCCTTGGCAACCGAGATGCCGGCGCCAGACGCCCCGGAGAGCGTCACGAAAAAGGTTTCGTCAGCCTCGACGAGTGAGTCGCTCGTGATGCTTACCGCGATCGTCTTGGCCGTTTCGCCGGGATTGAAGGTCAGCGAACCGCTGGCGGCGGCGTAGTCGCCGGTGCGGCCCGCCGCGGCCGTGCCGTTGGAGGTGACGTACTTCACCGTCACCTTCGACGAGACGGGGGATGAAAGCGTGACGGTGAAGGTCAACTTGCCGATGCTCTCCACGGCGGCGACCGACGCGATCGCCAGCGCGGGAGGGGCGATCGGCACCTGCTGCACCAGGGCCGCGACGTCGAGTCGGCCGCCAGTCACCGTCTTGCCGGCCAGCGCGGCTGTCGGTTTCGCCGATCCGAGGATGGCGTCACGGATCTGTTTCGCAGACGCATTGGGATAGGCAGCGGCATACAGTGCTGCCGAACCGGTCACGTGCGGCGTGGCCATCGAGGTGCCGCTGTAGGTGCCGTAACCACCCCCTGGGAGCGTCGAATAAATGCCGCTCCCAGGAGCACCGATGTCGACGGTCGAGGCGCCGTAGTTGGAGTAGGAGGCCAGCCCGCCAGTCGACGTGATCGCCGCCACGGCGATCACCCCCTCGAAGGCTGCAGCCTTGGTGGTCGTCGTGCCCTGGAGCGTCGAATAACTGGACGGATAGTTTGCCACCGAGTCGTTGCTGTCGCCGATCCCATCGCTGCCGCCGTTGCCGGCCGCGCTCACAAACAGAATGCCCGCATTGGCGTGCCGGATGATCGCGCTGTGCAGGGCCGACGAATAACCGCCGCCGCCCCAGGAGTTGTTAGAGGCGACCACATTGATGCCGTGCCGCTTCCTCAAGTCGGTGAGATAGTCGAGCGCCTTGATGGCATTGGCGGTGGTGCCCCCACCGGCCCCGAGGAACTTCGTGGAGATCAGCGTGGTATTCCAGGTTACGCCAGCAACACCGACGCCATTGCCACCGGCGCCCGCGATCGTCCCCGCGACGTGCGTGCCGTGGTCATCCTCTGCGCCGTCGAAGACGCGGTTGTCGTTGCTGTAGAAATCCCAGCCGTTGACGTCATCGACATAGCCGTTGCCGTCGTTATCGACCCCGTCTCGTGGATCGAACGGATTCACCCAGACGTTCGCCGCGAGATCGGGATGGGTGATGTCAAAGCCTTCGTCAACGATGCCGACCGCGACCGAACTCGCGCCGATAAACCCCCCGTCCCAGGCTTTTTCAGCCTGGCTGCCGAAGGCATTGGTCGTGCCCGATGGGCCGACGGTGCTGCCCTGGTCGTCACTATACATGCCCCACAACTGTCCCGAGCCATAGCCCGGGTCGTTACTGAGGGCGGCAGCTTGGAGGATCCAGTTGGGCTCCGCCGAGAGCACGCCGGGCCGATTCGCCAGCGCGGCGATCGCCCGCTCGACCCCGATGCCTTTGCCGAGTGTGATCCGTTCGAGCGGCCCGCCGAATTCGTCCCGCGGCCGAAGTTCGTCAGTGTGCTGGCTCTGGACGGCGAACCGCACTTCCTGCCGGGCAAAGTCGTCGGCATCGTCGGCAAACTGGACAAGAATCTCGCCGTCCACGAACGCGGCCGCAAGCACGCGGCGGTCCTCGAGAGGTTCGAACCGGCTCATCGTTCGACGCGACCGGACTTCGTGGGTCTCGCGGGAGAGCGCGAAGCGTAAGCGTCGCATGAGTGGGTTCCCTTTAAAAAGCATTCTGCCCCAAACCAGATCGCGGAGTTTATCGTGGTCGAGGCATAAGGAGCAAGCAGTGGTGATCCCCCCGGGGATTTTTTGGGCGATTTCCCCGCAGGGATGCGGGGGGTCGCCGCGCACGCGTCGGTTAGCGGGTGGCGTTGCCCGTAGGGCGGCCCGCGGTGAACTGCGGCTGCGTCGCCGACCCCCCTTGATCGTCGAAGACCGTCCAGACCGGGGTCCGCTGGCGGAGTTTGGTGAGGTACTCGTCCGTCGCCGCATGCCGCCGCTCGGTGAGCATGGTGTCGCGGATGCCGACCTGCGCCTCGATGAAAGGCGTCCGGCCAGCATCCTGTCGTTCCACAACCCGCACGATGTGCAGCATCTCTCCATCCTCGAGGATCGCGCTCAACTGGCCGATGGGGAGCGAGAAGATCGCCTCGTCGAGTGTCTTCGAGGCAAGGCTGCCCTTGTTGGTCCAATCGAATGTTCCTCCCTGCGACGCCGTCGGCCCTTCCGAGCGGGTCCGGGCGATGTCGGCGAACGGGCGTCCGCCGAGCACCTCGTTGCCCATCTCGGCCAGGAGGTCCCAGGCCTCCTGGCGGGATCGCTTGAGCCCCGTCTTGACCGTCAGCGCTTCGAAGCGGGCCTTTGCTAAAAACTCGTAGTCAGCGAGGTGGTTCTGGTAGCAGGCAATCAGTTCGGCGTGAGGGATTTCTTCATCGGCCATCACGTTTTTCCGCATCCACTCCTGGGCCAGGCCGCGCTCGAAGAACATCTTTCGCATCCGGTCGAGCGACATGCCGCGGGCCCGGAGCGACTTCTCAAACTCCATCGAGTTGGGCGAGTTGGCCTCCTTCATCATCTTTGGCAGTTGCTGGTCGTCGAACGCCTTGTCGACGTTCTTGCGGATCTCCGGGAGTTTGTCGGCCGGAATCTCCCGGCAGGCGTCGACGTAGACCAGCAGCGTCTCGACGTGGGGCCCGAGCACCTGTTGGCAGATCTGGAGCCGCAGGGCCCTGACCTGATCGGGCGGCATGCCGGGCGTAACCTTTTCCAGCCATTCCAGCGCCTTTGGGGTGAGAAGGTCGGCCTCCAGCACCACCTCCGGCCCGACGCGGGCGATCACCATCGCCGTCTCCAGCGACTGCAAGCCGGGCAGGTCGTCCGTCCGCGTGGCGACCGGCGCCTCAAAGGCAGCTGTCACCACGCCGTTGGCGGAAGCCACCGTCTCGCCGCCCTCCGCCACGGCCTTGGCGACTTCGCTCGCGATCAGTTGGCTGACGGGTTCGAGCGGTGAGCCGGGATTGGCACGGATGCTTGAGAGCACGTGATTGTCGTTCGATACGGCCTTCGACGTCGGCCAATCCTTCGGCCGCGACACGGCGTCAGGGATGGTTGGCACCTGCGCCGGCTGGACCGTAGCCCGTGGCGCGGTCGTTGGCACGGTTTGTGGCGGCGAAGAGTCCTCGGCGGCGGCGGTGAGCGCCGCACAGCAGATCAGCGCGGCGGCGAGCCATCGTGGAAGCATGCGGCGGTAGCCTGATCAGTGGTTTGGAATCGCGAGCGGGCGGGACTATAAGGCCGCCCGCAAGGCGGTCGCAAGAGCGTCCCAGTCGCGGCAAACCCCCCCGCTTTCACGGCGTGGCGAGCTCAACGGGCCACGACTGGCTTCGGCGGTCGCGGCGCGAGGAGCGATCGCACCGCCTCGAGGATCCGGTCGGGTGCGGCGGCCGTGGCCCCGTCGATCGGCATCACGGCCGTCTTCTGATCGACGATGCGGAGCGTCTTTCCGCGGGAGCCCGCCGCCAGCCGGAGCTTCTCCATCGCAACGCGGTCGTGATGTCCGATCACGATCATGCCAGGGTGCCGCGTGATCGAGTCGATACCGAGGCCGGCGGCCAGCGTCTTCAGCCGCGTGAAGTCGAGCAGTCGCTGCGCTTCCCTGGGGAGCGGGCCGAACCGGTCGCCGAGCTCCGCGGCGAGTTCGTCCACCTGGCTGCCTGCCGTCGCTCGGGAGAGCCGCCGGTAGACGTCGATCTTGGCCCGGAAGTCGGCGATGTAGTCGCGGGGGAGCCAGGCCTCGCCCGGCAGGTCGATGTTGATCGCCGGGGGCTCAGCCGGTGGGAGCGCCTTCATGCCGCGGACCGCCTGCTCGAGGAGCCGGCAGTAGAGCTCGTAGCCCACCGTCGCGATGTGGCCGCTTTGCTGCGTGCCCAGGAGGTTACCCGCGCCGCGGATCTCGAGGTCTCGCATCGCTAGCGAGAAGCCGGCACCCATGCTCGAAAACTCCTGGATCGCCCGCAGCCGCTTGGCGGCTGTCGATGTGAGCCGGGCCGCCTCGTCGACCAGCAGATAGCACCACGCTCGGTGGTGCGAGCGGCCCACGCGGCCGCGGAGCTGGTGGAGGTCGGCGAGGCCGTAGATGTCGGCCTCGTCGATGAAGATCGTGTTGGCCTTGGGGATGTCGAGGCCGCTTTCGATGATCGTGGTGGCCAGAAGAATGTCGGTCGTGCCCGTCACGAACGAGAGCATCGCCTCCTCCAGCTCCGACTCCGAAAGCCGGCCGTGCACGATGCCGATCGTCGCCTCCGGAACGATCTGCGCGATCCGCTGCGCGACCTTTTGAATGTCGTGAATTCGGTTGTGTACGAAAAACACCTGCCCGCCGCGGGAGAGTTCCCGTTCGATCGCATTTCGCACCAGCGCCGTGTCCCAGCGAGCCACCCGCGTTTCCACTGCGATCCGGTTGGCCGGCGGCGTGGTCAGGTTTGAGATGTCGCGGATGCCGAGCATCGACATGTGGAGCGTGCGTGGAATCGGCGTGGCCGTCATCGTGAGCACGTCGACGCTCGCCCGCAGGGCCTTGAGCCGCTCCTTGACGTCGACGCCAAACCGTTGCTCCTCGTCGACGACCACGAGACCGAGGTTCGCGAAGTGGATGTCGGCCTGCGCGAGCCTGTGGGTGCCGATCACGATGTCGACCGTCTTTCGCGCGAGCCCCTCGAGCGTTTCTCGCTCCTCCGCGAGGGGCGTGAGCCGCGACAGGCAGCGGATCGTGAAGGGAAACTCCGCGAACCGCGCGGCAAACGTCCGCCGATGCTGCTCGGCGAGCACGGTCGTGGGCACGAGCACGGCCGCCTGCGCCCCCGACTCCACTGCCTTAAAGGCCGCCCTCATGGCGAGCTCGGTCTTGCCGTAGCCGACGTCTCCGCAGAGCAGCCGATCCATCGGCCGGGGCCGTTGCATGTCCTCGCGGATGGCCTCCATCGCGGTGAGCTGGTCGGGCGTCTCGTCGAACGGAAACGACTCTTCGAACTGCCGCTGCCAGGGCGTGTCGGGAGGAAAGGGGACGCCGGGCCGACTCTCCCGCATCGCCTGCAGGCGGATCATGTCGGCGGCCATGTCGGCCACCGCCTTTTGCACCGCGAGCTTCTGTTTTTCCCAACTCGCGCCGCCGATCTTGGCGAGTTTCGGGGCGAGCTTGGTGCCGCCGACGTATTTCTGGACGAGTTCGATGCAGGAGGCCGGCACGTAGATCCGCGTGCTCTCGGCAAACTCGATGTCGAGAAACTCCTCGGTCCGCCCGTGCTTCTCCAGGAGCTTGAGCCCCTTGTAGCGGCCGATGCCGTGCGAGACGTGAACGACATAATCCCCCTCGTGGAGATCGAGAAAGGTATCGATCGCGCGGGTGAGCCGCTGCTTCGTCGGCCGATGGGCGGCCTCCTCACGGCGGAAGAGTTCGGCGCTCGACACGAGCACGAGCTTCTCGGGCACCAGCCGGAAGCCGGCCGAGAGATGACCCCGCGCGAAGTGCAGCCGCTTGGTGCGGGCCGGCGCTGAGTCGGCGAGCAGTTCGCGCAACCGCTTCTCCTCGGCATCCGAGGGCGCGACGACCCACACCTCCTGATCCTTGCCGACCGTTTCGAGTTCCTCGCGAACCCGCTCGAGCACGCCGGTAAACCGCTCGACGCTTTCCACCGCCAACGTCGCCGCCGCATCGAGGCTCGACGAGGCCACGGCGGCGAGCGTCACCGATGGAAAGCGGTGGATCCGCGCGAACACCTCCTCCGGATCGAGCAGGCCGGAGGCCGTGCCGAGCCGCTGGTGCATCCGCTTCGCCTCCTCGGCCAGCTCACTCGGTTCGACGAGGGCAAACGCCGAGCCCGGTGGCAGCAGTTCGGCCAGTTGCGTCCGCCGTGTGCTGGTGGTCGCCGCGAGGGCCGTGAGGTCGACGCTCTCGACAGCCGCCACGCTCCGCTGCGTGACCGTGTCGAACGTGCGGAGCGACTCGATCTCGTCGCCGAAGAGATCGATGCGGACCGGCCGGTCCCAGTCGGCGGCGAAGAGATCGACGATGCCGCCGCGCCGGGCAAAGGTGCCAGGTGTATCGATCGCATCGACGAGTTGCCAGCCGCGGACGGTAAGCCACTCGGCGAGTTCTTCCGGTTCGAGCCGGCCGCCGACGGCGAGCCGCCGCGTACCTGCCTCGATCTCGCGGGGGTCGGCGAGCGGCACGAGCAGTGCCTGAATGCTGGTCACCACGAGCGGCGGCCGCAACGCGTCCGGCATCGTCAGCCGCTTGACGAGCGCCAGCCGTTCCGCCTCGGCCGGGTCGTCGCCGGCGGAGTCGTCGTCGCCGAGGCTCTCGACGGCCGGCAGGAGCACGGCCGGGACGTCGCTGAACAGCCCGAAGTCATCCAGAAAGTCGTCTGCGTCCGCGGCATGCGGCAGGACGACAACGAGCGTGCTGGCCTCCGCCGCCCGGGCCCGGGCGAGCGCCGCCACGGTGAGCGCAGACGCCGATCCCCAAGTTCCGCCGATCGTCCCGCCATGCCCCTCTTTGAGGCTGGCGACTACGTCGGCGAACCCGCGGTGCGAATCGAGTGTTTCAGCTAGGCCGAGTAACCGTCCGGCCGGCTGGCGGGCGTGATCTGCCACCGATGTCCTCGGGAGAGACGTCAGTATAGACAGCCCCGAACTAGTTCGCAGGTCGGTGCCTCCGGGAAGCCCGGAGCGCGAGCGATGGGAATCCGGGTGGTGACTTTGGTGGTGGCGCGGAGCCGATGGGTGTGGCGGGCGTATTCCCCGCGCTCGCGCTTGGGGCTTCCTGACAAGAAGCCCGGAGCGCGAGCGATGGGAATCCGGGTGGTGACTTTGGTGGTGGCGCGGAGCCGATGGGTGTGGCGGGCGTATTCCCCGCGCTCGCGCTTGGGGCTTCCTGGAGGGTGTCCAGCCGGCAAACTTTGGCCTAAAAACTGTTTTGAGCCCTGAATGGCCCGCTCAGCCGGTTTTTCGACACGTTTTCATCGTGTATGGTTGAGGGTCTGTTTGTCGGTCCGTGCCGTCTCAGAAGGATCCAGGAGTAACCCAATGGCCACTGCTTCCCGCCCGTCGAAAGCATCCGAAGCCTTCGTGTCAGGGGCCGACGTGGTCGTTGAGTCGCTCATCCGGCACGGCGTCGACGTGATCTTCGCGTATCCGGGCGGGGCGAGCATGCCGCTCCACCAGGCACTCACCCGCTACAAGGACCAGATTCGCACGATCCTGCCGCGGCACGAGCAGGGAGGGGCGTTTGCGGCCCAGGGTTACGCCCGCACCACCGGCAGGCCGGGCGTCTGTATGGGCACGAGTGGTCCGGGCGCCCTGAACCTCGTCACGGCGATTGCTGATGCCAAACTCGACAGCGTCCCACTCGTCGTGCTCTCCGGTCAGGTCGGCACGAGCGTGATCGGCACCGACGCGTTTCAGGAAACGCCGATGGTGGAGGTCTGCCGCGGGATCACCAAGCATCACTACCTTGTCACCGACGCCAAAGACCTCGCTCGGGTGATGAAGGAGGCGTTTTACATCGCCACCACAGGCCGGCCGGGCCCGGTGCTCGTCGATCTGCCAAAAAATATTCAGCTTGCGCAGATCGTGCCCGACTATGACTGCGCAATGAACCTGCCCGGCTACCATCCCGAGCCGCGGAGAGCTGCCCATCCGGAGCAAGTCGCGCAGGTCGCGGCCGCCATCAAGCGGGCCAAGCGGCCCGTGATCTACGCCGGCGGCGGCGTGATCGCCTCCGACGCTACAGACGAGATTCGCACGCTGGTTGAGAAGACGGGCATCCCGGTCACGATGACGCTCATGGGTCTGGGGGTGTTCCCCGGCGACCACCCGCTCTCGCTCGACATGCTCGGCATGCACGGCAGCGTCTACGCCAACTACGCCGTCGATGAGGCCGACCTCCTGATCGCGGTGGGGGTGCGGTTCGACGATCGCGTGACAGGCAAGGTGGAGGCCTTCGCCGAGCATGGCTTCATCGTGCACATCGACATCGATCCCTCCGAGATCAACAAGAACAAGCTCGTGCATGTGCCGATCGTGGCCGACGTGAAGGCCGCCCTCGGCCAACTCAACGCGATCGTGGAGCCGCCGGCGGCCGATCTCGGCCCGTGGCACACCAGGATCGCCGAGTGGAAGAAGGAAGACCCGTTCGCCTTCGACACGAACTACCCGGGCATTCTCGCACAGGAGGCGATCGCCGAGCTGTCGCGGCTCACGGCGAAGCAAGACACCGTGATCACCGTCGGCGTGGGCCAGCACCAAATGTGGGCCGCGCAGTTTTACAAGTTCCGCCGGCCGCGGACCTGGCTCTCCTCCAGCGGCCTCGGCACGATGGGCTTCGGTCTGCCGGCCGCGATGGGGGCGAAGGTGGCCTACCCCGACTCGCTCGTGGTCGACATCGACGGCGACGGTAGCATTCTGATGAACATCCAGGAGTTCGCCACCTGCAAGACCGAGAACATCCCCGTGAAGGTGCTGCTGCTCAATAACCAGCACCTTGGCATGGTGGTCCAGTGGGAAGACCGATTCTTCAAAGGCAATCGGGCCCACACCTATCTCGGCCCGGTCGATCATCCGGAGGCCTTCGGCCAAGGTGACGGCATCTCACCCGAGTTCCGCTACCCCGATTTCGTGGCGATTGCGAAAGGATTTGGCTGGCAGGCCGAGACGATCGCCGCCAAGAAGGATCTCGAGCCGGCACTGCGTCGTCTCATCGACGCCCCCGGCCCCGCGATCCTCGACGTGCAGGTGCCCTACCAGTCGCAAGTGCTCCCAATGATCCCGTCTGGCATGACCGTCAAAGATTTGATCAAGAAATAGAGGACGGGTGGCGTCCGTTGAGTTGCGGCCAGGGTGTTTCGCAGCCTCGGCTGGGAAGCGATAGGCGCGAGCGCGGGGAATACGGCTTCCATCCCAACACGCGTTGCACAACGCTACGGGTCGCCACCCGGTTTCCCATCGCTCGCGCTCCGGGCTTTTTGTCGGTCAGGAAGCCCCAAGCGCGAGCGCGGGGAATATGGCTTCCATCCTTACACGCGTTGCATGACGCTACGGGTCGCCACCCGTATTCCCGTCGCTGGCGCTCCGGGCTTTTTGTCGGTCAGGAAGCCCCAAGCGCGAGCGCGGGGAATATG
>JBBDNW010000206.1:11338-13716 GCA_040877375.1 Pirellulales bacterium | reverse complement strand
GCGCGAGCGCGGGGAATACGGCCTGCCACCTCCCACGGCTCACGGCTCACGCCGTTGGGCTTACTGATGGCAGCGTCAGTTCGACGCCGGCACGCCGGCTTCCTTTTTGAGCTTCGCCAGTAGGTCGATCGCGTCGGGCCGCGTGGTAAACATCGGCTCGTTGGCCAGCACCTCGTCGAGGATCTTCCGGGCCAGGTCCTTCTCGCCCCGATCCGCGAGGATCGTGGCGACATAGAAAGCGCCGTCGGTGGACAGCGCGTTGCTCCGCCGGACCTGCTCCAAAATCCGTTCGGCATCCTCGCGGCGGCCGAGCTTGTAAAACACCCACGCCAGCGACGTGACTGCGGGAATCTGCTGGGGCGTGTTCTCGCGGTATTTCGCCACGTTGGTGTCGGCGAGTTCAAGGGCCCGGCGGCGGGCCTCTTCGTCGTCGCTCTCAATCAGCACGAGCGCCAGCGAGTTGCTGACGTCAAAGTTTCCCGGCGACTGAAAGTGGGCCTCGTTGAGAAACTTCTCGGCCGTCTTGTAGTCACGACCCACCCGCGCCACGAGCCCTCGGACAAACTTCCCTTCGAGACTTTTGGCGTCGAGCTTGAGGGCGGTTTCCGCTGCCGTCTTCGCCGCCTCGAGTTCGTTTTGCTGGAGATACCAGCGGGCCGCGAAGAGCTGCACCCCCGGATCGCTCGGAGCCGCCTTCATGGCATCCTGGATCCACTTCTTGGTGGCGTCGCGCTTCCTCGCCTCGTCGCTCCGCTGGGCCATGGCGACTTCTGGGAGCGGTGCGTTTTTGTCGATCTTCTTCGCCTCGCGAAACTGCTCCAGTGCCTCGCTCTCCTTGCCGAGCTGAAACAGCACGTTGCCCATGCGGAGCCGCGAACCGGCATTGTCGGGGTCGAGCTCGATCCACGCGGCGAGGTGCTTCTGAGCCACCTCCCACTGCCGCCGGCGCTCGGCGACAGCCGCTGTTCCGGCCTCACAACGGATGTCGAAGTCTCGCTTCCGCTTCGGGTTCTCGGCATACGCGGCTGTCAGCTTCGTGGACTTCTCGAAGAGCACGTCGGAGTCGGTGACCCGCCCCTCGCCAAAGGCGAGGTCGCCGAGCTTGAGATAGGCCTCAGGATCCGTCGGATATTTCACGGCGGCGTTTTCGAGTTCATCGCGAGCCTGAGGGAGCTGGTTCACGGCCAGCCAGAGCGTCGCCATCATGACCCCCGGTGGCGGGATCTTGGGATTGTTGCTCTTGGCCCGCTCAAGGATGGCGCGACAGCCGTCGATGTCGCGGTCGCGAAACCGCGCGATCGCGTTGTTGATTTCCTTATTCATGGTGTCGTCTGACACGGCGCTGCCGATCAACGCCTGGGCGGTGATCTGGGCCCGTGCCGTGACGGCACCACCGGCGAGCACCATAAACGCGACGGCTGCGACCAGCCGACGGGTCAGAAACGTGAAGCCGTATGCCATGCTCAGACACTCCTCGGAGAAGTTTTTCAGGGGCAAATCCCACGGCCCCTCGATTGAGTTACTCTATTGTTCATTTCCAGCGATTTCCATGGGCCGGCCGCACGGGCTGGGAACCACATGCTTCTGGGCGCAGTCTGCGAGCGGGAAGTGCTGGTCGCGCCCCGCACGCGAGCGCTCTACGCCACCCGCGGCGTGTACGCCGGAACCCTGCTGGGGATCGTGGCCACGTGCTGGCTGGTGGTCACCGGCACCCAGACGATTGCGACCGTCGGCGACACGGCTCGCTTCGGCGGCACGCTGATGCGGATTCTAGGACCACTGCAACTCGTGCTCGCGATGTTTGCCGCAGCCCTCACCAGCGTGGTGGCCGTGGGCGTTGAGAAGGACCGTCGCACCCTAGAACTGCTTCTTGTCAGCCGGCTCGACGACGCCCAACTCGTGCTCGGGAAACTGGCTGGCAGCCTGCTGCGGGTCGGCCTCTTGCTGGTGGCGGCCGTGCCCGTCTTCGCCCTCGCGGCCGCCTTCGGTGGCGTGACCGCAGTCCAGATCGCACGCCTGTTTCTCGTCACCGCAGCGGCGGCCGCCACGGCGGCGAGCATCGCCAACGCGGTGGCGCTATGGCGCGACACCACATTTCAGGCGCTGGCCATCACCGCTTTTGCGCTCGTGGCTTGGCTGGCTCTGGGCGAGGCGGCTGCCACGGCCTGGGGCCCGGCTGCGGCTGCTGCCATCTCGCCGGCCAGGGGCCTGTTTGCCGCGCTGGCGCCCAGTGGCGGCCAGATGCTCCTTCCCTTCCTTGGCATCTGCGGCGGCATGATCGTTGTCTCGAGCGGCTGGGCGATCGCACGGGCCCGCCGCTGGAACACCGTCGAGCAGCTGCGGCCGAGCGTGGCCGGAAATCTCGCGGCCGGGGGGGG
>JBBDNW010000206.1:0-11328 GCA_040877375.1 Pirellulales bacterium | reverse complement strand
TGGCCGCGGGCCCGCACGGGAGGTGTGGAGCAATCCTGTGCTCTGGCGAGAGATTCGCACGCGGGCCCACGGCCGCGCGATCATCGCCGTGCGGATCGCATGGCTCGTGCTCTTCGCCGCGGCCGTCGCCGGCGTCGTGGCGCAGGCGCGGGCCACGCGACCCGACCGACTCGCCATCGCCGTGGCGATCGTGCCGATGGTCTTGGCGAGCCTGCTGGCCGTCGCGGCACTCGCCGTGACGAGCATCACCTCCGAGAAGGACCGCGGCACCTTCGATCTCCTGCTCGTCAGCGATCTTGAGCCGCGGGAGTTTGTCTGGGGCAAGCTGCTGGGCGTGCTCGCATCGGCGGCCGACATGGTCGTCCTGCCGCTTGTGCTCTGCGGGGCGCTTGTGCCTCTGGGCCTCGCCACGCCGGAGTACGGCAGCTACCTCGTTGTCGGGCTCGCCGTGCTCACGTTCTTCGTGGCGGTGCTCGGTGTCTATGCCGGCCTGTCGCACCCGACCTCCCGCCGCGCCATCGCCGTCGCGCTAGGGATCGTCGCCTTCCTCGCCGTGGGCGTGGCCACCGCGATGCGAATCATGGTCGCCTTCGGCGGCAGTTTCGAACTGCAACTCGCCCCGTTCCTCGCCGCGATCGTCGGTGGGGCCGTCGGGCTCTATGCGGCGCTCTCCGCCCGCAATCCCTCCCCCGCCATCGGCTGGACGTCGGCCCTGCTGCCGTCGCTCACGTTTGTGGCCATCACGGGCTTCCTCCAGGGCAGCAGCCTGCAGGTGTTTCTCACGGTGCTCGTGGCCTACGGCTTCGGCACGCTGGCGCTGTTGGTGCCGGCGATCGCCGCCTTCGACCTGCTCACCGGCCGCACGACGACGGGCGAGTAAACGCTACTGCCGCTTGGTACCCGCCGGTCGGGCGGCCGTCGTGACATCGCCTTCCAGCGCGGCGAGGCGGGTCGCAGCGTCGGGAGATGCGTCGCCCCGCGCGATCGCCACCCGGTAGCTGTCGATCGCGTCCTCCGGACGGCCGAGGGCCTCCTGGGCGTGGGCCTCCATCACGAGCACGTTTGCCGGCGTCTGATTGGGACCATACGTCTCGCCGAGAATCGCCAAGGTCGACAGCGCCCGCTGCGGCTGATTGAGCCGCCGGTAGGCCTCCGCCGCGTCGAGGAGCGAGTTGCGGTGATCGGAATCGATGGCCAACGCTCGATGGAAGTCGGCGAGCGCGGGGGTTGGCTGGCCACGGGCAAGCGACACCTCGCCGCGGAGGTGCCAGGCCTCGGCAGACCCCGGTGCCGCACGAACGGCTTCGCGGGCAAGCCGCTCCGCGTCGTCGAACAGTCCCATGTCGAGGTACATGCCGCCCCCTTCGACGCACAGCGACGCATCGCCCGGCGAGATCTTCAGCGCCTCGGCAACCTGAGTCACCGCCTCGAGCCGCTCGCCCCGCTTCCAGAGGACCTCGGCGTAGTGACGCCGGGCATCGATGTCGAGCGGGCAACTCTTCACGGCACGTTCGAGCAGTCCCTCCGCCCGCACCAGGTCGCTGCGGTCGGCGGCGGAAAGCCCCTCGTTGCAGAGCCTGCGGGCCTCGGCCACCTCGGGGGGCACGGGATCACGCCGCTGAACGAGCCTGCACCCTGGGCCGCACGACGCGACGAGGGTCGCGACGCCGACGAGCAGCGCGGCGGTGGAAGACGGCGTGTTCACGCGCAAGAGCGTCCGGAGGCCAGAGCGAAGGTAGCGGTCCGCGGCTCTCAGAGACAGGGTGTTTGGAGCGCATTCGACTTCCGGATACCGCCGGCTCGGGGGCGGCAAAAGTCTCGTCGCTGAGGGCCGCGGCGGCTCAGGCGCTCCTAAGAGCGTTCGCCGACCCCCTTGCCTACCTCCTCCAAGCTGCCATCTCGCCGCTAGACGAAAGGCAGATGCGCTCTCACGGGCCTCCCCGTCGCCGCGGACTGCCGGGTTTGCCAGGATTCCGCCAGCCTGACTTGGCACAGGAGGGCCAGCCCCCTACTTACCCGCTTCCCCCGGGAGGCAACCCTTGTCCGCGATTCGTGTCTTCGCCGTCTTCACGCTCCTCTCCGCCGCGCTGGCGACCGGCTGCAGCGTGCGCGACGAGCAGGCGGTGGATGGCGGCAAGACGCGGTGGTGGTCGTCGGTGGCCGCGGGCTCCGGTGGTGCGGGATTGATCGCCGGACCACCGACGACGCCCACCCGCGCGGCCGTTATTGACTATGTCGAGGGGTTCGACGCCGGCACCCGGCGGGCGGCCGATGCGGGCCTCCCGATGCTCGTCGTGTTTCGTGCGACCTGGTGCCGCTGGAGCGGAGAACTCGTGCAGGCGGCCGTCGCCGACCCGCGGGTCGTGGAGCTCTCGCGGCGATTCGTCTGCGTGGCCGTTGACGCCGACCGCCATCAGACTGCCTGCCGCACGTTCGACGTGCGGGCGTTTCCGACGGTGATCCTCCTCGACGCGGGCCGCACAGAGCGGTTTCGGGCCACCGGATCGTCGGCCGCCTCCGGCCTTGCCGCCGCGATGGGCGACGTGCTGGCCGCGCCGACCTCGCCACATCGCCCGAGCCGGATGGCCGGCGGCACCGCCGCCCCCGTGCGATAGACGGCGGTCGGCTACGATAGCGTCGGTCGTCGCGACACAAGGGCTCCGGCGACCACGACGACTCCGGATCACGAGACGTGGCAGCATCGACCGCAAACACCCCGGCCCAGCCGAAGGACACCTTCCACGCCTATCCGTGGTGGAGCCCGAGGTTCTGGCACGGCATGCCGACCGGCGTGTGGCTCGACCTCGTCTGGAAGCACGGCTGCCGGGCCTCGTTCACGAAGTGGGGTCTCGTGGCCACGATCTCGATGGCTTCGGCCTTCAACTCGCTGATGGGTCCGCTCTCCGACGCACGGTTTCGCCGCCGGCTCCGCGACCGTCCGGCCACCCCGCCGCCGCTGTTCATCATCGGCCATTGGCGGAGTGGTACCACGATGATGCACGAACTGGCGATGCTCGACGACCGGTTCTGCTGCCCAAACACCTACGAATGCTTCGCCCCCAGCCACTTCCTCCTCACCGAAGACGTGCTCACCCAAGCGCTGTCGTGGATGATCCCGGCGAAGCGGCCGATGGACGACGTGGCCGCTGGCTGGAGCAGGCCGCAGGAAGACGAGTTTGCGCTGATGAACCTCGGTGCGCCCTCCTGCTACCGCCGCATGGCGTTTCCGGTCACGAGCCCCGATCACCCGGAGGCGCTCGACCTCACCAAGCTGCCACCCGCCGAGCTGGACCGGTGGAAACGAGCCCTCCACCGCTTCCTCAACATGCTCGCCGTTCGCGATCCACGGCGGCCAGTACTCAAGAGCCCACCCCACACCGCGCGGGTCGGCGTGCTCGCGGAGATGTTTCCCGAGTCACGTTTCCTCCATGTGGTCCGCGACCCGTTCGTCGTGATTCCCTCGACCTTGCGGCTCTGGAAGTCGCTCCACGATGTGCAGTCACTGCAGGTCGACCGTGGCGAGGCGCTCGAGCGATACGTGTTCGCCGCGTTCGAGGAGATGCACACCGCCTTCGAGCGGGATCGCGGCCACCTCGCCCCGGAGCGGCTCCACGAGATCCGCTACGAAGACCTCGTAGCGGACCCGGTGGCCGCGATGAAGCAGAGCTACCAACGGCTCGACCTCGGCGACTTCGCCCGCCTGCGGCCCGCCCTCGAGCGGGAGGCGGCGACCATGAAACGCTACCGCACCAACACCTACCGCCACGACCCGCGACTCGTGGCCGAGATCGCGACCCGCTGTCGTCCCTTCCTCGACCGCTACGGCTACGCCGTGCCGGCGGTGGGCTGACGCGGTCGCTGCCGCTGAAGCAGTTTGACCTTCGGGTCGGCCTGGGCGCTTCTGGCCTCGTCGGCAAACTCCTGCGGCGTCATGCGGATCTGCCGTTCGAATCGCCGGCGGGCAAGCGCCCACCGACACCCCGCCACAATCGCAGCGGCGGCAAAAATCCAGGCGGCGGATCGCCAGGCGACGGCGGCCACGAGTGTCGGCTCGGAGATCCCAGCCATGGTGGCCGTGGTGGCGAGCAGCGGCCGGAGCGACCAGGCCGCGGCGGCCGCCAGTGCGGCGAGGCCGATGCCGGCACCAATGACAGTGGTCAATGTTTGAAATGAGAAGATCCGGGCCAATCCTGCCAAGGGATCGATCCGGCGGAACATCGGCAGCGCTCGCGATGGCTGCCACGAAAACCCATCGAGCAGGATCCGCACGCCGATCCCGGCGGCCGCGGCGGCCAGCACCAGAGCGACGGTGGGCACCACCACCGCGATCACGGCAGGCAGCGCGACGTCGCCGTACCGCGCGGCCCGCGCCGCGCCGGAGATCGTGCCGCGGAGCATCTCGGCGGCGGCGGGCATCGTCGTAGCGGCCCACGCTGGCAGAAGGAGAACGGCCGTGCCCGCCGTGGCCACCCACGCCGGCAGTGCGGCCGTCGGCATCCCGCCCTCGCGACGGGCGGCCTCGCGCCGGCGGGGCGTGGCGGGAATCACTCGGTCGGATGCATCAGACATGGGTACGGGCCGGGCGGGTGAGCGAGGTACATCATCAGGGCCGGACGTCGTGGAGGCAGCGTTCGAGCGGCGCCTCCACGACCGCAGCGAAGCCACCGATCCAGGAATCGATCCCGATGCAGACCGCCACCAAGAGCACGAGCGAGGCGGCAGCTTGGAGGAGACCCTGGCCGGGGTCAAACTGGACCGTCCGCACGCAGATCGCGGCGACGAGATGGAAGGCGAGCACCGCCGCCAGTGCTGGCACCGCCAGCGAAATGGCAAGCGAGATCGCTACCGACGGCATCGTGGTGGCAATCGTCTCGAGGCTCGCGCTCCAGCGGCCGTCGGCACCGCAGGCCGTGCCGATCGGAAGCAGCCGCACGCTGTCGACGAGCCCCGCCACCACATGGAGATGGCCGCCCGCGGCGAGGAATCCCGCCAGCCCCATCCACCAGGCCAGCCGCGCCATGCCGGCCGTCTGCGGATCGCCTTCCGGCGTGAAGTCATCAGACCACGACAGGCCCGTGGCGCTACCGAGAATGCCACCGGCCCAGCTTGCGGCTGAGAGCACCGTCGCCACCGCCATGCCCAAGACGAGGCCCACGATCGCCTCTGCCATCACGAGCAACACCAGCGGCTGCGAGTCCAGCGACGTCGCGGGCATCACGGCACCTGCCGCCGGCACGGCGGCCAGCGTGAGCGCGATCACGACCGCAGCCTGCACGCGAAAGCCAACGCCCACTGCGATCGGCACCCCGCCCACTGCGACCGCAGCGGCCATGCGCGCCAGCACACCCGCCGCCACGATCGGGCCGGGGAAGGCAACCTCTGTCAACCACGTCGCGGCCATCATGGGCTCCTGCCTGCGGGCGGGCTGCCGCCGCGATCTGTCACGGACCGGCGACCGTCTCGCGGAACACGCTGGCGAGCCGCTCGACCATCCACGGCAGCGAGACAAGCACCATTACCGCCATCACCGCGAACTTCGGCACGAATCCGACGATTGGCTCGTGCACGCCGCTGGCCGCCTGCACCAGCCCCATGATCACGCCCACCGCGAGGCCGGCCAGCAGGACCGGCGCGACCACGACCAGCCCGGCGACCAGAGCCTGCCTCACGAGTTCGACCAGTTGTTGTTCGGTCATCGATGGTTCTCTCCAGCGGCCATGCTTACGACGGCAGGGTCCGCACGCTGTCGAGCAGCGACCTCACCACCAGCGACCAGCCGTCCGCGGAGACGAATACCAGCAGCTTGAGCGGCAGCGACACCAGCGACGGCGGCAGCATCACAAGCCCCGTCGAGACCACGAGCGTGGCCACCAGGATGTCGAGCACAAGGAACGGCAGCAGCATCCGGAAGCCGATCGCAAACGCTGTCTCCAGTTCGCTGACGAGAAAGGCCGGCAGAAGCGCCTCGACCGGGACGTCGTCGTAGGTTGCCGCCTGTTTCGGGCCGGCGGGATGGCGTGCGAGAAAGAGCAGCATCGTGTCACGGTTGCCAGCCTGCTCGATCTGACCCGCCATCCAGCGGCGGACGGGGAGTGAGCCCTTGTCAAAGGCCTCGGCGGCAGTGAGCGTGCCCTGGCGGTAGGGCTCCATGCCGTCGCGCCAGGCCTGCGTCCAGACGGGCCACATCACCATCGCCGACAAGAAGATCGCGAGCGACGCCACGATCTGGTTCGACGGAATCTGCGGAGCACCCAGCCCCTGCCGGAGGAGCGAGAGCACCACCGACATCCGCACGAAGCAGGTGGTCATCAGGAGCACCGCTGGCGCCAAGCTGATCACGCCGAACATCACCGCCGATGGCAGCACCGCATCCAGTCGCTTGCCCCGGAGCAGGTCGAGCCAGCCGCCGTCATCCGCCGATCGGGCCACCGGCGCCGCAGCCGTCGCGATCGCGTCGGCGACGTCGCCCGGCGCGATGGCACGCGGGAGATCGCTCGCGGGCTCCTCCCCCAGCGCCGTGAGGGTCATGGAAGAGAGCGCCGCAGCCACGGCCAGCACGAGGCCGAAGAGACACCGGATCGCCGAGGAGGTGGTGGTCACGCGCGGGCCTCCGCGGCCGAAGGCAAAGCGCCGGGAGTCTGACCGCGTGCGGCGCCGGTGGATTGGGTGCGGAGGCGTGTGCCCCGACAGGCAGCCGCGATGCGGTCAGTGGCCTGCGGATCGGTGAGCTCCGCGAGCGTCTGGCAGCCCGCGGCCGACACGCCGACGAGCAGCGTCCGCGGCCCGAAGCGAACGACTCTGACCGACTGTTGCCCACCGAGCGGAGCCTCGCCGAGCACCTCAAACACATCCGACGGCAGGGTCGCTCCCCGGCGGGTCGAAAACAGGCGGTAGCCCGCCAGAGCGGCAAACGCCGCCCCCATCGCCGCCAGTAGTTTCCAGTCGGGCAGCGGGCGGGTTGACCGCGGCGGCGGCGAAGCAGCAGTGCCGGCGGCAGGGCCAAGCGACACGGGGCCGGGCCGCGCATCATCCGCCGCCCTCTCCAGGCCGGTGACGAGCGCAGCCGGCATGATAGAGGTGTCGATCTGCACGCTCTCCGGACCGGGCGCGATGGGCGGATCGGCACGGACAAAACACGTCGTCACCATGGTCACCATGGCAATCATGGCCAGCGCGACGACCATGGTGCAGTGACGTGTCATCAAGCGGCCATCCGGGAGGCGGGGGCATCGTGGTCGTTACGATCTTCACGCCCGTCATGGCCGGGCTGGGCGTCGAGCGACGACCAGTCGATCCGGCCACTGCCACGACGCCGGCCCGGGATACCGGCGGCACGCGGCGAACCCGCCGAGGCCTGCGAGCCGCTCCGATAAAAGATGTAGGCGAGCACCGCGGAGCACTTGGCCATCAGGACCATCCAGACCTCACGCGGCACGTCGGCCGGCTGGCCCGAGATGATCGCCTGTACGGTGACGTCGATGTATGCTCCCAGTGTTTTCAACTTTCCAGCCGCTGGCGATGATGTCGCGGCGGCGGGCGGCGGCGGGGCCGCGGAGACAGTCCGTGCCGTGGCGTCAGACCGCGACGGACTCACAGGAAACCGGGTGATTACGACACGGCGCGAATCAGGAGTGGGGCCGGCAGGGAGAAGTTGCAGCACATGGTCGCGGAGCCGTTGCTCCTCGTGGTGATCGATCACAGTGCTCAAGACCGTAGCATCGTGACCGCGGGCGGACCGCAGGGCGTTGTCGAACCACGTCTCGGGAATGGCGAGCGACACAACGATCGCCTCCGGTCCGTCGCCGGGGCGGACCACGGCGGGCTGGAGCGCCGCTGCGTCGTCTGCGATCGTCACCTCGGCCGGCGCGTTGGCATCGGCCACCCGCTGCTGCCGGGGGGGCAGGCCAGGCTCGGCGACGGGCTCCGGTGGGGCGTCGGCGGCGAACGCGACCGTCACGTCGACGACCGCTCCCTTCACGAACGAAAGCCCCTGCCGCACCTTCCCGACCAGATGCCGCTCGTGCATGATGCGGCGGGCAAGTGCGGGGTCGACCGCCGCGTCGGCGTCGGCGGTATCCAGCGGTTGCAGCGGACCGGCATGCACACGGCCGCTCCGCAGGTCGGTCACCGCAACGCGTTCCGGCTCCAATCCCGCGATCGACGCGGCGACGAGCACGCGGATCGCCTGAACACGGACCGGTTCGAGTTCACTGTCGGGCTGAGTCCGCACGTTCACGCTCGCGGTTCGCGTCGGTGCGCCGCCGAGCGTTCCATCGAAGGACGTCCGGTCATCGACGTCATACAGCACGGCAGCCCGTTCGATGCCGGGCATCGAGCAGATGACATGGGCCAGTTCTTCCTGAACAGCCACGCGGAGGGATTCCTCCTGCACGGCCCTGCTCTGCCATGGGCTGTTTTGCTCGAGCGCCCGCCGCAGGCTGCTGCCAAACTCACGCGGCAGCGCCTCCGCGTCGACCAACGCCCGCATGTAGGCGCTCTGCCGCGGCCGCGGCACCCAGATGCGGCCATCTTCAGTGCGATGCCCGATGAGTTGCGCACGATCGAAGGCCGCCTCGACGATCGCGAGCTCCGACGACGGCAGCACCGTGCCGGGAAGCAGCTCCACCTCTTCGCTGATGGGGCGGTCGCGGAGAAACCAGGCAGCCCAGCCGATCGAGATCGCGACAAGCCCCAGGGCGATCACCTGGGCCGGCGTGACTCGGGATGCGGGACGCTGGTAGTGGTCGTCTAAACGGGAAGCGTCCATGGTTCGATCTCGTGGGTGGTGCATTGGCGACGGCCTCCGGTCAGGCGGCCTTCCGCAGGCCCCGGCGCCGGGAGAGGCGGATCGTGACCGCCGTGCCCCCTTCCGGACATTCCGCGACGACGATATCGCCACCAACCCGGTCGGCGAGGGCGCGGACGCCCACCAGTGCGGCTGCATCCGCGGCCGTCCGGCTGCCGGAATCAGCGATTTCGAGTTCGAAAGTTTCGTCCGCGTCAACGCTCGTCACGACGACCTCACGGATCCGCGGCGCATCGCTCGCGGCACCCGGCCGGACGGCGGCGGCGAACGCGGCGCTCAGGAGTCCCTCGACCGCGCTGCGAAACAGGACCGGTTCGGCGTCGACGAACTGTCCCTCGGGGACATCGAGCGTCACCCGCACCCGCGCTCCGGCACCTTCAACACGACCGCGAACCTCGGAGACAATCGACTCGAGCACGTCCCGCAACGAGGAAGCCTGCGTCTTGGACAACGCCAGGATGTGCGGCTCATCCGCAGCGGCGGCTGTGCCGGCCCGATGACGGGAAGCGGATCGGCGGTCTGATGCGTCTGTCATGGGAATCCTTTCCCGGGGACGGTGTCGATAGAGTCGAGGCAATGCTCTGCTAGCCGGCGGCATGGGCCCGTAATCCGGCTGACGTGCCACAGATCTCATCCATGAGCCAGCGGTTGACGTCGCCAAGAGCAGCCTGCGAAAGCTCGCCGCTGCCCGGATAGATTCGCATGGCCAGCATCGCTCCTGCCGCGTGAAACAGCCGGAGCGTGCGGTCGGTGTGCGCCGCAGCGGAGACGGCGCTCGTGCCGCGGCAGCAGTAAAGCATCGGCAGGCGGCGAACCGCCTCGACCCGCGCGAAGGCCGACTCATCGAGCGGAAACGGACCGCCCAGCGAGACGACGCCGGCGAACGAATCAGGATGACGGCAGCCGATCCGAAATGCCGCCGTGCCCCCAATGCCGTGGCCGATGAGCCAGATGCGGCGTGGATGAATGCTCAACCTCGCGGACACTGTGTCAGCGGCCCGCCAGACGGCGGTCTCACCCCCGGTCGCCTGGACCGCCACGAAGTTGCGAAGACTCATGCGGGTCATGGCCCTGGCCAGATCGAAGCCTCGGTCAGTCGGGTCGGTGAGCCACACGAGCAGGGGATAGTCGTAGCCCGGCTCGTAGCCCTGCGGCACGAAGACGGGCATGCCCTTCGTCCAGTCGGCGATCGCGGGTCGCGATGGGCAGCGGACCGACGCAGCAGCCGCTCGTCCACTTCGAGGACCCTGGTTCGACTTTTGGCGGTTCGACTTTTGGCCACGCATGAATCGCACCTCGCTGAAGTCGGGGATCCGCTGAAAACGGCTCCCGGGCAGCCCGGACCGGGCCGGAGCGGGTTTGTATCGCAACCCTCGACCCCGGGCAACGGCAGCGGTCCGCTTGCCGCGCGGCCGCGGCAAGCGGGGCAAGCGGCGAGATCGGGGAGGCTTCCCGGTGGCTCAAGCGGTGCCGGTGAGGCGATTCATCGCGGCTACGAGCTCCTTGACAGCGGCGATGCTCTTATCGAGCCCCGCCCGTTCGGCGGGCAGGAGGTCAAGTTCGATCACCTTCTCCACGCCGCCGCTGCCGAGCACCACCGGCACGCCGACGAAGTAGCCGCCGACACCATATTCCTGATCGCAATAGGCCGCGCACGGCACCACCCGCTTCTTATCCTTGACGACCGCCTCCACCATCTGGGTCGTAGCCGCCGCAGGGGCATAGTAGGCACTGCCGGTCTTGAGCAGGGCGACGATCTCGGCGCCACCGTTGCGGGCCCGGTCGACGATCTTCTCGAGCCGATCGGCCGATAGGAGCTGCGTCACGGGAATCCCGCCCACGCTCGTGCAACTGGGAATCGGCACCATGGTGTCGCCATGGCCGCCAAGCAGCATGGCCGAGATATCTTCGACGCTCACGCCAAGTTCCATCGCCACGAAGGCACGGTAGCGGGCGGTGTCGAGGATGCCCGCCTGACCGATGACGCGGGCGGCCGGGAAGCCGGTCACTTGGAACGTTCGCTGCACCATCGCATCGAGCGGATTGGAGACCACGATCACGATGGCCTGCGGACTCGTCTCGCGGATCTTCACGGCGACGTCGCCCACGATCTTCGCGTTGGTCGCGAGCAGGTCGTCGCGACTCATGCCCGGCTTGCGGGCGATCCCGGCCGTCACCACCACCACGTCGCTGCCGGTGGTGTCGGCCCAGTCCGTGGTGCCCGTCAGCCGCGCGTCAAACCCGACGATCGGCGACGCCTGAAAGAGGTCGAGCGCCTTGCCGGCGGGCATGCCCTCGGTCGCCGGGATATCGAGGAGGACGATGTCGCCGAGTTCGGCGGCCGCACACCAGTGGGCCGTGGTGGCGCCGACGTTACCGGCACCGATGATCGAGATTTTTGCGCGTCGCATGGCAGGGATTTCCAGGGGATTCGTGGCGGGAGGGGAGTGTGGTGTGGTGTGGGGTCGGGGGGGTGGGCCGAGGCCAGCAGGCACCTATCAGAAGCCAGACGCCGCTCGGCG